>NZ_JBFAOC010000066.1:0-34057 GCF_040675055.1 Micromonospora sp. NPDC049662
TTGTGGGTGCTACATCTGTGGGGGGGGGGGGGGGGGGGGGGGGGGGGGGGGGGGGGGGGGGGGGGCGGGGGTGGGCCACCGGGGGGGGCGGGGGGGGCGGCCCCCCCCTTCGTCGTGCTGCTGGTGGATCACATGCTGGAGATGTCGCCCTGCTTCGCGCGGACGGCCTCGGCCGCCTCGAGGAGGCTCGCGCGCTCGTCGGCGTCCAGGTCGGTCTCGACGACCCGACGGACACCCTCGGCGCCGATTTCGGCCTCGACGCCCAGGTAGACGCCGGAGATGCCGTACTCGCCGTCGACCCAGGCGCAGACCGGCATGACGTCGCCGGAGTCCTCGGCCACGGCCTTCGCCATGCGGGCCGCGGCGGCGGACGGGGCGTAGTACGCCGAACCCGTCTTGAGCAGCGCGACGACCTCGGCCCCACCGTTGCGGGTCTTGACGACCAGCTCCTCGATCTGCTCGGCCGGCATCGCGTCGCGCAGCGGCTTGCCGTTGACGGTGCTCTGCGACGGCACCGGCACCATGGTGTCGCCGTGCGAGCCAAGGGTCAGGGTGCGTACGGACGCCACGGGCACGTTCAACGCCTCGGCGACGAAGTTGCTGAACCGCGCGGTGTCGAGCATGCCAGCCTGGCCGAGGACCCGGTTCTTGGGGAACTGGGTGGCGATCTGCGCCAGGGCGGTCATCTCGTCCAGCGGGTTGGAGACGACGATGACAACGGCGCTCGGGGCGTACTTGGCG
This sequence comes from Micromonospora sp. NPDC049662, assembly GCF_040675055.1. Classification (NCBI taxonomy): domain Bacteria; kingdom Bacillati; phylum Actinomycetota; class Actinomycetes; order Micromonosporales; family Micromonosporaceae; genus Micromonospora; species Micromonospora sp. NPDC049662. Next base: position 742 of record NZ_JBFAOC010000066.1, read on the forward strand.
ACGTTCTCGGCGACCTGGCGGACGATCTTGGCGTTGGTCTCCAGGAGGTCCATCCGGCTCATGCCCGGCTTGCGGGGCAGACCGGCGGTGATGACGACGACGTCAGAGCCCTCGATGCCCTCGTAGCCCTCACCGTTCGGGCCGGTGGTCACGCCGACGACCTTGGTCTCGAAGCCCTCGATGGCCCGCGACTGGTTGAGGTCGAGCGCGAGGCCCGCGGGCTTGCCCTCCACGATGTCGGTGATCACTACGGTGTCGAAGACGTCGTACTCGGCCAGGCGCTGTGCGGTGGTGGAGCCGTAGAAACCAGCCCCGACGACAGTGACCTTCTTACCCATGGTCGTCCCACTCCCTGATACCAGTCGGTTTTCCGGACCGTATCAGCCATCCTGGCACCGATCGGGCCAGGGGCGGAGGGTTACCGCCTTGTCGGGTTAGGAAGGGCCCCTTTACATGCACCAGGCGTTAATAAGGTGCCCTTCCTTACACCTCAGCCGCGTTCGGCGCGCTCCACCACGTTGGTCAGCAACATGGCGCGGGTCATCGGGCCGACACCGCCGGGCATCGGGACGAGCGCGCCGGCCGTCTCGGCCACCTCCGGGTCGACATCCCCGGTGTAGCGGCCCTTGCCGTCCGGGCCGATAACCCGCGTGATGCCGACGTCCACGACCACCGCGCCGGGGTTGATCATGTCGGCGGTCAGCAGTCCGGGTACGCCGGCCGCGACGATGACGATGTCGGCGGCGCGGGTGTGCGAGGCGAGGTCGAGGGTGCCGGTGTGGCAGAGGGTCACGGTGGCGTTCTCGCTACGACGGGTGAGCAGCAGGCCGAGCGGGCGGCCGACGGTGTTGCCCCGGCCGACCACGGCCACGGTGGCGCCCCGTAGCGCCACGTCGTGGCGGCGGAGCAGCTCGACGATGCCACGCGGGGTGCAAGGCAGCGGACCGTCGTAGCCGAGGACCAGGCGACCCAGGTTGACCGGGTGCAGGCCGTCGGCGTCCTTGTCCGGGTCGATCAGCTCCAGCACCCGCTGGGTGTCCAGGTGGGCGGGCAGCGGCAGTTGGACGATGTAGCCGTGGCACGCCGGGTCGGCGTTCAGCTCGGCGATTACGTCGTCGACCTGCTGCTGGGTGGCGTCGGCCGGCAGCTCCCGGCGGATCGAGGCGATGCCCACCTCGGCGCAGTCGCGGTGCTTGCCGTTGACGTACGCCTGGCTTCCCGGGTCGGCCCCGACCAGGACCGTGCCCAGCCCGGGGATGATGCCGCGCTCCGCGAGCGCCTTCACCCGTGTCCGCAGCTCGTCCTTGATCTCCGCTGCGGTCGCCTTGCCGTCCAGAACCGTCGCCGTCACGACCAGATCGTCTCATGTCCGGCACCTGCCGTTCCCGGGACCTCGCTCCGGCCGACCGCCGAGGCCCCGATCACACACCCATCGGTAACGAAGAGTCACGTGCCGTTCATCACTATCAGTGACTGCCTGTGGAACTGGTCACCGTCGAAACGGGCGGCGGCGGTGCGCGTGGGCGACACCGGACGACTCGCCACGGAGCGCCGAATCCGTTTCACCAGAGCACGGAAGATCTCCGCTTCACCGGCGAATTCCCAGTTCATGGCCGCCTGTCCGGTCTGGGGTAGCACGCGCTAGGTCCGCACGCAAGCAGGTACGACTGGAACCGTTACCCGCCCGCGACCCAGCCGTTGTCGACAGGCGGTAAGCCGACCTACCGTTACCGCCTGTTGCGCAGCGTAAACCCAGCGTCGGGCATGACTGCGCAGCGTGAGGAGATGAGGAGGCTCAATGCGAGTTCGTAGACTCGCTGCCTGGACCGCCCTCCCGCTCGCGGTGACGCTGGGCCTCGCGGCCTGCGGCAGCGGCGGAGACGGCGGATCCGGTGGCAACGGCAGTTCGGCCGTCAGCATCCAGATCGGCGAGCCGAAGCACCTGGTTCCCACCAACACCACGGAGACGTCCGGCTCTCAGGTCATCGCCGGCCTGTTCAGCCCGCTCGTCGACTACGACGCCCAGAACAAGCCGTACGAGGTGGCTGCCCAGTCGATCACCTCGTCCGACAACAAGGTCTGGACGATCAAGCTCAAGGACGGCTACACCTTCCACAACGGTGAGAAGGTCACGTCCCAGAACTACATCAACGCGTGGAACTACGGCGCGTACGCCCCCAACGGCCAGGACACCAACCCCTTCTTCGAGAAGATCGCTGGTTACGCGGACCTGCAGGGCAAGGAGCCGAAGGCCAAGGAGATGTCCGGCCTGAAGAAGGTCGACGACCTCACCTTCACCGTGACGCTCTCCGACCCGTACATCGACTTCCGCACGACGCTGGGCTACAACGCGTTCTTCCCGATGCCGGACGCCGCGTTCTCGGCGCCGGGCGTGCTCAAGGACTCCTACGAGCAGGCTCCGATCGGGCAGGGCCCCTTCAAGATGAAGGGCACCTGGCAGCACGACAGCAAGATCGAGGTCGAGCGGTACGACGCGTTCCCGGGCGAGAAGCCCAAGGTCAAGAACGTGGAGTTCCGGATCTACCAGCAGCTCACCGCGGCGTACGCGGACGTCCTGGCGGACAACCTTGACGTGCTGCCGACGATCCCGACCGAGAGCCTGAGCACCGCGCCGACCGACCTGGGCGACCGGTACCAGACCAGCCCGATGTCGTCGTTCCAGTTCCTGGCGTTCCCGACGTTCGACAAGGACTACAGCAACCCGGACGTCCGCAAGGCCATCTCGATGGCGATCGACCGTGACGAGATCACCAAGTCGGTCTTCAAGGGCTCGCAGACGTCGGCGCGCTCCTTCGTCTCGCCGGTCCTGCCGGGCTACCGCGAGAACACCACCGGCACGGCGGGCGAGTTCAACCCGACCGAGGCCAAGAAGCTCTACCAGGCCGCCGGCGGTCCCGCGAAGATCGTCATCTCGTACAACGGCGACGGCGGTCACAAGGACTGGGTCGACGCCACGGTCAACCAGCTCAAGGCCAACCTGGGTGTGGACGCGGTCGGCGTGGCCGAGCCGAAGTTCGCCGACCTACTGACCAAGGTCGAGAAGAAGACGCCGGTGGGTGCCTTCCGGATGGGTTGGGTCATGGACTACCCGACCATGGAGGACTACCTCGGCCCGCTGTACAGCACGAACGGCTCGTCGAACTACTACGGCTACAGCAACAAGGATTTCGACAGGCTGGTCAAGGAGGGTGCCGCCGCCAAGACGCAGGACGAGGCGATCGCCAAGTACCAGCAGGCGGAGGACATCCTGGCCAAGGACATGCCGGTGATCCCGCTGCGCTTCGGCCAGAACGTGTTCGGCTACTCGTCCAAGGTCAAGAACGTGCAGATGGACCTGTTCCAGCGGGTCAACCTCGTCAAGATCGAAGCAGCCAACTGAGCTGAGCAGGGTGCGGGCCACCCGGGCGACGAAGCCCGGGTGGCCCGGTCTGCACCACCGGGGCCGGGCCGCAGCAGCGGACCCGGCGTCGGTGGCGCCGGCTCCCCCGGGCCGGACGGCACGTTCCGGATATTTCGGGTACGACCAGAGATGCCGTCCTGCGACCCTTTCGCACATTTCCGGAGAGACTGCTAAGCATGTTCCGCTACATCCTGCGGCGCCTACTGCAGATGGTCCTCGCCTTCTTCGGGACCACCCTGATCGTCTACGCGCTGACATTCGCCGGGCAGGGCGACCCGATCCAGGCGCTCGCCGGCGAACGGCCGGTGACGCCAGCGCAACGGGCCTACCTGACCGAGAAGTACCACCTCGACGCCACCGGCGTCGGCGGGTTCTTCTACCGCTACTTCGACTACGTCAAGAACCTGCTCCAGGGCAACCTGGGCGAGTCACTCACCGGTCGGAACATCGGTGACATCCTCCAGTCGGCCTGGCCGGTCACCGTGCGGCTCGCGCTCATCGCACTCGCCGTGGCGATCATCTTCGGCGTCACCGCCGGGGTGCTCGCCGGCATCCGCCGGGCCAGCATCTTCGACAACTCGACGCTCGTGCTGACCCTCCTGGTGCTCGGCATCCCGACGATCGTGCTGGCGCCCCTGGCGCAGTACCTGCTGGGCGTCAAGTGGCAGCTCTTCCCGCCCACCGCCGGCTCCGACCCGACCTTCTACGCGCTGCTGCTGCCGGGCATCGTGCTCGGCTCGCTCTCGCTGGCCACCGCCCTGCGACTCACCCGGGCCTCGGTGGCGGAGAACCTGCGCGCGGACTACGTCCGGACCGCTCGGTCCAAGGGCCTGGTCAAGCGGCGCATCGTCGTCGTCCACGTGCTGCGCAACTCACTGATCCCGGTGGTCACCTTCCTCGGTGTGGAACTGGGCAACCTGATGAGCGGCGCGATCATCACCGAGGGCGTCTTCAACATCCCCGGCGTCGGCTTCAACCTCTTCCGCGGCATCCGCACCGAGGACGGCCCCCTGGTGGTGGGCATCGTCAGCGTGCTGGTCGTGGTCTACCTGGTCTCGAACCTGGTGGTGGACGTCCTGTACGCCGTACTCGACCCGAGGATCCGCTATGAGTGAGCGCAGCGAGGTGCCGGCATGAGTGACTTTGAGACTGTCGCGGCCAGCGAGAACCAGGCCGCGCGGCGGGGCCCTTCGGGCGAACCGGGCGCACCCAACCAGGTGGGCGTTCCGCAGAAGCCCCGCAGCCTGGCCGGAGACGCCTGGCGGGACCTGCGCCGCAACCCGATCTTCTGGATCTCGCTGGCACTGGTCACCATCTTCACCCTGATGGCACTGCTCCCCGGGGTGTTCACCACGAACAATCCGAACGACTGCCTGCTCTCCCGACAGCACGCCGGGCCGTCCGGCGGAGCTATCTTCGGGTACGACTTCCAGGGCTGCGACACGTACTCCCGGGCGGTCTACGGCACCCGGGCCTCGCTGCTGGTCGGTGCGCTCGCCACCCTCGGCACCGGGATCATCGCGCTCGTGGTCGGCATGCTCGCCGGTTACTTCGGCCGCTGGGTCGACGCGGTGCTCTCCCGGGTGATCGACGTGGTGCTCGGTATCCCGCTGCTGCTGGCCGCGATCGTGCTGCTCAAGCGGGTGTCCAGCGACAGCCAGTGGGCCCGGATCGGCGCTGTCGTCTTCGTGCTGGCGCTCCTCGGATGGACCACCGCCGCCCGCGTGGTCCGTTCCTCGGTGATCACCGCCAAGGAACAGGACTACGTCGCGGCGGCCCGGATGCTCGGCGCCGGCAACAGCCGGATCATGTGGCGGCACATCCTGCCGAACTCGCTGGCTCCGGCCATCGTGGTGCTGACGATCGCGCTCGGCTCGTTCATCGCCGCCGAGGCGACGCTGTCCTTCCTCGGCATCGGCCTCAAGGCGCCGACCATCTCGTGGGGCCAGGACATCGACACCGGCCGGATCCACATGCGCGAGGCGGCCACCCCGCTCCTCGTTCCGTCGGCCTTCCTCGCGCTCACCGTCCTGGCGTTCATCATGCTCGGCGACGCGATCCGTGACGCCTTCGACCCGAAGCTGCGGTGATTCACTCATGACCGTCGAACCCACGCCCGCCTCCGCCACGCCCGAGGGCGGTCACCTGCTGGAGCTGCGGGACCTGCACGTCGAGTTCCGCACCAACGAGGGTGTGGCCCGGGTGATCAACGGCGTGTCGTACCACCTGGACGCCGGGGAGACCCTCGCCGTGCTCGGTGAGTCCGGCTCCGGCAAGTCGGTCACCGCCCAAGCGATCATGGGCATCCTGGACTCGCCGCCCGCGTTCGTCCGCTCCGGCCAGATCCTCTACCAGGGTCAGGACCTGCTCACCCGCTCCGAGGAGCAGCGTCGGCAGGTACGCGGCAAAGAGATCGCGATGATCTTCCAGGACGCGCTGTCCGCCCTCAACCCGGTGTTCCCCGTCGGCTGGCAGATCGGTGAGACGTTGCGCCAGCGCGCCGGGATGTCCCGGGGTGACGCCCGCCGTCGCGCGATCGAGCTGATGGACCTGGTCAAGATCCCCGGGGCCGCCAAGCGGGTCGGTGACTACCCGCACCAGTTCTCCGGCGGCATGCGGCAGCGCGTCATGATCGCGATGGCGTTGGCGCTGGACCCGAAGGTGCTCATCGCCGACGAGCCGACCACCGCGCTCGACGTCACCGTGCAGGCCCAGATCATGGACCTGCTCGCCGACCTGCGCCGGGACCTCAACATGGCGATGATCCTGATCACCCACGACCTGGGCGTGGTCGCCGGCGTCGCGGACCGGATCGCGGTCATGTACGCGGGCCGGATCGTCGAGCACGCCGACGTCCGCTCGCTCTACAAGGCGCCGGCCCACCCGTACACCAAGGGGTTGTTGGAATCGATCCCCCGCCTGGACGTCCGCGGCCAGGAACTGGCGACGATCAAGGGGTTGCCCCCGAACCTGATGCGCATCCCCTCCGGATGCCCCTTCCACCCCCGGTGCCCGTACGCACAGCAGGTCTGCGTGGACGTGGTGCCGCACGACCTGGTCCTCGGCGACGGCCGAACCAGCGCTTGCCACTTCGCGCAGGAGGTCCGTGATGACAGCGCCCGCTAGCTCCGCCAAGGTCCGGGGCGAGACGATCCTCTCCGTCGACAACCTGGTGAAGCACTTCCCGATCAGTCAGGGTGTGCTGTTCCAACGGCAGATCGGCGCCGTCAAGGCCGTCGACGGCGTGAGCTTCGAGCTGCGCCGGGGCGAGACGCTGGGCGTGGTCGGCGAGTCCGGGTGCGGCAAGTCCACCCTCGCCCGACTGCTCATGCGGCTGGAGACGCCCACCTCCGGAAGCGCCACCCTGGAGGGCAGGGACCTGTTCAAGGCCTCCGGGTCCGAACTGCGCCGGCTACGCCGGAACATGCAGATGGTCATGCAGGACCCGTACACGTCGTTGAACCCGCGGATGACGGTCGGCGACATCATCGGCGAGCCGTTCGAGATCCACCCGGACGCCGCGCCCAAGGGCAGCAAGGCCAAGCGGGTCCAGGAGCTGCTCGACCTGGTGGGGCTGAACCCGGAGCACATCAACCGGTACCCGCACCAGTTCTCCGGCGGTCAGCGGCAGCGCATCGGCATCGCCCGGGCGCTCGCGCTGCGGCCCGAGGTGATCGTCTGCGACGAGCCCGTCTCGGCGCTGGACGTCTCCATCCAGGCCCAGGTGATCAACCTGCTGGAGCAGCTCCAGGACGAGTTCGGGCTCTCGTACATCTTCATCGCCCACGACCTGTCCGTGGTGCGGCACATCGCCGACCGGGTCGCCGTCATGTACCTCGGGCGGATCGTCGAGATCGGCACCGAGGACGAGATCTACGAGCGGCCGACCCACCCGTACACCCAGGCCCTGCTCTCGGCCGTGCCGGTGCCGGACCCGGAGGTACGCGACCAGCGCAGCATGATCCGGCTGGTCGGCGACGTGCCGAGCCCGGCCGACCCGCCGAGCGGCTGCCACTTCCGGACCCGCTGCTGGAAGGCCCAGGAGATCTGCGCGATCGAGGACCCGCAGACCGTCCCAAGAGCGGCAGACCCCCACCCCTCCGCCTGCCACTTCGCCGAACTCCGCTCCCCCACCACAGCCTGACCCCGCCCCCACCCCCACCCCCCGCCCGCCCCCGCCCTTCCGCCCGCCCTCGTCGATCATGAAGTTGCGGTGGGCGAACCCTCCGCCGGCGCCCCTTTTGCGGGGCACCACAACTCCATGATCGACGCGGGCAGGGCGGGGTGGGGTGGGGCGGGGTGGGGTGGGTCAGTGGAAGAAGTGGCGGGTCTTCGTCAGGTACATCGTTACGTTGGCCTTCTTCGCCGCTTCGATTACCTCTTCGTCGCGGATGGAGCCGCCGGGCTGGACGATGGCGCGGACGCCCGCGTCGATGAGGATCTGCGGGCCGTCGGCGAACGGGAAGAACGCGTCCGAGGCGGCCACCGAGCCACGGGCCCGGTCGGCGCCGGCGCGGCTGACCGCGAGCTGCGCCGAGTCGACGCGGTTGACCTGACCCATGCCCACCCCGACGGTCGCGCCGTCCTTGGCGAGCAGGATCGCGTTGCTCTTCACCGCGCGGACCGCCCGCCAGGCGAACGCCAGGTCGCGCAGCAGCTCCTCGTCGGCGGGCTCACCGGTCGCCAACTGCCAGCTCGCCGGGTCGTCGCCGGGGGCGTCCACCCGGTCGGCGGCCTGGGTCAACACGCCGCCGGTCACCGACCGCCACTCGACGGCAGCCGGAGTCCACGCGGGCGCGCGCAGCAGCCGGATGTTCTTCTTGCCCTGCAACACCTCGACCGCGCCCTCGTCGAAGCCGGGGGCGACCACCACCTCGGTGAAGATGTCCGCGACCTGCCGGGCCATCTCGACCGAGACCGGCCGGTTGACGGCGATGACACCGCCGAACGCCGACACCGGGTCGCAGGCGTGCGCCCGGCGGTGCGCCTCGGCCACGTCCACGCCCACCGCGATGCCGCACGGGTTGGCGTGCTTGATGATCGCCACGGCCGGCTGGTCGGCGAAGTCGTTCGCGGCCCGCCAGGCGGCGTCCGCGTCCACGTAGTTGTTGTACGACATCTCCTTGCCGTGCAACTGCTCGGCCTGAGCCAGCCCTGCCGGGGCGTCCGGGTCGACGTAGAGAGCGGCCGGCTGGTGCGGGTTCTCGCCGTACCGCAGCACCGTCGACTTGCGCAGCGCCGAACCGGCGAACGCCGGCCAGGTGTCGTCGGCGGGAGCCAGCTCACGGGCACACCACTGGGCGACCGCCACGTCGTACTCGGCGATGTCGGCGAACGCGCGGGCCGCGAGCGCGCGACGCTGGGCCAGCGTGAAGCCGCCCTCGTCGAGCGCGCCGAGCAGCGCCGGGTAGCCGGCCGGGTCGGTGAGCACGGCGACCGAGGCGTGGTTCTTGGCGGCGGCGCGCACCATTGCCGGGCCGCCGATGTCGATCTGCTCCACGCACTCCTCGACGCCGGCCCCGGAGGCGACGGTCGCCTGGAACGGATAGAGGTTGGAGACCAGCAGGTCGAACGCGGCCACCCCCAGCTCGTCGAGCTGGGCCACGTGGGTGTCCTTGCGCAGGTCGGCGAGCAGGCCCGCGTGCACCTTCGGGTGCAGGGTCTTCACCCGGCCGTCGAGCACCTCGGGGAACCCGGTCACCGTCTCCACCGGCGTCACCGGCACCCCGGCGGCGGCGATGGTGCCCGCCGTGCTGCCGGTGGACACGATCTCCACACCGGCCGCGTGCAGGGCCTGGGCCAGCTCGACCAACCCGGTCTTGTCGTAGACGCTGACCAGCGCCCGCCGAATCGGGCGACGCCCGTCCTGAGTGGGACTCACGGAACCGTGACCTTCCTTCCGGTGATGGTCCAGCCTTCGCGGACCAGCCGACCGACCTGCTCGACGAGCTGGCGGCGCTCGGCTTCCTTGATGCGTTCGGTGAGGGTGTCCACGTCGTCGTCGTCCAGCACCGGCACTGCGACCTGCGCCACGATCGGCCCGGTGTCCATGCCGGCGTCGACGAAGAACAGCGTGGCCCCGGTGAGCTTCACGCCGTAGGCGAGAGCGTCGCGCGGGCCGTGGATGCCGGGAAACGCCGGCAGCAGGGTGTTGTGGGTATTCAGGTAGCGGTCGCCGAAGGCGGCGAGGAAGTGCGGGCCGACCAGCTTGAGGAACCCGGCGGAGATGACCAGGTCCGGTTGGTGCTTGGCGACGTGCGCGGTGAGCGCCCGGTCCCAGTCTTCCCGGCTGTCGTGATCCGGGACCCGCTCGACGAACGTCGGCACCCCGGCGGCCTCGGCCCGGTCCAGGCCCGCGATGCCGTCGCGGTCCGCGCCGACCGCCACCACCTGGGCGCCGTACGCGGGATCGACCGCGGCGTCCAGCAGGGCCTGGAGGTTGCTCCCGGAGCCGGAGACGAGGACGACGATGCGGGCGACGGACGCGGGCTCGGTCACCGCAACACCCTATCGGGCAGGTCACGAACGACCTTCGACCGGGCGGCGCGCCGATTCTGTGCCGGTGCGGACGAGCATCGAACCGGTACGCTGCCGGTCGCTCGGGCTGGACACCGCGCCGGCCCGCACCCCTGTCAGTAATCCGGCACGGCGAGCGTGCCGATCGAATGAGGAGCACCCCCATGCACCCCGGCGCCCACCCCCAGCAGCAGCCGCCGATCAACAACAACATGACGATGTCGATCGTCGCCATCTTCCTGTTCTGGCCCCTGGCCATCCCGGCGATCATCAACGCGTCGAAGGTCAACCCGCTGCTGCAGCAGGGTGACTACGCCGGTGCCCAGGCCGCCGCCGCGGAGTCGCGGAAGTGGTCGAAGTGGGCCCTCATCGTGGGCATCGCGTGGCTTGTCATCGTGTTGCTGTGCTGTGCGTTGGGCGGCCTGGGCGCGATCATGAGTGGGAACAGCAGCACCAACTGACGGATCCAACCAAGGAGTTCTCTCGAATGCAGCCCGGTAATCCCGGTCAGGACCCGTACGGCCAGCAGCCGAACGACCCGTACGGCCAGCAGCCGAACGACCCGACCGCACCCCAGCCGCCGCACGACCCGTACGCCCCGCCGCCGGCCGCCCCGTACGGCCAGCAGCCCACCTCGGGCCAGCCGTACGGCCAGCCCGCTCCGGGGCAGCCCTACGGCCAGCCGCCGCAGGACCCGTACGGCGCGCCGCAGGCCCCGTACGGGCAGCAGCCGCAGGCGCCCTACGGCGCTCCGACGTACCCGAACGCCGGGTACCCGCAGGCCCAGGGGCAGAACAACACCCTCGGTCTGGTGTCGATGATCCTCGGCATCGCGTCGATCCCGCTGGTCTGCTGCGTCTTCCTGGGTATCCCGGTGGGCATCGCCGCCGTGGTGACCGGCTACCTCGCCAAGCAGAAGGTCGCCCAGGGCCAGGCCAGCAACGCGGGCCAGGCCAAGGCCGGTCTGATCTGCGGCGCGGTCGGCGTCGGCCTGGGCATCCTGCTGCTCCTGCTGAACGTCATCGGGAGCTTCAGCCTGCCGACCGAGCCCTGATCGGCAACCCTCTCGTCGGGGCGCTCCGGATCTCCTCCGGGGCGCCCCGCGGCGTTCCCACCCTCGATCCCCCACGCGTTGATCATGAAGTTATCGCCCCGCACCTCGGCGTGTCGTGACAACAGCTTCCTGATCAACCGAAGGTCAGGGGGTGGGGCGGGGGGTGCGGGCCAGTACGCGGGTGGCGGCGGCGCCGAGTAGCGCGCCTACCGCGACGACGCCGGCCGCCACGGCGCCGACCTGCCAGGCCACCGGCCCGAGCTGCGCCAGCCGCCCCGATCCGAGTGGTCCGGCGGAGGCCGCGGCGGCGACGCCGAGCAGCACGCCGGCCACCGGGCCGGCCAACGCGGCCGGCGCCAGCAACTCCGCCCACCGTCGCGGGGCGCGCTCCGGCCCGGCGACGCGGGCAAGCCGGCGGGCGAGCAGCCAGCCGGCGACCATCCCGGCCAGCACCGGCACCGCGAGCAGCAGGGCGCCGAGGCCGTCCACCGGGCCGCGCGGCAGGCCGGCGAGCAGGGGTACGGCCGGCAGCGCGCCGACGGACACCTCGCTGGTACGCACCGCCGTGTCGACGCCGACCGCGAAGCCCGGCCCGAGCAGATAGCTCGTCGACCAGACCGCCGCGTTCGGCGCGTACGCCATGCTGACCAGGGTGATCCCGGCCTGCCCGGCCACGCCGGTCCGGTACGCGCCGATCATGTCCGCCGCGTCGCCGCCACCGGTGGCCACGGCCAGGCCGGCCGCGCCGGCCCCCGCGCCGAGCAGCAGGAGCGCGGCCACCAGGCCGGTGCGGACGCCGTCGCGCAGCGGGCCGGGTATCCGGGCGACGAGCAGCCGGGTCACGGCGGTGATCCGGATCGCGCCGACCAGCGCGCCGAGCGTGCCGACCACCGCGAACGTGGCCGCCGCCCGCACCGGGGACACCTGTGGACCGTGCGCGCCGATCAGCACCGCGGCGAGAGCGCCGAGCAGGGCGTACGCCAGACCGACCGCTCCGGCCGCGATCAGCGCCCGGCGCGGTGAGCGGCTGTCGCGGGCGCCGATCGCGCGGCTCACGTGCACGCCGGCCCGGGTGAGTCGCCACAGCGCGAGCACGGTCAGCGCCAGCGGGGCGAGCCCGAACGGGCCCGCCTCGGTGTGCAGCGGGACGCCGTGCCCCACGAGCCAACCGGCCAACGCGGTGCGCAGGGTGCCGCCCAGCGTGGTGGAGTCCGCGCCCAACTGGACCAGGCCGAGCACGATGGCCACCGGCAGGTACGAGGTGAGGGCGGCCCCGCCGGCGGCCACCCCGGCGGCGACGGGCAACGGCGCCCGTCCGCGCGGCGACCCACCGGCGCGGGGCGCGGGCACCCGTCGGCGCGGCGGGGCGCGGTCGACCGGCCGGTCGTCGGCGCGTACGCCGCCGGCACGGCTGGGACGGTCAGGGGTGACGGGGGACATCCGCTCTACTCTGGCACGTCGCGCGGGCTGTGGCAGTCCGTTAACGCGCCCTCAGCGGCGGCGAGTTGGGCGAACCGGGTTCCGGACGGCCCGCGCGGGTCTAGCCTCGGCCCAGAGGGGGGTGGCCGTCGCCGCCATCGGGTCTCATCCGCCGGTCGCGGCCCGGGTCCGCCCGCCGCCCACGACCGACCGGAGGTAGTCGTGACGACCGCATACCCGCCGCCACCGCCGGCCCGGGGCCGGGACCGCACCACGCTCTGGGGCGTGCTGGGCATCGTCCTCGGCCTGATCTGTTGCGGCATCCTCGGCATCATCTTCGGTTACCTGTCACTGCGGGACGCGCGGCGTAACGGCCAGTCCCCGGTGCTCGGCTACCTCGCCATCGCGTTCGGCGTGATCAACATCATCGGCGGGTCGATCCTGCGTCTCACCGGCAACTACCCGTTCTGGAACAACGACTGAGCCGGCGGTACGACGAAGGGGCCGACCGGTTCCGGTCGACCCCTTCGCTGTTGCCCTGCCGGCTCAGTTGCCGGACATGATCTCCCGCATCAGCTTCGCGGTCTCGGTCGGCGTCTTGCCGACCTTCACCCCGACGGCCTCGAGCGCCGCCTGCTTCGCCTCGGCGGTGCCGGCCGAGCCGGAGATGATCGCGCCGGCGTGGCCCATGGTCTTGCCGGGGGGCGCGGTGAATCCGGCGATGTAGCCCACCACCGGCTTGGTGACGTTGGCCTTGATGAACTCGGCGGCCCGCTCCTCGGCGTCGCCGCCGATCTCACCGATCATCACGATGGCGTCGGTCTCCGGGTCGGCCTCGAACGCCTTGAGGGCGTCGATGTGCGTGGTGCCGATGATCGGGTCGCCACCGATGCCGACGCAGGTGGAGAAGCCGATGTCGCGCAGCTCGTACATCATCTGGTAGGTCAGCGTGCCGCTCTTGCTGACCAGGCCGATCCGGCCGGAGCCGGTGATGTCGGCCGGGATGATGCCGGCGTTGGACGCGCCCGGGGAGGCGATCCCCGGGCAGTTCGGCCCGATGATTCGGGTGCGCTCGCCCTGGGCGAGGTTGTACGCCCAGAACGCGGCGGTGTCGTGCACCGGCACGCCCTCGGTGATCACCACGGCCAGCGGAATCGCGGCGTCGATCGCCTCGACCACGGCGGCCTTGGTGAACTGCGGCGGCACGAAGATGACGGTGACGTCGGCACCGGTCTCGGCCATGGCGTCCGCCACGGACGCGAACACCGGCAGCTCGGTGCCGTCGAAGTCGACCTTCTGGCCCGCCTTGCGCGGGTTGACGCCGCCCACCACGTTGGTGCCGGCGGCGAGCATCCGCCGGGTGTGCTTGGAGCCCTCGGAGCCGGTCATCCCCTGGACGATGACCTTCGATTCCTTGGTCAGCCAGATAGCCATGATCAGACCCCCGCAGCTGCCAGCTCAGCGGCCCGCTCGGCCGCACCGTCCATGGTGTCCACCCGCTGCACGAGCGGGTTGTTCGCGCCGTCCAGGATCGCCCGGCCAGCCTCGGCGTTGTTGCCGTCGAGACGGACGACGAGCGGCTTGGTGACCTGCTCGCCACGCTGCTCGAGCAGGGCCAGCGCCTGGATGATGCCGTTGGCGACCTCGTCGCAGGCGGTGATGCCGCCGAAGACGTTGACGAAGACGCTCTTCACGGCCGGGTCGGAGAGCACGATCTCCAGCCCGTTCGCCATCACCGCGGCGCTCGCGCCACCGCCGATGTCGAGGAAGTTGGCCGGCTTGACGTTGCCGTGCCGCTCACCGGCGTACGCGACCACGTCGAGGGTCGACATGACCAGGCCCGCGCCGTTGCCGATGATGCCGACCTCGCCGTCGAGCTTGACGTAGTTGAGGTCCTTGGCCTTGGCGGCCTGCTCCAGCGGGTCCACGCTGGCCTGGTCGACCAGGGCCTCGTGGTCCGGGTGCCGGAACGCGGCGTTCTCGTCCAGGGTGATCTTGGCGTCGAGCAGCAGCAGCCGCCCGTCGCCGTTCTTGGCGAGAGGGTTCACCTCGACCAGGGTGGCGTCCTCGGCGACGAACGCCTGCCACAGGCCGACGGCCACCTCGACGACCTGGTCGGCGACCTCGGCCGGGAAGCCGGCCGCGGTGACGATCTCCCGCGCCTTGGCCTCGTCGACACCGGTGTTGGCGTCGATCGGCGCCTTCACCACGCGGTCCGGGGTCTCGGCGGCGACCTGCTCGATGTCCATACCGCCGGCCACGCTGGCGATGCAGAGGAAGGTGCGGTTCGCCCGGTCGAGCAGGTACGAGAAGTAGTACTCCTCGGCCACGTCCGCCGTCACGGTGATCATGACCTTGTGGACGGTGTGACCCTTGATGTCCATGCCCAGGATGTCGGTGGCCCTGGCCACCGCCTCATCCGGGCCCTCGGCGAGCTTGACGCCACCGGCCTTGCCTCGGCCGCCGACCTTCACCTGCGCCTTGACGACCACTCGACCGCCGAGGCGTTCGGCGATCGCGCGGGCCTCTTCCGGGGTCGTGGCAACGCCGCCGGCCAGCACGGGCAAGCCGTGCCGCTCGAACAGGTCCCGCCCCTGGTACTCGTACAGGTCCACGATTGCGCGTCCCGTCCCGTCTCCGCGGCGCGCCGTCGCGCCGCCACCAGCGTTCAGAAAACAGTTTGACGCCTGTCATCAGTTGAAACAGGCCATTGGCCGCAGCCTAGCGAGGTGGGCACGGCCGGCAACCGAGCGGGTGCGCGGTGTGCCGTAATGCACAGAGGCGGTCGGGACACGACCCGTTCCGACCAGGCCAGGGTCGGTGTCAGCCGTCCGGGCGATGTTGGCAGGGGTGCGTAACCCGGCCGTGGGGTCGTCGTTGAGTCAGGTGTCGGAGCGCTGCACAGCGCGATGACGGGAGACGGCCGATGCCCTGTCGGTCGAGGGGTGGCGGCGGGGCATCGTGCATAGAGGGGCCGGACGTGTGAGGGGTGCGTCCGGCCCCTCCCCCGTGCCCGGATACCGCGCCGCCGCTCAGGAGACCGGCTGCGCCACGTTCTCGCGGACCCACTCGACGATCGCCTGGGTGGTGGCGCCCGGCGTGAAGATCTTCGCGACGCCCAGCTTCTCCAACTCCGGGATGTCGTCGTTCGGGATGATGCCGCCACCGAAGACGACGATGTCCCGCGCGTCGCGCTCGGTGAGCAACTCCAGCACCCGACGGAACAGCGTCATGTGCGCGCCGGAGAGCACGGAGAGTCCGACCGCGTCGGCGTCCTCCTGGATGGCCGTCTCCACGATCTGCTCGGGCGTCTGGTGCAGGCCGGTGTAGACGACCTCCATCCCGGCGTCCCGCAGGGCGCGGGCGACGACCTTCGCGCCGCGGTCGTGGCCGTCCAGACCTGGCTTCGCGACGACGACCCGAATTCGAGAGCTCATCAGCGCACACCTTTCACCGGCTCCACGGCCTTCACCTGAACGAACGGTAACCCGCCCGGCCGGGGCCGGGAAATCCGGGCTGGAAACACGTCCGTCATCCCGGCGACCACGGACGCGCCCGGCGGCAAGCGCCCTCGCCCGGCCGTGGCGTCAAGCCGGACGACTCCGCCGGATCGGTCACGCTCGGCGACGAACGGGTGGTTACGGGGGCACCGTTCGACGGCACGATGCATGACAATCACGGACGCAAACGGACAAGTCGACACGCCAATTCAGCGGTCTGGCTTGTGACTCGCCTGGTGGTTGGCTAACGTGTCCACGGTTGTCATCAGGTCCATGGACGGGTGACGACGCGGTCGGCAGACGTTCATCCGAGCTTCACGGACGTCCACCGGTCGCCTCGGAACCCCGACAACGGAGGGTGTGCGTGCGCCAGCGCCTGTCGTCTGAGCCCGATCGATATCGCGGCCGCCGCCGCGTACCCACCCCCCCGCGTAGCCGTTACGCGGCGGTCGTCACCACCGCGTTCGTCGGCGCGGGCATCGTCGCGCTGGGCGCGTCGGCCCTGCCGGACGCCAAGGACGTCAGCCCGTCGGTGCTCGACGAGCTCAAGCAGGCGTCGGTCACCAGCCAGGACGCCGCAGCCCGCGCGGACAACGCCGAGCGCGCCTCCCGGGACAGCCGCGGCAAGGAAGCGGCCGAGCCCGAGGTCTGGATGCTGCCGCTGCAGGGCTACGACTTCAACTCGCCATACGGGATGCGGTGGGGCAAGCTGCACACCGGTGTCGACCTGGTCGTCCCCGAGGGCACGCCCTACGTGGCCGTCCACGACGGGCTGGTCACCAAGGCCGGCTGGTTCGGCGGCTACGGCTACGCCGTGATCGTGCAGCACGCCGACGGCAGCGAGGCCATCTACGGCCACTCCTCCGCGCTCAGCGTCAAGGAGGGCCAGCAGGTCAAGGCGGGCGACCAGCTCGGCCTGGTGGGCCAGACCGGTCACGCCTACGGCACCCACCTGCACCTCGAACTCCATGTCAAGGGCGCACCGATCGACCCCGTTCCGTACCTGCAGGAGCGCGGAGTGGACATCAAGCTGCAAGTCGAGGCAATCTACAGCGATGTAGCCGCGTCCTGACGCTGGGTACTGACCGTTGACCGCCCGGATCTGTCGATCCGGGCGGTTCTGCGTGCGCTGATGTTCCCTGGGTCACAGCGTCGACTGTGGCCCAGCACACGGGCCGCATGATCACTTATCCGGACGGAACGCCTCAGGACGCCGCATAACGGGCCGTCCCGGCTGCGGCCGGCGGGCCGGGCGTCCGGTCCCGGCCATCGCCCGACTCGGCCCGGCACCAGTATTTCGAGGTCAAGTGCCCCTCGACTGTGAAGGTCCGCCGTGCCGGAAGACAGCCCCGTCCAGAACGAGAACACCCCCGACACCACCGGTGAGCAGCCTCGGCGTGCCCGCCGGCGGAACCGCCTCATCGTGCTCGGCGCGGCCAGCCTGGTCGCCCTCGGCCTGGGCGGGGTCGCCGTCGCCACCACCGGACCCGACCGGCCCGCGCCCACCGCCGTCTCGCTCGACGCGCAGTCCCGGGCCGAGGCCGCCAGCCGGGCCGACCGTTCGGCCCGCGAGGCGAGCCCGCCCGCCTCCCCGTCGGCCAGCCCGACCACGAGCCCCTCGGCCGTCGCCGCCAGCCCGTTGCCCACGAAGACGGCCACCGCCAAGCCGAAGCCGAAGCCGAAGAAGACCACCAAGCCGACGGCCGCCTGGGTCGACCCGATGCCCGGGGCCGCGGTCACCTCCTGCTACGGCGAGCGCTGGGGCACCCTGCACGCCGGGATCGACCTGGCGCTGCCCTCGGGCACCCCCATCCGCGCCGCGGCGGCCGGCACTGTCACCCAGGCCGGCGACGCCGCCGACGGGTACGGGAACTCCGTCTTCATCGACCACGGCAACGGCTACCTGACCCACTACGCCCACCAGAGCCGCATCGCGGTCACCGTCGGCCAGAAGGTCAAAGCCGGCCAGGTGATCGGTTACGAGGGCGCCACCGGCGACGCCACCGGCCCACACCTGCACTTCGAGGTGCACCAGGGCATGTGGAACCAGATCGACCCGGCCCCGTTCATGCGCGCCCGAGGCGTGGACCTGGGCTGCTGACCCCGTACCTGCGCCGATCTTGCACTTTCTGTGGCGACAAAAAGGGCATGAGCCCCGATGTCGACGACCGAAAGTGCAAGATCGGCGCGGGTTAGAGCTTGTCGACCGGGGCGTGGCGCAGGACCAGCCACATGATCTGGTCGCCGAAGTCGATCTGCGCGCGGGCACCCGGGCCGTGGCCCTCGACGGCCAGCACCCGGCCCAGGCCGTAGCGCTGGTGGTTGACCCGGTCGCCGGCCGCCACCTTCGGCCCCTGCGGCAGCTCGCTGGCCGTGGTCAGGCGACTGCCGTCCACGCCGAGCCGCTGGGCGAGCTGAGCCGCCTTGGGCGTACCCCCGGTGAAGGTGCCGCGCCCGCCGGGCGCGCGGTCCGCGCGGCCACCGACGCCGCCGCCCCCGCCAGCCCACGAGGTGTACGACCCCTCGGTGCGCTCCCAGCGCACCAGCTCCGGCGGCAGCTCCTCCAGGAAGCGTGACGGGGGGTTGTAGGACGGCTGCCCCCACGCCGAACGGGTGACCGCACGGGACAGGTAGAGCCGCTGTCGGGCACGGGTGATCCCCACGTACGCCAGTCGGCGCTCCTCCTCCAACTCGCGGGTGTCGCCCAGCGAGCGCAGGTGCGGGAAGACGCCGTCCTCCAGGCCGGTCAGGAAGACCACCGGAAACTCGAGGCCCTTGGCGGTGTGCAACGTCATCAGGGTGACGACGCCCTGGTGGTCGGGGTCGTCGGAGGGGATCTGGTCGGCGTCGGCCACCAGCGCGACCTGCTCCAGGAACCCGGCCAGGGTGGCCCGCTCCCCGTCCTCGCCCAGGGCCTCGATCCGCTCGGTGTACTCCCGGGCGACGCTGACCAACTCCTGGAGGTTGTCCACCCGACCGGCGTCCTGCGGGTCGAGGCTCTCCTCCAGCTCGGTGAGGTAGCCCGAGCGGGTCAGCAGGGCCTCCAGCACCTCCTCCGGGGTGCCGGTCTCGGCCAGCTCCCGTGCGCCGTCGAGCAGCGCCACGAAGTCGGCGATGCCGTTGGCCGCCCGGGTGGAGATGCCGGGCGCCTCACGGGCCCGGCGCAGCGCCGCGCCGAACGAGATCCGGTCGCGGCTGGACAGCGCCTCGACGCACGCCTCCGCACGGTCGCCGATGCCCCGGCGTGGGGTGTTCAGCACCCGCCGCAGGCTCACGGTGTCGTCGTCGTTGACCACCGAGCGCAGGTACGCCAGCGCGTCGCGGACCTCCTTGCGCTCGTAGAAGCGCACCCCGCCGACCACCTTGTACGGCAGGCCGGCGCGGATGAACACCTCCTCGAAGACGCGGGACTGGGCGTTGGTGCGGTAGAAGACGGCGACGTCACCGGGGCGGGTCTCGTCGGCGTCGACGAGTCGGTCGATCTCCCGGCCCACCCAGTCGGCCTCGGAGTGCTCGGTGTCCGCCACGTACCCGACGATCCGCTCGCCGTCGCCGGCCTCGCTCCACAGCCGCTTCGGCTTGCGGGACGTGTTGCGGTCGATCACCGCGTTGGCCGCGTTGAGGATGGTCTGCGTGGAGCGGTAGTTCTGTTCCAGCAGGATCGTCCGCGCGTCGCTGAAGTCCCGTTCGAACTCCAGGATGTTGCGGATCGTCGCGCCCCGGAACGCGTAGATCGACTGGTCGGCGTCACCGACCACGCACAGCTCGGCCGGGTCCAGCCCGTCGGTGCCGGAGACCAGCTCCTTGATCAGGACGTACTGGGCGTGGTTGGTGTCCTGGTATTCGTCGACGAGCACGTGCCGGAACCGCCGCCGATAGCTCTCGGCCACGTGCGGGTGGGACTGGAGCAGGTGCACCGTCGTCATGATCAGGTCGTCGAAGTCCAGCGCGTGCGCCTCGCGCAGCCGGCGCTGGTAGAGCGTGTACGCCTCGGCGAGCGCCCGCTCGTTGGGCCCGCTGGCCCGCGCGGCGAACTGCTCCGGGTCGACCAGCTCGTTCTTGAGGTTGGAGACCTGGGCGGCCAGCCCACGCGCCGGGTAGCGCTTCGGGTCGAGATCCAACTCCCGGGTGACCAACTGCATCAGGCGGCGGGAGTCATCCGCGTCGTAGATCGAGAACGTCGATTTGAGGCCGGCGTGCTCGTGCTCGGCGCGCAGGATGCGGACGCACGCGGAGTGGAACGTCGACACCCACATCAGCCGGGCCCGGGGACCGACCAGCGCGGCGACGCGCTCCTTCATCTCGCCCGCCGCCTTGTTGGTGAACGTGATGGCGATGATCTCGCCGGGGTGGACGTCCCGTGCGGCGAGCAGGTAGGCGATCCGGTGGGTGAGCACCCGGGTCTTGCCGGAGCCCGCGCCGGCCACGATCAGCAGCGGCGAACCGGCGTGGCTGACCGCGTCGCGCTGCGGCCCGTTCAACCCGTCGAGCAGTTGCCGCGGATCGAGGCGGGCGGCGGCCGGCCCAGGCCGGTGCGGACGGGCCGGCGCGGACTCCGGCGCGGGCGGGGACGCGGGGATGTCGAAGAGAGGATGCATCGCGCGCCAAGTCTATGCCGCCAGCCGGACACTTCCCGACCGGTGCGGGGCCCGTCCGCCAGCCGGGCCCTGCGTCACGAACCGCGTCGAATCCTTGCGCGCCGGCCATCCGCGTGGGCATACTCGACGGCGTGATCGGAGCGCGCTACTACTTTTACTACGGCACCGGGAGTCCGGCTGCCGTAGGTCGCGCCTGATCGATCAGACCTGCGAAAAGCCCCGGGCTCCTGGAGTCCGGGGCTTTTTCGTCCCGGGTTGCGGGCACGGGGCACCAGAGCGCGAGAGGTACCCGATGATGACAGACGTGGTGGAGCAGAACGGCGGCCCGGCACGGCCGGACCCGGCACAGGCCCCGGTCGACGGGAGCGTGCCGGAGGCGGGCCCTCCGACGGAGTCCGGCGAACCGGCCGACGCGCGGACCGGCACGGTGGAGCCGACCGCCGCCGCGCGGATCGTGCAGATCAGGGAGCGGATCGACGAGATCGACCACGCCTTGATCACGCTCTGGCAGGAGCGGGCCGCGCTGTCGCGGGAGGTCGGCGCGACCCGGATGGCCTCCGGCGGCACCCGGCTGGTGCTCTCCCGGGAACGGGACATCCTGGAACGCTTCCGGCTCGCGCTCGGCGCCGACGGTACGCAACTGGCGCTGTTGCTGCTGCGAGCGGGCCGCGGGCCGCTCTGAGGCGCTCAGCGGGCCGGGAAAGACAGAACCGCCTGCCGTCGTCGTGGTGACGTCGGCAGGCGGTTCCGGTGGATCACGCCTCGTGGGTGGCGACGATCTCGCGCCGCTCCGCGAAGTGGCAGGCGCTCGGGTGGTCCGAGTCGCGGCGGATCTCCAGCAGCGGGACCTGCTCGGCGCAGACATCCTGCGCCTTCCAGCAGCGGGTCCGGAACCGGCAGCCCGAGGGCGGGCTGATCGGCGACGGCACGTCACCCGTGAGCCGGATGATCGTCTTGTTGTTCCGCTGGGTCGGGTCCGGCACCGGCACCGCCGAGAGCAGCGCCTGGGTGTACGGGTGGGTCGGCCGCTCGTAGATCTCGTCCTCGGTGCCGATCTCGACGATCTTGCCGAGGTACATCACCGCCACGCGGTCCGACAGGTGGCGGACCACCGACAGGTCGTGGGCGATGAAGATGTACGACAGGCCCAGCTCACCCTGCAGCTTCTCCAGCAGGTTCATCACCTGGGCCTGGATGGAGACGTCCAGCGCCGAGACGGGCTCGTCGCAGACGATCACCTCGGGCCGCAGCGCGAGCGCCCGGGCGATGCCGATGCGCTGCCGCTGACCGCCGGAGAACTGGTGCGGGTACCGGTTGATGTGCTCCGGGTTCAGACCGACCAGGTCGAGCAGCTCGCGGACCTTGGCCCGGCGGCTGCCCCGGGGCGCCACCTCCGGGTGGATCTCGAACGGCTCACCGATCAGGTCGCCGACCGTCATCCGCGGGTTCAGCGAGGTGTACGGGTCCTGCATGACCAGCTGGATCTGCCGACGCAGCCGGCGCAGCGCCCCACCGGAGAGCTTGGAGATGTCCTGGCCCTTGTAGACCACGCTGCCTGCGGTCGGCTTCTCCAGGTTCATCAGAACCCGGGCGAGGGTCGACTTGCCGCAGCCGGACTCGCCGACGACACCGAGCGTCTCGCCGGCCCGCAGACCGAACGAGACCCCGTCGACGGCCTTGACCTGACCGACGGTCTTCTTGAACACCACACCCTGGGTGACGGGGTAGTGCTTGACCAGGTCACGGACCTCGAGGATGTTCTCAGACACGGTTCACCAGCTCCTCGGCGAAGTGGCAGGCGCTGGCCCGGGCGTGGCCCACCTGAAGCAGCGGGGGGACCTTCTCCCGGCACACCGGCTGAGCCATGGGGCAGCGCGGGTTGAACGGGCAGCCCGGCGGGATGTTCATCAGGTTCGGCGGGAGGCCCTTGATCGTCCGGAGCTGCTGCCCCTTCTCGTCGAGACGCGGGATCGAGTCGATCAGACCCATCGTGTACGGGTGCGCCGGCTTGGCGTACAGGTCGTACACGTCGGCTTCCTCGACGATGCGGCCCGCGTACATGACGGCGATCCGGTCCGCGACGTCGGCGACCACGCCGAGGTCGTGGGTGATCAGGATCATGCCCATCTGCCGCTCACGCTGAAGCTCCGCGAGCAGGTCCATGATCTGGGCCTGCACGGTCACGTCGAGCGCGGTGGTCGGCTCGTCGGCGATCAGCACCTCGGGGTCGAGCGCCAGCGACATCGCGATCATCGCGCGCTGCCGCATACCACCGGAGAACTGGTGCGGATAGTTGTTGAACCGGCCCTTAGCGTTCGGGATCTTGACCTGGTCGAGCATTTCGATCGCGCGCTTCTTGGCGTCGGCGCGACCCATGCCCCGCCGGACCCGGAACTGCTCGGCGATCTGGAACCCGACGGTGAAGACCGGGTTCAGGGCGGAGAGCGCGTCCTGGAAGATCATCGCGATGCCCTCGCCGCGGATGCGGCGGCGCTCCTCGCCGGACATGCGGAGCATGTCCTTGCCGTGGAAGCGGACCTGCCCACCGGTGACGAAACCCGGGGGCGTGTCGAGGATGCCCATGATGGTCTGCGCCGTGACGCTCTTGCCGGAGCCGGACTCGCCGAGCACGGCGAGGGTCTCCCCCGCGTCGACGTGGTACGTGACCCCGTTGATGACCTTTGCGACGCCGTCCCGGGTACGGAACTCCACCCGCAGGTCGTCGACCTCGAGCAGCCGGCCGGAGGGACGCCCGGACCCGCCGGATCCCGGCGCGGACTGCTCGGACACGAGAATGTCGGACACTGGATCTCCCCTAGCGGAGTTTCGGATCGAGGGCCTCGCGGACCGCCTCGCCGAGCATCACGAAGCTCAGCACCGCGGCGACGAGGAAGGCGGCGGGGAAGAACACCAGCCCCGGCGCGACCCGGATGAAATCCTTGCCCTCGCTGATCATGATGCCCCAGGACACCACCGGCGACTTCAGGCCGACGCCCAGGAACGAGAGGGTGGCCTCGGCGCCGATGAACGAGCCGACCATGATCGTGCCGTAGACCAGCAGCGGGGCCAGACAGTTCGGCAGCAGGTGCTTGAGGATGATCCGACCGCTACCGGCACCCAGCGCGCGGGCCGCGACGATGTAGTCGGCCTCCCGGGTGGCGAGCACCGAGGAGCGCATCAGCCGCATCACGACCGGCCAGCTCAGCACGATCAGCGAGACGGTCACCAGGCCCATGATCTCGGCCTTGCTGTTGCTGGTGCCCGAGCCGTTGAACGTGGTCAGGATGACGATCGCGCCGAGCACGAACGGAACCCCGAAGAACACGTCGGCGATCCGGCTGAGCAGCGTGTCGACCCAACCACCGAGGTAGCCGGAGATGATGCCCATGGTCCCACCAACCAGCAGGGTGCCGACCACGGAGAGCACGGCGACCACGACGGAGGCGCGGGCACCGTAGATGACCCGGGCGTAGACGTCCCGGCCCTGTAGGTCGTACCCGAACCAGGCGTTCCCGGACGCCTTGTTGAGGCTGCGCGACAGGGAGCCGTTGACCGCGTCGCCCGGGGCGAACAGCGACGGGAAGGCCGCCATCAACAGGAAGATGACGATGAACGTCGCCGAGATCCAGAACAGCGGCTTGCGGCGCAGGTCGCGCCAGGCGTCACCGAGCAGACCGCGCGGCTTCTCGTTGCTCTGGGGCCCCGGGGCGGCCGGGGTGTCCGTCGCCTGCGGGGTGGGGGTGCTGACGATCGATGCGGTGCTTGGGTCACTCATAACGGATCCTCGGGTCCAGGGCGGCGTAGAGCAGGTCGACCAACAGGTTCATCAACAGATAGACGACCACCAGTACGACCACGATGCCGACCACCGTAGCGCTCTCCTTGGTGATGATCGCGCGGTAGACCTCGCGGCCGATTCCGTTGATGCCGAAGATGCCCTCGGTGACGATCGCGCCGCCCATCAGCGCGCCAAGGTCGGTGCCGAGCAGGGTGACCACCGGAATGAGCGAGTTGCGCAGCAGGTGCACACCCACGACCCGGCGCATCGGCAGGCCCTTGGCGATGGCGGTGCGCACGTAGTCCGCTCGGCGGTTCTCCGCGATGCTCGTGCGGGCCACCCGGGCGATGTACGCCACCGACGCGCTACCGAGCACGAAGCCCGGGACGATCAGTTCGGACAGCCGCATCTCCGACGAGACGGTCGGCTTGACGAGGCCCCACTGCACGCCCAGCAGCCACTGCAGCACGAAGCCGACGACGAACACCGGCAGCGCGAGCAGGAAGAGGGTCGAGACCAGGACCAGGTTGTCCAGGAAGCCGTTGCGGCGCAGACCGGTCAGGATGCCGGCGCCGAGGCCGACGATGGCCTCGATGGCGAGCGCGACCAGGGCCAGCTTCAGCGTGTTGGGGTACGCCGTGGCGATGATGTCGCCGATTTCGCGCTGCGAGAACGTCTGCCCGAAGTCGCCCTGAAGGAGGTTCTTCATGTAGTTGCCGTACTGCACGAAGACGTTCTGGTCCAGGTGGTACTTCTCGGTCATGTACGCGATGTACTGATCCGGGCAGCGGCGCTCGCCGCACTTGCCGGCGAACGGGTCGCCCGGGACCGACCAGACGAGCCAGTAGATCAGGAAAGTCGAGCCGATGAAGACCGGCACGAGTTGGAGCAGCCGTCTCAACAGATAACGGCCCATGGGGTGGTCCTCCAGACAGGGGGCGCGTCGGACGGCCGACACGGTGGCGACAACGTGGCGAGTGGCATGTTGTAGCACCCACTCGCGGAACGGCCCCGGGTCGGGCTCACCGGATGTGGCGAGCCCGACCCGGGGTCAGACCGTACGGATCAGAGCTCGACCGAGGTGATGTCGAGTTCGCCGACGTTGTTCAGCTCGAGCTTCTTGATCTTCTCCGAGTGGCCGGACTGCTGGCCGTAGAAGTAGATCGGGATGCTCGGGACGTCCTGGTCGACAACCTCGACGGCCTTGGCGAACGCCTCGTGCGAGGCCTCCAGGCTCGGCGCGGCGCTGGCCTGCTTGGCCAGGGTGTCGACCTGCGGGTTGCTGTACAGGCCGTCGTTGGAGGAGCCACCCTTGACGTAGAGCGGGTTGACCCAGTTCTCCACGTCCGGGTAGTCCTGCTGCCAGGCGGCACGGTACGGGCCGTTCATCTTGTGCGCGTTGATGTTCTGCCGGAAGACCGCGAAGGTCGGGACGCCCTCGGCGCGGGCCTCGATGCCGAGGTTGGTCTTGACCTGCTGCGCAACGGCGTCCATCCAGTCCTTGTGGCTGGAGTCGGCGTTGTAGTAGAACACCATCTCACCGGTGAAGCCGCCGGCCTCGGTCAGCAGCTGCTTGGCCGTGGTCGGGTCGAACTTGCAGGCGGTGCAGTTGCCCGGCTTGGCGCCCGGGGTCAGCGGGTTCGCCCAGCTGTCGGCCGGCTTGCGGGTACCGAAGAAGATCTTGTCCGAGATCTCCTGCCGGTTGATCGACAGCGAGACCGCGCGACGCAGCTTCGGGTTCTGGAAGCGCTTGTCGTAGATCGGGAACGCGATGAACGCGGTCGACGGGGTGACCGTGTTCAGGCCCCGCTCGCCGAGGTCGGCCTTCCACTTGTCGCCGGCGAGCGCCGAGGTGGGGACAACCTCCATGAAGTCGAGGTTGTTGCTCAGCAGGTCGGCGTACGCGGCCGTCTCGTCCTGGTAGAGCTTGACGTCGACGTCCTTGATCTTCATCTTGTCACGCAGGTTGTAGTCGTCGAAGCGCGTGAGCTTGATGACGACGTTGTCCTGCCACGAGACGAACTTCACCGGGCCGTTGCCGATCGGCTTCTTACCGAAGTCCTCGGGCTTCATGGTGAAGAACGCGTCCGGCAGCGGCATGAAGGCGCTGTAGCCGAGCTTGGTCGGGAAGACCGCGGTCGGCGCGGCGAGGGTGACCTCGAAGGTCTGGTCGTCGACGACCTTCAGGCCGGAGAGCTCCTTGGCCGACGGGGTCGGGGCCTTCTGCGGGCCGTCCGCGCCGTCCGGGTCCTCGGTGTAGGTCTTGTCGAAGCCCTCGATGTCCGAGAAGAAGGAGCCGTTCTGCGCGCCGTTCGGCGAGTACGCGGCCCAGTTCCAGGCGTCGACGAAGTTCTTCGCCTTCACCTCGGTACCGTCGTGGAACTTGGTACCCTTCTTGATCTTGATCGTGAAGACCTTGGAGTCCTTGGTGTCGATGGACTCGGCCAGCGCGTTGCGCGGGGCCCCACCGTCGTTCGGGTACTCAACCAGGCCGGTGAACAGCCAGTCGATGACCTTGCCACCGCCGGTCTCCGTGGTGTTCGACGGAACCAGCGGGTTCTCCGGCTGGACGCCGTGGATGACGATGGCGCCGTCCTTGCTGGCGGCGGCGTCGCCGTCGCCGTCACCGCTCGAGCAACCGCTCGCGACAAGCGCGGCAGCCGCGCTGAGCGCGATCGCGCTCGTCGCCCGCTTCGAGACTCTCATTCCGAGGGGCCTCCTCTTTCTAACCTGGTCCGTCGTGGGTTTCACGCACGTTTGGGGGTGACACCGCCCGGCTACCTCGGGGCGGAGGTCGCCGGGACCACAGGGAAGTTTGGAGACACCCCTGATGTTCCGATCCGCCGGGCTCCCCACCCGACGGGGCACGACGCTACGCAGGCGTCGCGACCACGAACCCGCCGGGAAGCAGCGGAGATCATGGTCGTGGGCCGTACGGAGTGCCACACACCGAGGGTGAGGTGCTGCCACTGTGACACCCACCGGCCTCTTCCGTGAAGGTGCCGTTATCAAGCCGTTAGTTGCCCGCCACGTAGCCGATACTTGAAAAATGATCATAAAACGGTCGGTGTGTAGCTCCCCGGCTTCAACGCTCCGACCTGCCAGGAGACCCGTGCGGCGCTCAGATCCCGGTCTTTGTGAGTCACCCCGCACCCGGGGCCGTCGATCGGTGACCGCTCGCGCACTCAGTGTTCTTTACCCGTCCGGATGATGTCCTCGTCCGCTACACGGGCACCAGCACCAACTGGGTGGACGAGGGCGCCGCGGACGGACTTCTGCACACCACCTACGGCCGAGATGACATCGGCCCCGGCACCGCTCGCGCGGTTCCGGGGCCGATGGTGCGGCGAAATGGATCAGGCGGTGAAGCGGACCTTACGGCGACGCACCACCAGGACGGCCACCGCGCCCGCGGCGAGCAGCAGCAGACCCGCGGTCGCCGCCGCCGCGATCGGCGAACCGGTCAGCGGCAGGCCGCCACCGTTGCTCGCCGGCGAGGTGGACGGGGCCGGGCTGGCCGGCTGCGCCGAGTCCGACGGCGTGGCCGACGGGGTGGTCGGCGACGGCGACGCGCTCGGGGTCGCCGACGGGGTGGCCGGCGGCGTCGTGGGGACGGCCGTGAAGGTGGCCGCCGCCTGGGCGGTGACCGTCGCGCCGGTGCTGCCACCGAGGATCAGCTTCTGCGCCTTCTTGGGGCCGGTGAACAGGAACACCCGGCCGAAGGAGACCGAGTCCTGCGCGGTCAGGGTCACGTTGACCGTGCCGGCGGCCTCGGCGGCGAGCCAGAACTGCCCGCCGTTGGTGGTCGTGGTGACCGGCTTGCCCTCGGCGTCGACGGCGGTGCCGCCGGTGGCCGCGACGGTGATGGCGCCCGCCGGGCCCTTCACCGTGAACGGACCGGCCTTGCCGCCGACCGTCGCGGTGGCGCTGGCCGGGTCGACGGACAGCTCGGCACGCGGCTCCGGCTGGTCGGTGGCGTTCTTGACGAGGTAGTCACGAACCTTCGTGATCACCTCGTACTGGTTGCGCGGCTGCAGGTCCTTCTCCCAGGCGCCCAGCTCGATGCCGTCGCTGAAGTGCCAGATGGCGGTCTGGGTGCCGAAGTAGAGCAGGTTGTCGAGCTGCTTCTTGCCGATCTTGGTCTCCACGCCGGCGGCGGCGAGGAGCTTGGTCGAGTCGGCGTTCGGGTAACCGTGGGTGAGCACCCACTGCACCTTGCCGAGGTTCTTCACCTGGGACTCGTCCCAGGTGCCCTCCTCGTACTTGCCGTCGAGCTTCACGTTGGTGTGGTAGTCGATGCAGAACGCCGGCACCAGCTTGCCGTCGATCTTCAGAGCGAGCGCGGACGTCTGGATCGGCTTGCCGTCGAGCTTGAGCTTGACCTGGCTGCCCTCGACCGCCTTGGCCACACCGGTGGCCGGAGCGGCGGCGGCGGCGCCAGCCACGCCGAACGCCAGGGCACTGCCCGCGACAGCGGCCAGGGCGACCCGCGCCCAGCGTTGTCCTCGTTGTCCGAACATCAGAAGTGGTACCTCTCCCCCAGGGGTGACCCGCGATCCGCGGGCACGCGCGTGAGCCGTCGTTTCCGCGGGATGCGACACCCACGCGCGGAAACGGGACCGGGGCAGTATGGAACCACGGTTGATCTTTTGTCAGCCCCGCCCGGCGGCATCCGTGGCATGTGTCCGAATTGCCGGGGCGGAGGAATTAATCACACGAGCCGGCGGTCCGCCGCCCAGCGGGAAAGCTCGTACCGGTTGGACATCTGGAGCTTGCGCAGCACGTTCGACACGTGCGTCTCCACCGTCTTGATGGAGATGAACAACTCCTTGGCGATCTCCTTGTACGCGTACCCCCGGGCGAGCAGGCGCAGCACCTCCCGCTCACGGTTGGTGAGCTGGTCCAGCTCCGGGTCGGCGACCGGCGCGTCCGGCCGGGCCGCGAACGCGTCCAGCACGAACCCGGCCAGCCGAGGGCTGAACACGGCGTCACCGTCGGCCACCCGGCGGATCGCGGCGGCCAACTCGTCCGGCGAGATGGTCTTGGTGACGTACCCCCGCGCGCCGGCCCGGATCAGCCCGATCACGTCCTCGGCCGCGTCGGAGACGCTCAGGGCCAGGAACTTGACCTGCGGGTGACTGCGCCGCATCGCCTCCAGCACCGCGCGGCCGCCACCGTCGGGCATGTGCACGTCGAGCAGCACCACGTCGGGCACCGTGACGGCGATCCGGGCCACCGCCTCGGCCACCGTGCTCGCCTCGCCCACCACCTCGACGTGGGCGCCCAGCTCGGCACGTACCCCGGCGCGGAACATCGCGTGGTCGTCCACCAGGAAGACCCGCAGGCGTTCCGGGCGGCTCTGAACCGGGTGCTCCGTCGGCTGCTCGGCCATGGTCATTTGTTCCTCTCCGCCGCGGACGAGTCCCGGGAGATCGGCAGGATCAACCGGACCTCAGTCCCCTCCCCCGGGCCGGACCGGATCTCGGCCCGTCCGCCGTGCCGCTTCATCCGTCCGATGATCGAACCGCGTACGCCGTGCCGGTGGTCCTCCACCGTATCCGGATCGAAGCCCTTGCCCCGGTCCCGGACGAAGACACTTACCTGTTCCGGTTCCACCTCGGCGTAGAGCGACACGGTCTGCACGCCGGCGTGCCGTGCCGCGTTCACCAGCGCCTCCCGGGCGGCGGCGACCAGCGCGCCGACCTTCTCGTCGGTCTCGCGGTCACCCACCACCACCGCCTCCACGGTGATCGCGAACGTGTCCTCGACCTCGGCGGCAGCCTGCTCCAGGGCGGCCGCGAAGCGCTCGTTCGGCGAGGCCGTGGGCTTGTAGAGCCAGTTGCGCAGCGAGCGTTCCTGCCCCCGCGCCAACCGCTGCACCGTCTTGACGTCGCCCGCGTTGCGCTGGATCAGCGCCAGGGTGTGCAGCACCTGGTCGTGCACCATCGCGGCCAGCTCGGCCCGCTCCTGCTCCCGGATGCGACCCTCACGCTCCGCGCGGAGCTGGTTGTACGTCCGCCAGAGCACCGGCGCGGCGACCACGCCGACCCCGGCCAACCCGACCAGCGCGAAGATCACCCCGTTGATCACCGCGTCGAAGTTCTGTGCCGGCGAGTAGACGGCCGCGACACCGATGATGCCGACCGCGACCAGTACCCCGCCGCCGATGAACCGGAGCACGAAGGCCCGCCGGTCGCTCTCCTCGACGACCGCCCCGAGCCACGGGACCGGCATCGTCTCGCCCCAGCGCCGCCGCCGCTCGGGCGCCGACTGGTGCCAGATCACGCCCGCGCCGACCGCGATGATGGCCACCAGCCAGCCGGCGGTGCCCGCCGCGCCGACCGAGTCGAAGACCATCACCTGGATCAACAGGACGCCGAGCCCGATCGCGACGAACGGCAGGAGCTGGGCCACGTCCCGCCGGGGCGGCACGGCGGTGTCACCGGGCCGCAGCGGCACCACCGCCCAGAACGCCGCGTACAGCAGCAGGCCGAGCCCACTGAGCCCGAGCAGCACCATGAACGCGACGCGCACGCGCAGCACCGAGATGCCGAGGTGGTCGGCGATACCGGCGGCGACGCCGGCGGCCATCCGATGCTCGGGGGCCCGGTACAGGCGCGGAGGCGGGGTCACGGTGCTGATCACAGGCTCCCTGGTCGCGGTGGTGGGGCTTGGTGCGGGTCGATGAGTTCGATCGTCACACGCTGCGGCGTCCCACGACCACGGGGACGCCCCCGACATTCCGGCCTCGGAGATCTCAGGGTGGTGTCAGGGTCGGGTCCTGAGGTCGTTCGGGCGAGGTGGGCCGCAGGATCGAGGCATGACCGAGGAAGCTGCCCCGCCGCCCCGTCCCGGGCCGGCACAGTCGGGCGGTTCAGTACCGCCCGCACCGCCCACGACACCCGCCGGCTGGACCGAGCCGACCACGTTCGGCCCACCCGCCGCACCGCCGACCGACGCCCAGCACGAGCCGCCGGGCGCCGGCTACGCCCCGGGTGCCGGCTACGCGCCGGGTGCCGGCTACGCGCCGGGTGCCGGCTACGCGGCCGGCACGGGCTACGGGCCCGGCGGGGGTACGACCGGCACGGGCTACGGGCAGCCCGGCGGTGGCGCGGGTACGCCTGGGGGGCCCGGCGCGGCCGGACCGTCCGGGGGCCCGCTGGGCGGCACCGGCTTCACCTCGCGGTACGGGCTGGTCCGGCCCCGCGACGGCCGATACCTCGCCGGGGTCTGCGCGGCGATCGGACGGGCCACCAACACCGACCCGGTGCTGTGGCGGGTGCTCCTCGCCGTGCTCGGGTTCTTCGGCGGCATTGGCATCCTGGTGTACGTCGCCGCCTGGCTGATCATCCCCAACGAGGGCGACACGGCCTCTCCGGTGGAGTCCATGCTGGGGCGGGGCCGTTCCAGCATGTCCCCGGTAACCGTGATCATCCTGGGCATCCTGGTGGCCGCGAGCTTCGGCTACATCGTCACCGATGCCTTCCGCGCGGTCCTGCTCGGCGCGGCCATCCTGATCGGCGGCGCGTTGCTCCTCAACCGGGACAACCGTGGGCCACAGCCCTCGGGTGGACCGGTGCCGCCCGCCCCGGCGGGCACGCCACCCGGGCCGGTTCCGCCGGTCGCCTGGCCCGCTCCCGCGTACGGCACGGTGCCGCCCGGCGGTCCGCTGGCGACCGCGCCGCTGGCGGGCGACACCCTGTCGTACGTCACCGCGCCGCAGAGCGCGTACCCGCCTGTCCAGGGTGGTCAGCCGCCCGCGACGGCGCAGCCGCCCGTCGGCGCGCAGCCGGCATCCCCGGCGACGATGGTGTCCGGGGCAGGTCCGGTGTCCGCGCAGCCGGCCGCCGCGACGGCCACGTCGCAGGGCACCGGTTGGCCGGCCGCCTCTCCCGGTTGGCCGGGCGGCGACTCGCCCACCAGCGGCTGGCCGTCGGCGCCGGTGACCGCCGTACCCGCCGCCGGCCCGTCCACCCTCCCCGGGGCGACGACGCCGGGCGGATACCGCCCTCCGTTCGCTCCACACGGCCCGTACGCGGCACCGGCGCCGGTCGCGTACCCCCCGCCCAAGCCACCGAAGCCACCGAAGCGGCCCCGGGAGCGTTCGCCGCTCGGTCCGGTGACCTTCTCGCTGATCTTCCTGGCGCTCGGCGTGGTCGCCCTGCTCGACCTGTTGGACGTCTTCGACGTCGGCGCCTCGGCGTACTTCGCGGCCGCGTTGGCCACTATCGGGCTGGGACTGCTGGTCGGCACCTGGTTCGGCCGGGCGCGCTGGTTGATCGCGCTGGGGCTGGTGACGGCCGCCGCGTTGGGCACGGCGACCGTCGCCGAGTCCTACGACCGGATCCGGGGCGTGGACGGCGCGGTCACCTGGGCGCCCACCGACTACCGCGACCTCGCCGACCGGTACGAGAACAGTTTCGGTGACGCCGTCCTCGACCTGCGCGGCATCGACTTCACGAAGCAGGACACCCAGGTGACCGTGGCGATCAACTTCGGTCAGGCGACCGTGGTCGTACCGCCCAACGTGGACGTCACCACGGTGGCCGACGTCAACGCCGGCGACGCCACCGTCTTCGGCAACCGATCCGGCGGAATCGACGGCCGGCTGCGGGAGTCCACCGACCTGGGCGCGGACGGCCCCGGCGGCGGGAAGCTGCGGCTGTACATCCACGTCAATGCCGGCAACCTGGAGGTGACCCGGTGAAGGCTCACCGTACGGACCTGCTCTCGTTCGCCTTCGGGCTGGTGTTCCTGGCGCTGTCAGCCTGGTGGCTGCTCGCCCAACTGCTCGGGCTCGCGCTGCCGCCGGTCGGCTGGTTCCTGGCCGGCGCGCTGATCCTGATCGGAGTCTTCGGTCTGGTCGGCGCGCTGCGCTCCGGCCGGTCCGGCCGCCCGGAGCCGATCGAGACCACCGGACCGGGTGCGACGGCCTCCGCTGCGACGGGCGCGGGCGCGCCCCCGCCCCGCGGCGCCCCCCCGGGGCCCCCCCCGGGCCCCGCCCGGGCGGCGCCCCGCGGGGGGGCCCCC
>NZ_JBFAOC010000067.1:0-33112 GCF_040675055.1 Micromonospora sp. NPDC049662
ACCCCACCCCACCCCACCCCCTCTCAGCCCTGTTGATCAAGAGGTTCGCGTCAGGAAAGCCGGCGTTCCTGACGCAAACCTCTTGATCAACGGGAGTAGGCGGAGTGGGGCGGAGCGCCCGCGCGGAGGCCGGGTGGGGGAGGGTGGGGGTGGGGGTGGGGTGGGGGTGGGTGGGTTAGGAGAGGGCGGTTAGGGCTTTTGCGTAGGTTGGGGGGATGTGGTTGGGGCCGCCGGGGGTGAAGACGTCCGTGTGCGCCACTGCGGACCAGGCTGTGGCGGGGACCGCCTCCACCAGGGCCTTGATCACCGGGGCGTCGCGCCACTGGTCCTGCTCGGCGAGCAGGCCGAGGGCCACCACCGACTCCTCGACCTCGCCCACGCACTCGAACGGCTTGTGCCCGTCCACGCCCAGCAGCTCCCGGTAGCCGGGAATCTGGTCCGGGTCGGCGAGCAGGTCCCCGCCGAAGATGTGGGTGACCCGCTCCCGGGGCATGAACGGCGCCATGGCCAGGAAGACGAACCGGCACTTCGGGCAGTTGCGGCACCAGCGCTCGGACGCGTCACGCAGCTTGAAGGCGGCGTTGCAGCTGGTCACCACGTCGTCGTACCGGGTGAACTCGGCGAACAGCCGGGCGATGTGCAGCTCCGACAGCGACCGCAGTAGGGAGAAGTACGGCTCGGTGAGCCCGGCGTGCTCCGCCAGCGCCCCCCGCAGCAGCCCCTCGGCCTCCACGCCCTTGGACCACTGGTGGTTGATCTCGTGACCGTTCCAGATCAGGTTCGGGTCGGACGCCGAGCGCTCGTTGGACATCACCACCGGGCCCAGCCCGTGCAGCACAGCGGTCGCCACCGCGATCAGGGAGTTGATGGCGGTGACCGGGATGTGGCCGTTCAACGCCCCGCTGGCATTGAGGTCGAACAGCACCGGGTCGATCCGTCGACGGGCGGCGAGCGCGGTCAGCCCGGACGCCTCGTTCACCGCGACGATCACGTGGTTCGGGTTCACCGAGAACGGCACCGGGTCCAGTTCGGCGCGGCGCAGCGCCTCCAAGCTCACAATCGAGTCCTTGCCGCCGCCGACGGCCGAGAGCGGGCGACGGTCGGAGTTGTCGTAGACGCGCGGCGACTCCGGTGAGCCGGCCGGCACCTCCGGACGCAGTTCCAGCACGTACGGCAGCTCGTTGCGGTACGCGTACTCGGCGAGGCCCTTGGTGTAGACGGCCGTGACGTAGTCGACGGTGGCCGCGCCCAGCGGCGCCGGCAGCACCAGCCGGGGAGGCGCGGCGGCCTTGTAGTAGCTGACCCCGGCGACGAGGTGCAGCACCTCCAGCACCCGGTCGAGGGTCGCCACCGTCTCGTCCGACGGCGGCTCCGCCGGCAGCGGAAGTGTGATCACCTCGGTGAACCGCTGCTCACCGGCCGGGCCGGTCAGCGCGTAGTCGAACAACACCTCGCCGGTGGCGAAGTCGATCGAGTAGGACGGGAAGGTGAAGGCGTCCATCCGCCGGAGCTGCTCGTTGGGCACACGCCATACTAGGCCCTGGTTCGTCCGGCCGTGTCCGGACCGGGCCCCGCCAGCCGCCGCCGTGACCCCCGAGGAGAGCCCCGTGCGCCTGTCTGACCTGCGCGGACGTACCGTCGCCGTCTGGGGCGCCGGTCGGGAGGGCCGGGCTGCTGTGACCGCCATCGCGGCGCACGGCCCCGCCGATCTGGTCGCCGTCGACGACAGCGCCAACTTCCTGTCGCTGCCGTGGGAAGGTCCGCTGGCCGAGGCGGCCCCCCTGGTGACCGGCGAGGCGGGGTTCGCCCGGCTGACCGCAGCCGACGTGGTGGTCCGCTCGCCGGGGGTGCCGCAGACCCACCCGTGGCTGGTCGAGCTGCGGCGACGTGGCGTCCCGGTGACCCAGGGCACCGCCCTGTGGATGGCCGACCACGCCGCCCGCACCGTCGGGGTCACCGGCAGCAAGGGCAAGAGCACCACCTCCAGCCTGATCAGCCATCTGCTCACCGCGATGGGCCGACCCAACGTCTTCGGCGGCAACATCGGGGTGCCCACGCTCGACCTGCCCGACGCCGAGCTGTACGTGTTGGAACTGTCCAGCTACCAGTGCAGCGACCTCACCGACTCGCCCCGGGTCGCCGTGGTCACCGCGCTGTTCCCCGAGCACCTGGACGCGCACGGCGGCGAGCGGGAGTACTACCGCGACAAGCTCAACCTGCTCGCCCACGACCCGCAGACGATCGTGGTCAACGGCGGCGACCCGCGGCT
The DNA here is from genome assembly GCF_040675055.1 of Micromonospora sp. NPDC049662. NCBI lineage: Bacteria > Bacillati > Actinomycetota > Actinomycetes > Micromonosporales > Micromonosporaceae > Micromonospora > Micromonospora sp. NPDC049662. The sequence goes on from NZ_JBFAOC010000067.1 coordinate 2,270, forward strand.
CGCCGCCGAGCTGGGTGACCTGCCCGCGACCCGGGCCGGCCGGCCCGACACCACCCACGTCGCCACCGGCGCGGACGGCACGCCCTGGTTCCACCTCGGTGACCACCCACTCTTCCCGCGTGCCGTGCTGCCCCTGGTGGGCCGGCACAACGAGGGCAACCTCTGCGTCGCGCTCGCCGTGCTCGACGCGCTCGGTGTCGACGTGGTGGCGGCCAAGGACCACCTCGCCGTCGCCGTCGCCGAGTTCCAGGGGCTGGCCCACCGGCTCACCGAGATCACCGACCCGTCCGGGTTGACCTTCGTCGACGACACGCTGGCCACCAGCCCGTACGCGGCCATGCACGCCATCGACGCGTACGACGGGCGGCCCTTGACGGTGATCGTCGGCGGCAACGACCGAGGGCTGGACTACACCCCGTTGGCCGAGCACCTGGCCGAGCGCGAGCTGACCGTCATCGGCATCCCGGACAGCGGCGCGCGGATCGTCGAGGCGCTGGCCAACCTGCCGAAGGTGCGCACGGAACTGGTCGACGACCTGGTGGAAGCGGTGCGACTGTCCCGGGAGGTCACCCCGACCGGCGGGGTGGTGCTGCTGTCGCCGGCCGCCCCGAGCTACGGCCGGTTCCGCAACTTCGAGCACCGCTCCGAGGTCTTCGCCCAGGCCGTCGCCGACACCGCCGGGGCGTAGGGTCCGGCGGCTTCTCCTCCCACGGATGCTCGGCCCGGCGGGACTACCGTCCTGCGACGGGTCGGCCGGTCTCGTCGACACACGGCGGGAGACCGCAGGGTGCGAAGAGGCTCGGGTCGTGGAAGGAGACGATCCGGGAGACGCCTGTTCGGGTGGGGGTGAGCACCTGGAGGCTGTGCGGGTGGTAGAGCCCTGCGGTGCTCCGGGTGTACGTGGCGAGCGCCGGCTGACCGTTGGCCCTCGCCGGAATTGTGCGGACCGTGCCGGCGCGGCCGAACACGGTCGTGGCGAGGAAGCGAGTGACAGCGTCGCGTCCGGCGAACCAGGTGAGGTGTGGCGGCATCTCCATCGTGACGTCCTCGCGTAACACCTGTAGCAGTGCCGCCGTGTCCGCGTTCTGGAAGGCCCGTGCGTACCGGTCGAGCAGCAGCCGGTCGGCCGGATCGACCGGTTCGGTGAACATGTCCTCGGTAAGGCCGGTGCGAGCCAGGTGCGCGCGGGCCCGCGCGAGCGCGCTGTTGACCGCGTCGGTAGTGGTGTCGAGCAGGTCGGCGACCTCGGAGGCGTGCCAGGCGAGCACGTCGCGCAGGATCAGCACGGCCCGCTGTCGGGCCGGAAGATATTGCAGAGCCGCCACCAGGGCGAGCCGGACGCTGCTGCGGGTGGTGACGATCGTGGCGGGATCCGCGCCGGGCAGTTCCGCCTCCGGCAGCGGATGGACCCAGGCGACGTCGGGGCCGGCCACCGTCAACGGCTGGTCCGGGTCGCCCGACGGGCCCAGCCCGGAGGGCAGGACCCGTCGACTGCGGTGCTTCAGTGTGGTGAGGCAGGCGCTGGTGGCGATGCGGTACAGCCAGACCCGCAGCGACGATCGACCCTCGAAACCGGCGAAGCCGCGCCAGGCCCGCAGGTAGGTCTCCTGGACGACGTCCTGGGCGTCGTGCGTCGAGCCCAGCATGCGGTAGCAGTGCGCCAGAAGTTCGCGGCGGAACGGCTCGGTGAGTCGGGAGAACTCCTCGTCGCCCGTCCCCTGCGCCGGAGCCTGCGCTGCCTGGGTCATGTGTCACTCCACCCGTCTGCGGTCTGACCTGTCTTGGTAAGGACCCGCGATCCGTCGGGAACTGATCGGCTGCGGCTGCGGTGTGGCCAAGCCCACGTCGCCGTCGGCGGCCGACCAGTCCGATCCCTCCACCGAGTCTCCATTCCTGACCGGTGAGCTGCCGAATCCGCCTGGTCCCCAGGTCACCCGAGGCACCTCCCACACCGAGGAGAGGACGACCGATGACTTCCACGACGAGCCCGGACACCGCGGAGCAACCGGTGCGAGCGGTGATCGACGCCGTCTCGGCCGCGTGGGTCGACAACGACGTGGCCGCTTTCGTCGCCCACTATGCCGACGACGCGACCGCGGTACTGCCCGGGGTGGCCCTGCTGAGCAAGGCGGTGCTCCGAACCGCGATGGCGGCGGCGTTCGCCGACCAGCTCAAGGGCACCCGGCGCGTCCATCGTGTGCGGGGCGTGCGGTTCCTCGACGACGTCACCGCGATCGTGGTCAGCCGCAGCGTGACCATCGCCGTCGGCGAGAACGAGCCAGGCGACGAGCGCTGGTCGATCGCCACGTGGGTCCTGTCCGGTCGTTCCGGGCGATGGCTCGTCGAGGCGTACCACGACTGCCCCGCGGCCTGACCGCTGCGCCTCGTCCGCCCCTGACAGCGAGGCGGAACACCCCGAACAACTCTGGAGAAGAACGTGGACAAGGCAGGAACAAGAACGCGCTCCACGCCGGCACAGCGGTGGGCTCTGGCCCTCAGCTCACTGGCATCGTTCGTCGTGGTGCTGGACATGCTGGTGGTGGCGACCGCGCTGCCCGCCGTTCAGCGAGACCTCGGCGCTTCGCTCGAAGAGCTCGAGTGGACCGTCAACGCCTACACGCTCAGCTTCGCGGTCCTGCTGATGACCGGCTCGGCGCTGGGCGACCGCTACGGGCGGCGTCGAATGTTCGCGATCGGGCTGGGCCTGTTCGCCGTGGCCTCGGCCGCGTGCGCGCTGTCCACCCAGGCGGGCCCGCTGATCACGGCGCGGGTGGTGCAGGGGGCCGGAGCGGCGATGATCATGCCGGTCGCGCTGGGCGTGCTCAACGGCGCCTTCCCGCCCGAGCGGCGTGGCTGGGCGACGGGCGTCTACGGCAGCGTCACCGGGCTCGCCGCGATCGCCGGACCGGTTCTGGGCGGCGTCATCTCCCAGAACCTCGCCTGGCAGTGGATCTTCTGGCTGAACGTTCCGCTCACACTCATCGCGATACCGCTGGTGCTCGGCCGGATCGTCGAGGCCCGCGGGCCCGGCGGCACACTCGATCTCCCGGGTCTGGCCCTGGCCGCCGCGTCGGCGCTGGGCGTCACCTGGGCGCTGGTACGCGGCAACGCGGCCGGATGGAGCAGCGCCGAGACCCGGTCGACGCTGGTCGGCGGGATCGTGCTCGGTGGCCTGTTCGTCGTCAGGGAGTTGAAGACCCCCGCCCCGATGCTGCCGATGGGGTTGTTCCGCTCACCGGCCTTCTCCGCCGGCAACGCCGCAGTGTTCTTCATCAACGCGTCGCTGACCAGCGCGATCTTCTTCACCGCTCAGTTCCAGCAGGTCGCCCTCGGCCACGGCGCGGTACAGGCCGGCTTGCGGCTGTTGCCGTGGGGCATCGCACCGTTCCTGATCGCGCCACGGGCGGGCGCGCTCACCGATCGAATCGGCGAACGGGCGCTGGTCATCGCCGGCACTCTCCTGCTCGGCGTCGGCATGGGTTGGATCGCGCTGATCTCCGAGCCCGGCATCGGCTACGCCACGACCGCCGTGGCGATGACCGTCGGTGGCCTCGGGTTCTCGCTGGCCCTTCCCGCCGTCACCAAATCGGTCGTCAGCCGTGTCGCGCCGCAGGACATCGGCCGGGCATCGGGCACCTTCAGCACCCTCCGGCAGTTCGGCGGCGCGTTCGGGGTCGCCCTCACCGGTGCCGTCTTCGCCACGGCCGGCGGCTACGCCACCGCTGGCGTGTTCAGCGACGGCTACGTCCCGGCGATGGGCGTCTCCGCCGCGCTCGCCTTCGCGGCCACCGCCGCCGGCGTCGTGCTACCGCGGCACCGCCGCCTCGCGCCGGCCACGACCACCGGGCGTGCCGCACCCGCCGAATCCGCGACGGGGTGACCCGGCGGGCAACAGGATGATGAGGCAGGTCGGTCGGGTCACCGCTGGGCGACCAGGCTCTCGTGCAGGGCGCGCATCGAGCGGATCGCCGAGCGGATCTCCTGGAGGTAGCGGCCCGGTGTGAGGGTCTGCTCGGGTAGCACCGCCACGTCGGCCACCGCCGGATCCACCCCGACCGTGTCGATGTCGCAGCCGTAGGGCAGGGCCAGGGTGCGCAGCGCGTCGCAGTGCTGGAACGGCACGTAGATGGGCGCGGTGACCGTCAGCACCTCGTCGCCCGGCGCGAGCCGGACGTGCCCGGCCCAGAACCGCTGGGTGTCGGCGGTGTGCGCCCGCCGCCGGTCCGGTTCGCTGGACGGCGCGGCCAGCACCCGTACCGGTGGCAGGCCTGCCGGCCGGTAGGTCCGCGACGACCAGGAGTGGTGGGGGTGGCCGGCGTCGACACCGGCCTGCTCCGCCGGTGCGGCCACCCCGAACACCCGCCGGACGGCGGTGTCCAGCACGTCGACCTCGGTCTCGTCGGCCGGCAGACCCGCGTCGGCGAGGGTGGCCCGTTCCCACTCGGACAGTGGGCGGAAGCTGCCCAGCACGGCGACCTCGCCCCGTACCGTCAGGCCGGCGCGCAGCAGGTGCGCCGCGTACCCGACGCGCCGCACGCAGGCGTGCGCCAGGCCGCCGAGCACGACCAGATGGGCGTACGCCGACCGGGCCGGCGGTACCGGGTGGACGAGCCCGAGCGCGGCGGCCGCGTCGAGGACCAGCGTCGCGGTGGCCGGATCGAGGTCCGGCTCGCGCGCGTCGGGTCGTTCCCGCCCGCCCCGGAAGTCCCAGTGGCGGGCGGAGAAGTCGTCCAGGAACCGCAGTACCTCGGCGAGGTCGCCGGTGGGCCAGTCGCCGCCGAAGTTCCGTACCAGGCCGCGCAGCGCGGTGGAGCAGACCCAGGCCTCGACGTCGGGCATGATCCGCTCGGCGGCCGAACCTGCCGAGGGGACCGTCTCCGCTTCCTGCACCTGCCGGATGCTACCGGCCGCCGCGGCGGCGTCCGCGGTTGTAGCCGCTGTTTACGCTGGCGGCAGCGGCTGAGGGGGGACTCCGATGACCCGTGACGGTGCGCGTCGGCGGGGATGGGGCGGCACCTCCGCGGGCGGTTTCCTCCGGCTGGTGGCGCACACCGACCCGGTGGCGTTGGTCGGCATCACACTGTCGATCAGCCTCAGCGTCCTGCTCGACCTCACCAACGCGGCCTCCGGGGTGGAGTCGCTGCTGGCCGGCCTGATGGGCATCACCATCTCGCTGCTGGTGGACTCGCTGGCCCGCGCGGAGCGCCGGTTTCACCTACGGACGTTGCTGGACGGCCCGCCGTGGCTCGTCCACACCACCACGGAGGTGGCCGCCGCGATGCGCGCGGCGGCCGAACAGCACGCGGGCACCCGGGTGGCGGTGGAGGCGCAGCGACGCTACGAGCAGTTCCGGCTGGAGGCCGAGCATCTCGCGCAGGGGCGGATCATCCGGCGCGGCGACGAGGACGAGGATCTGGTCGGCGCTACCCGCACCTGCGCGCACCGGCTGGACGCGTTGACGAACGTGATGCCCCGGGCGAGCGGGGAGCTGAGCTGGTGGCGTGGCGAGATCGGCCGCCGCTACTGGGAGGCGAACGTCGATGCCCTGCGACGCGGCGTCCGGATCACCCGGGTCTTCGTGTACGCCACGTTGACCGACGAGCTGTCCGACCTGGTCGGCCGGCAACGCGCGGCCGGGGCCCGGGTGGGCCTGCTGCCCTTCGGCGCGGTGGGTCCGCACCTCCTTGTCAACCTGACGCTCTGGGACTCCGTGAGCTGCTGGGAGGCCCGGATGACCGCCCACGGTGAGATCGGTGAGAACCAGTTCTCGGTCAACCGCACGGACGTCGAGCGTCTCACCCGCGTGTTCGACGCCTGCGTGGGCGCGGCGACCTTCGAGGACACGACGGCGACCCCATGACGTGGAGCGCGGTCCTGCTGGTGACGGCCGTCGTCTGGGCGGTCAGCGTGATCCGCTCGGTGCGGCTCCGCGCGTTGGTCTACAGCCTCCCGTTGCCGATGACGCTCGCCCTGGTCAGCACCCCCTACGGCGTGGACGGCGCGCAGGTGCTCGGTGTGCTGGGGCTGAACCTCTTCTTCGGCATCGTGGCGGTCACCTACCAGCGGCTGCGCTGGCCCATCCTGCTCGCCGACGGCGCGGGGATCGCCGCGTACGTGGCGTTGAGCGCCGGCCTGGTGGCCGTCCACATCCCGTTCGAGGCGGCCCTCGCCGGCACGGTCGCGCTCTGGCTGGCGGCCATGCTGCTGCGTCGCCGTCGCGCCCGCCCGCCCACCGTCGCCGCCGACGAGGCAGCCGCAGGAGGGCGTGCCGCCGGACTGCCGGCGCTGCTCAAGCTGGTGGTCATCCTCGTCGGGGCGATCCTCACCGCGTTGCTCGGCGCGGTGCTGCGGGGCATGGTGGTGACGTTCCCGTACTCGGGGGTGTTGGTCGCCGTCGAGGCCCGACACCAGTTGTCCGAGTTCAGCGGGCACTTCGCCCGCAACAGCCTCGCGCTCGTCGGCTTCCTCACCGCGTACCACTACGTCCAGGACGTCTCGTCGGCCGGCGCGCTGGGGGCGGGCTGGTTGGCCTTCGCGGTGGTCGCCACCGCCCTGCACCTGCCGCCGCGTCCGCGCGGGTCCTGAGCCGGGCACGGGCCAGCCCGGACAGTCGGCCGCGCGACGGCGGACGTACCTGTCAGGTCGTACCCGCTCTGCGCTACACCCTGCCAGTTGTCCGCGCTCGCCGCCGGTGGGAGCGTGCGGTATCCACGAACGCCGCTGAAGGGTGCCACGATGACCGACGACCTGCTGGCCCGGCACCGGGCCGTTCTCCCACCCTGGATGCCGCTGTACTACGCCGAGCCGATCGAGCTGGTCTCCGGCTCCGGCCGCCGGGTCACCGACGCGCAGGGCCGCAGCTACCTGGACTTCTTCGGCGGCGTGCTGACCAACATGATCGGGTACGACATCCCGGAGATCCGGGAGGCCGTCGAGCGGCAGCTCGCCACCGGCATCGTGCACACCTCGACGCTCTACCTGATCCGTCAGCAGGTCGAGCTGGCCGAGAAGATCGCCCAGCGCTCCGCTATCCCGGACGCCCGGGTGTTCTTCACCAACTCGGGCACCGAGGCGAACGAGGCGGCGTTGCTGGTCGCCACCAATTACCGCCGCTCGCACCAGGTCCTGGCGGTGCGCAACAGCTACCACGGCCGGTCGTACGCGGCGATGGGCGTCACCGGCAACCGCACCTGGTCGGCCAGCGCGCTCAACCCGTTGCAGGTGGCCTGGCTGCACTCCGGTGACCGGGTACGCGGCCTGCTGGCCCGGTTGAGCGCCGACGAGCGCCTCGACGCGGCCGTGGAGGATCTGCGCGAGGTGCTGGCCACCCAGACGTCCGGCGACGTGGCCGCGTTGATCGCCGAGCCGATCCAGGGCGTGGGCGGGTTCGTGCACCCACCGGACGGGCTCTTCGCCGCCTGGAAGAAGGTCCTCGACGAGCACGGCATCCTGTTCATCGCCGACGAGGTGCAGACCGGCTGGGGGCGTACCGGGGAGCACTTCTGGGGCTACCAGGCCCACGGTGTGACCCCGGACCTGCTCACCTTCGCCAAGGGCATCGGCAACGGTTTCGCCCTGGCCGGGGTGGTCGGCCGGGCCGAGGTGCTCGAGGCGGTGCCGGGGATCAGCTTCTCCACCTTCGGCGGCAACCCGATCTCGACGGCGGCCGGCAACGCGGTGCTCGACTACCTGGTGGCGCACGACCTCCAGGCGAACGCGGCCCGCGTCGGCGCGATCCTCGCCGACGGCCTGCGGTCCGCCGTGGGCGGCCTCGACTGCGTCGCCGAGGTACGCGGAAAGGGGCTCATGCTGGGCGTCGAGTTCGTCCGGCCGGGCAGCGGCGAGCCGGATCCGGCGTTGACCAACCGGGTCTTCGAGGCGTGCCGCGACCGTGGTCTGCTCACCGGAAAGGGCGGGCTCTACGGCAACGTGCTGCGGATGGGTCCACCGTTGACGCTCACCGAGGACGAGGCCCGCGAGGGCCTGGCGATCCTGGTCGACGCGATCCGCTCGTCGACGGAGGTGACGGCATGAGCACCGGCGGTCTGGGCGGCATGAGCACCGGCGGTCTGGGTGGCGTGAGCACCGGCGGTCTGGGCGGGGTGAGCACGGGCGGTCTGGGCGGGGTGAGCACGGGCGGTCTGGGCGGCGTGAGCATCGGCCACTTCGTCGACGGCAAGCGGGTCGGCGGCACGTCCGAGCGACGGGGTGACGTCTTCGATCCGGCCACGGGTCGTCGTACCGCCGAGGTCGAGCTGGCCTCGACCGCGGACGTGGACGTCGCGGTGCGGGCCGCCGCCCAGGCGGCCCGCACCTGGCGCGACGCGTCGCTGGCCCGGCGGTCCGCCGTGCTGTTCGCCTTCCGGGAGTTGGTGCACGCCCGCCGGGACCGGCTCGCCGAGGTGATCACCGCCGAGCACGGCAAGGTGCTCGCCGACGCCGCCGGCGAGGTGCAGCGCGGCCTGGAGGTCATCGAGTACGCGTGCGGAATGCCCGCGGCGCTGCGCGGCGCGTTCAGCGAGAACGTGTCCACCGAGGTCGACTCGTACACGATCCGGCAGCCGGTCGGCGTGGTGGCGGTGATCTCGCCGTTCAACTTCCCGGTGATGGTGCCGCTGTGGTTCGTGCCGGTGGCGGTGGCCTGCGGGAACGCGGTGGTGCTCAAGCCGAGCGAGAAGGACCCGAGCGCGGCGCTGCTGCTGGCCGAGTGGTTCGCCGAGGCCGGCCTGCCGGACGGGGTGTTCAACGTGGTCAACGGTGACGCCGAGGCGGTCGACGCGCTGCTGGACCATCCCGAGGTGCGCGCGGTGTCGTTCGTCGGCTCCACCCCGATCGCCCGGCACGTCTACCAACGCGGCACCGCCGCCGGTAAGCGGGTGCAGGCGCTCGGTGGGGCCAAGAACCACCTGGTGGTGCTCCCCGACGCCGACCTGGACCTGGCGGCCGACGCGGCGGTCAACGCCGGGTTCGGCTCGGCGGGGGAGCGGTGCATGGCCATCTCCGTGCTGGTGGCGGTGGAGCCGGTCGCGGACGCCCTCGTGGAGCGGATCGCCGCCCGGATGGCCGGGCTGCGCACCGGTGACGGCCGGCGGGGCTGCGACATGGGGCCGCTGGTCAGCGCCGCGCACGCCGAGCGGGTGCGGTCCTATGTGGACGCGGGTGTGACCGCCGGGGCGGTACCGGTCGTCGACGGGCGGGAGGTGACGCCCGACGGCGACCCGGACGGCTTCTGGCTCGGCCCGACCCTTTTTGATCGGGTGACCCCGGACATGTCGATCTACACCGACGAGATCTTCGGGCCGGTGCTCAGCGTCGTACGGGTGGGCTCGTACGACGAGGCCGTGGCACTGGTCAACGCCAGCCCGTACGGCAACGGCACGGCGATCTTCACCAACGACGGCGGGGCGGCCCGCCGCTACCAGCACGAGGTGGAGGTCGGCATGGTCGGCATCAACGTGCCCATTCCGGTGCCCATGGCGTACCACTCGTTCGGCGGCTGGAAGTCGTCCCTCTTCGGCGACCTGCACGCCCACGGCGAGGACGGGGTGCGCTTCTTCACCCGGAGCAAGGTGGTCACAAGCCGGTGGCTGGACCCGCGCCACGGTGGCGTGAACCTCGGCTTCCCCACCCAAACCTGACCGATCCCGATCACCCACCCCCTGCCCTTCCCCCCACCCCCACCCCCACCCCCACCCCCACCCACCGCCCGATCTCGGTGATCAAGAGGTTTGCGTCATGGAACGCGCTCCTGCTGACGCAAATCTCTTGATCACCAGGTTGGAGGCCAGGGGCCGGCCAGCCTCTGTCAAGATCCGCGCAACTACAGGGAAACTGCGGCCTCAGCGCGTCTTGAGGCAGCAGTTTCCCAGAAAGTGCGCGGATCTTGTGCGGCGCGGGCGGAGGGGGCGGGCGGAGGGGGCGGGCGTAGGGGTGAGCGCGTCGAGGCGCATCTGGAGGGTCGGTGATCGTGCTCGATCCTGGATGTAGTCCCCTCCTCGCGGTGTGAGGCCACTACATCCTGGTTCGAGCGCGATCAAGGGGGTGGGGCCGCGCGTGCGGGCACGGTCGCACAGCGGTGTGGCGGCGTGGCGGCGGGACGGCGTGTGCGGGCACGGTCGCGTAGCGGCGGGACGGTGTGGCGGCGGGGCCGCGTGTGCGGGCAGGTCGCGTCGCGGCGTGGCGGCGCGGGTGGTCAGGGGGTGGGGAAGAGGAGGGTGTGTAGGGCTGCCGGGTCGGTGACCTCGGGTAGGTCGCGGGCGGCGAGCCAGGCGGCTGCGGCCGCGCCGTCGCCGGCGGTACGCAGGGGCGCCGTCGGCCAGCGTCGACCGATCTCGGCGCGGACGGCGCTGGCGAGCGGGGTGTCCGCGATGAGCAGTCCACCGCCGAGCACGACCGGCGTCGTCGACTCCGCCGAGCGGATGCGGGTGACGCTCTCGGCCAGGTGGGCGGCGGCTTCGGCGATCAGGGCGGTGGCGACCGGCTCGCCGTCGGTCGCCGCGGTGACGACGAGCGGCGCCAGCCGGGCGAGGTCGATCGGCGGTCGTCGGGTGACCGCCTGGATCGTGGCGTCCACCGTGTCGCGGGGGCGGGGGGCCACGTCGGCGCTGCCCAGCAGTTCGGTGAGCACGGCCGCGCCCAGCCTGCCCGGGGTGTGACCGGCGTCCAGGTCGGCGAGGAGTCGGCGGACCGCTTCGCGGCCGAGCCAGAAGCCCGATCCGGCGTCGCCGAGCAGCCAGCCGTGCCCGTCGGCGACCCGGTCGAGCCGCAGGTCGACGACCTGCGCGGTGATCGCGCCGGTGCCGGCGATGAGGATCGTCCCGTTGGGCTCGGCGGTGCCGGAGGCGTAGGCGACGAGGGCGTCGCCGTGCACGGCGTACGGGCAGCGCAGGCCGGCGTCGTGCCAGGCGGAGTCGAAGGCGGCGCGTCCGGCGGGGTCGGCGAGCAGACGGGGTGCGCCGGCCAGCCCGATGGTGCCGGCGGCCACCCGGGTCGGGTCGACGTCGGCGAGCGCGGCGCGCAGCGCGGTCAACACCTCGGCGGCGGCCCGTTCGGCGCCGTGGCTGGTGGGGTTGCCACCCCCGGCCTTGCCGGTGCCGAGGCGTTCGCCGGCGAGGGTCAGGGCGGTCGCCCGGGTGGACGTACCCCCGACGTCGAGACCGACCACGACGGTGTCGGACATCGGCACGGGCCTCCTTGCGCTGCGCGGTCACGGGCCTGTTCATGCTGGTCGGCACGGCCGTGGAGGGCAACTCCGGGAGGGCCCGGACGGCTGTGCGCCAGGTAACAGTTTGAAAACTTCGCCCACAGTCTTGACACGGAGGGCCGTTCAGTAAGAACTTTTACCACTAACAGTTAACAGTCTTTTCGGAAAGGTGAGGCGTCCCATGGTTGATCACGAGGTGGACACCGCCGCGGGGACCGCGGTGGTCGACGCCCACGCGATCGACCGAAGGAGCGCGGCCTCCGACGGGGTGCTGGCCCGGGTGCGCAACGGGCTCGGCGAGCTGACCGGAGCGCTACGCCGGGTCGCCGAGCACGTGCTCAGCGACCCCGAGGCCGCGGCGCGCTCGACCATCGTGGAGCTGGCCGAGCGCAGCGGCACCTCACCGGCGACCATCACCCGTTTCTGCCGGGCCATGGGCTTCGAGGGGTACGCCGACCTGCGCCTCGGGATCGCCGCCGAGACCGGGCGGGCGCGCTCGGCCGGCTGGACCGTCGACATCGGCCGCGAGATCCAGCCGAACGACCCCCTCGGTCGGGTCCTCGACCAGATCATGGCCGCCGACACGCGGGCCATGCACGACACCGCCGCGCTGCTCGACCTCGGCGAGGTGGAACGCGCCGCCGTGGCGATCGCCGGCGCCACCCGGGTGAACATCTTCGGGGCCAGCGGCAGCGCCCTGGTGGGCGAGGAGATGCAGTTCAGCCTGCACCGCATCGGGGTGGCCGCCTGGGCGTGGAGCGACGTGCACGAGGGGCTGGCCAGCGCCGCGCTGCTCGGCGTCGGCGACGTCGCGCTCGGCATCTCGCACACCGGCCAGACCCGGGAGACCATCGAGATGCTCGCCGAGGCGGGCAGCCGGGGCGCCACGACCCTCGCCCTGACCGGCTTCCCCCGCTCGCCGTTGGCCGAGCTAGCCGACATCGTGCTGCTCACGGCCAGCCAGGCGACCACCTTCCGGCCGGACGCGCTCTCCGCCCGCCACCCGCAACTGGTGGTGCTCGACCTGCTCTACATCGCCGTCGCACAGCGCACCCACGACCGCGCCCACGCGGCCTTCCGGCGTACCGCGCAGGCCGTCGACGGACACAAGGCCGCCAAGGGGGTCCTCTCATGATCAGTGCACAGGGGTACGCGGACGCGGTCCGGCCGGTGCTCGACCGCCTGCTCGACTCGGAGGCCGACGGGATCACCCGGGCCGCCGACCTGATCACCGACAGCCTGCGTGCCGGCGGCGTGCTCCAGGCGTTCGGGGCCGGGCACTCCGAGGCGTTCGCCGCCGAGCTGGTCGCGCGTGCCGGCGGGCTGGTCCCCACGAACCGGCTCTCGGTACGGGACCTGGTGGTGCACGGCGACGCCCCACGCGACGTGCTCGCCGACCCGAAGCTGGAACGTGATCCCTCCATCGCCCACCAGATCTACGCGCTCGCGGCGCCCCAGCCGCGCGACGTGTTCGTGGTGGCGTCCCAGTCCGGCATCAACGGCTCGGTGGTCGAGCTGGCGGCGCTGGTCACCGAGCGCGGTCACCCGTTGATCGCGGTCACCTCGGTCGAGCACACCGCGCGGGTGGCGCCACGGCACCCGTCCGGTCAACGGCTCGCCGACCTCGCCGACGTCGTGCTGGACAACGGCGCGCCGTACGGTGACGCACTGCTGCCGCTCGAGGGCGGCGGCGCGGTCTGTGCGGTCTCCTCGGTCACCACCGCGCTGCTGGCGCAGTTGCTGACCGCTGAGGTCGTACGACGGTTCCACCAGGCCGGAGAGGTGCCCCCTATCTACCTCTCCGCCAACGTCCCCGGTGGGGACGAGCACAACATCGCCCTCGAGTCGCGGTACGCCGGACGTCTCCGGCGTACCGCCTGACCCGAATTCCACAAGGAGAGACGACGATGTCGATTACCCCCGAGCACCCGGCCGCGCTCGACCGCCGCACGGTGCTGCGTCGCGCCGCCGCCGTGGGCATGCTCGCCACCCCGGCCATCGGCCTGCTCAGCGCCTGCGCGACGAGCAGCGGCGGTGACAAGGACAGTGAGAAGGCCGCCGAGGGCACCAAGAGCGAGAAGAACCCGCTGGGCGTCAAGGAAGACGCTCCCATCGAGGTGATCATCTTCAACGGCGGTTACGGCGAGAAGTACGCGACCGACGTGCACGAGCCGCTGTACAAGAAGGCGTTCCCCAAGGCGGAGATCAAGCACCAGTCCACGCAGGCCGTCTCCACGGTGCTCCAGCCGCGGTTCGCGTCCGGCAATCCGCCGGAGTTCGTCAACAACTCGGGCGAGAAGCTGATCGACTTCGGCTCGCTGGTCGCCGACGGTCAGCTCCAGGACCTCACCGAGCTGTGGGACGCCCCGTCGGTCGACGACCCGGCCAAGAAGGTCCGCGACACCGTGGTGCCGGGCACCGTCGAGGCGGGCTCGTTCAACGGCAAGCCGTACGTGCTCTACTACGTCTCCACCGTCTTCGGCATCTGGTACTCGGCCAAGCTGTTCAAGGACAACGGCTGGGCCCCGGCGAAGACCTGGGACGACTTCATCAAGCTGCTCACCGCCATCAAGGCCAAGGGCATCACGCCGTACGGGTACGCGGGCGCGAACGCGGCCTACTACCAGTGGAACGTGATCCTCACCCAGGCCGCCAAGATCGGCGGCACCGACGTGCTGAAGAACATCGACAACCTGGAGGACGGCGCCTGGAAGCAGGACGCGGTCAAGCAGGCGGCCACGGCGTGGGCCGAGGTCGGGGCGAAGTTCAGTGACAAGAGCTTCGAAGGGCTCAAGCACACCGACGTGCAGCTGCGGCAGAACCAGTACAAGGTGGCCCTGTACCCCAGCGGTGACTGGCTGGAGGGCGAGCAGAAGAAGGACACCCCGGCCGGCTTCGACTACCAGCTCATGCCGGTGCCGAGCCTCACCGCGTCGGACAAGCTGCCGGCCACCGCGCTGCGGGCGACCGCGGGCGAGGGCTACTTCGTCTCGGCCAAGAGCAAGAACCCCAAGGGCGGTCTGGAGTACATGCGCCAGATGCTGTCCAAGGAGGGCGCGAAGGGCTTCACCGAGGTGGTCAAGGCCCCGACCGTGGTCACCGCCGGTTCGGAGGGCTTCGCCTTCCCGCCCGGTGTGGCCAGCTCGCAGGCCGCTCTCAAGGCGGCCGGTCAGGACGTGTTCAACCTGTACTTCGACGGCTGGTACAAGGAGCTCGACACGGAGGCGCGCAGCGCCACCAACGAGCTGATGTTCGGCCGGATCAACGCGGACGCCTTCGTGGAGCGGATCCAGAAGCGCGCCGACGCGATCAAGAAGGACAGCTCGGTCGCCAAGTTCAAGCGCTGATCGATCGGAGCTAGGGTCATGCGGCACGGCAAGTATCCCTTCGTGGTCGGGTTCCTGTTCCTCCCGGTCACGCTGTACGTGACATTCGTGATCTGGCCGTACGCGCAGGCGTTCCAGATCTCGATGACCAACTGGCGAGGGCTCTCCGCCCCGCAGTGGGTGGGCTTCGACAACTACCGGAGGCTGCTCGACGACGGCGCCTTCTGGAAGGCGGTCCAGCACCACGGCGTACTGCTGCTTGCCCTGCCGCTGATCACGATCGCCATCGCGCTGTTCTTCGCCTTCCTGCTCAACGTGGGTGGCAAGAGCAGCGGCGGTCAACGCCAGGGGGTCTGGGGGGCGAAGTTCTACCGGGTGGTGTTCTTCTTCCCCCAGGTCCTGGCGGTGGCGATCATCGCGGTGCTGTTCCAGATGGTCTACCGGCCGAACGAGTCCGGTCTGATCAACGGTGTGCTGATGAAGTTCGGCCTGGAGCCGATCCTCTTCCTCATCAAGCCGAACCTGGCGCTCTGGTCGATCATCGCGGTGCTGGTCTGGCAGGCCGTCGGCTTCTACGTGGTGCTCTTCTCGGCCGGGATGGCCTCCATCCCGGGCGAGATCTACGAGGCCGCGGAGATGGACGGGGCGACGAAGGTGACGCTGTTCTTCCGGGTCACCCTGCCGCTGCTCTGGGACACGCTCCAGGTCGCGTGGGTCTACCTGGGCATCGCGGCGTTCGACGCGTTCGCCATCGTGGCCGTGCTCTCGGTGGACGGCGGTGGCCCGGACGGCGCCACCACCGTCCTGGCCATGGAGATCTACCGCAACGCGTTCGTCTACTCGAAGTACGGCTACGCCTCCGCGATGGGCGTGGCGCTGTTCTTCCTCACCCTCACGTTCGCGGCGCTGACGCTGCGGCTCACCAAGCGGGAAAGCGTGGAGTACTGATGAACCCGCAGTCGACGCTGCCGCCGACGCCGGCGGCGCTACCGCCGAAGACCGGCGATCCGTCCGCGACCGGCGGCCGGCGGGGCAGGGGCCCCCGTTCGGAGGTACGGCTCTTCGCCAGCCTCGGGCACATCGCGCTCGCCGTGTGGGCGGTGATCGTGATCGTCCCGATCCTGTGGACGTTCCTCGCCGCGTTCAAGAACACCAGCGAGATCTTCAGCAGCCCGTGGACCCTGCCGGCCGAGCTGCGCTGGGAGAACTTCGGCCGGGCGTGGACCAAGGCGAACGTCGGCCGGTACTTCCTCAACAGCGTCTTCGTGGTCGCGTGCAGCACCTTCGGCACCATGCTGCTCGGCTCGATGGCCGCGTACGTGCTGGCCCGGTACAAGTTCTGGGGCAACCGGGCGATCTACTACCTGTTCGTCTCGGGGCTGGCGTTCCCGGTGTTCCTGGCCCTGGTGCCGCTCTTCTTCGTGGTCAAGCAGCTCGGCATGCTGGACACCTACCAGGGCGTCATCCTGGTCTACATCGCCTACTCGCTGCCGTTCACGATCTTCTTCCTGGCCGCGTTCTTCAAGACGCTGCCGACTTCGGTCGCCGAGGCGGGGATGATCGACGGCGCGGGGCACACCCGGCTGTTCTTCCAGGTCATGATGCCGATGGCGAAGCCGGGCCTGATCAGCGTGGCGATCTTCAACATCATCGGCCAGTGGGCGCAGTACCAGCTTCCGTTGGTGCTGCTCTCCAACGCCAAGGACAAGTGGGTGCTGACCCAGGGCATCGCCGACATCTCGGTCAACGCCGGCTACGAGGCCGACTGGTCCGGGCTGTTCGCCGCGCTGACCATCGCCATCCTCCCGATGATCATCGTGTACGCGGTGTTCCAGCGGCAGATCCAGGCGGGGCTCACCTCCGGCGCGGTCAAGTAACTCCGGTCACCGCGCGTCGGCGCGGGCGTGCCACGAGCGCCAGAGCGCCGCGTACGCCCCGCCGGCCGCCACCAGGTCGTCGTGGCTACCGATCTCGGTGATCCGGCCGTCCGCCAGGACGGCCACCCGGTCGGCGTCGTGCGCGGTGTTCAGCCGGTGCGCGATGGCGATGACCGTCCGCCCGACGAGCACCGCCGCGAGGGCCCGCTCGGTCCGCCGGGCGGTGCTCGGGTCGAGGGCCGCGGTCGCCTCGTCCAGGATCAGCGTGTGCGGGTCGGCGAGCACCAACCGGGCCAGCGCCACCTGCTGGGCCTCGGCCGCGCCGAGCTGCCGGGCGCCGTCGCCGAGCGCCGTGTCCAGACCGTCGGGCAGCGCGTCGAACCAGTCGGCGCCCACCGTGGCGAGCGCGGCGCGCATCTGGTCGTCGGTGGCGTCCGGGGCGGCGAACGCGAGGTTGTCGCGGACCGAGCCGATGAAGACGTGGTGCTCCTGGGTGACCAGGGCGATCCGCCGTCGTCGTTCGGCCGGGTCCAGGTCGGTGACCGGGCAACCGCCGATGCTGACGACGCCCTGCCGGGGAGCGTCGATCCCGGCGAGCAGCCGGGCCAGCGTCGACTTGCCGGCGCCCGACGGGCCGACGATCGCCAGCCGTTCGCCGGGCCGCACCTCCAGGTCGATGCCGTGCAGCACGTCGTGGCCGTCGGCGTACGAGAACCGCGCCTCGGTCACGACGAGCCGCTCGCCCCGCGACGTGGCCGTGCCGCCGGGCGGCTCGGGCGGGACCAGCCCGACCCCGAGCACCCGGGCGTACGACGCGAACCCACGTTGCGCCTGCTCGGTCCACTGCAACAAGCGGTCCATCGGGTCGATGGCCTGTTGCAGGTAGAGCGCGGCGGCGACCACCGACCCGAGGGACACCAGGTCGGCGGAGAGCAGATAGCCGCCGACCAGGAGCACCAGGGCGATCGGCAGGGGATAGCTGGCCTCGACCACCGAGAAGAACACCGTACGCAGGGCGAGCGTCGCCCGGCGGGCCTGCCACACGCGGGCGACGCGGGCGGTGCCGTACCGGACGCGGTCGTCGGCCAGCCGCAGCGCCTCGACCGTGCGGGCGCCCTCGGCGGTCGTGGTCAACGCCTCGGTCAGCTCGGCCGCCTCCGCGCCCTCGGTGAGGTACGCGGAGCTGGCCCGCCGCAGGTACCACCGGGTCGCCGCCACGATCGACGGCAGCCCGGCCAGCGCCGCGAGCCCGAGCAGGGGGTGCAGCAGGAACACCGCGCCGAACAGCAACGTCAACTGCACCGAGGCGATGACGATGGTGGGCGCCACGTCCCGGACCGTGGTGCCGACGGTCGCCACGTCCACCGAACTGCGGGTCGCCAGGTCCCCGGCGCCGGCCCGCTCCACGACCGACACGGGCAGCGCGAGCGTCCGGTCGACGAACTGTTCGCGCAGCTCAGCGACGGCGCGTTCGCCGAAGCGGTGACCGGCGTACTGGGCGTACCGGGCGAGCAGCGCGCTCACCACGACGCAGCCGGCGATCGCCAGGGCCAGCCGGTCCACCGTCGCCACGCCCGCGCCGGCCGTGACCCGGTCGACGATGGTGCCCAGCAGCCACGGCGGGGCCAGCCCGGCGAGCGCGGCGGCGCTGTGCAGCGCCAGCACGACGCCGACCGCCCGGCGATGTCTGCTGATCATGTCCCGCAGGGCGTGGCGTACGGTGCCGCGGTCGGCGACCGGCAGGCGGCTCACTGGTACGCCTCCTCGGCGTCGGAGTGCTGCTCGTCATCGCTGCCCCGGGCCACCAGGTGCCGGTAACCGGGGACGTATTCGAGCAGGCCGTCGTGGGTGCCGGTGGCGGTGATCCCGCCCCCGGTCAGGTACGCGACCTCGTCGGCGCGGCCGAGCAGCAGGGGCGACGTGGCGAGCACAACGGTGGTCAGCCCGGCCCGCGCGGTCCGGAGCCGCTCGGCGATCCGGGCCTCGGTGTGCGCGTCCACGGCCGAGGTGGGGTCCACGAGGATCAGCACCTCCGGCTCGGCGAGCAGCGCCCGGGCCAGCCGTACCCGTTGGCGTTGACCGCCGGACAGCGTCCGGGCGCGGGGGTCCAGCGGGGTGTCCAGCCCGGCCGGCAGGGCGTCGACGATGTCGTCGGCCGACGCGGTCCGCAGGGCGGCGCGGATCTCGGCGTCGTCGGCGCCCGAACTCAGCACGTCGCGCAGCGTGCCGGCGAAGAGGTACGAGTCGTGGTCGGCGACCAGGATCCGGGCCCGGACCTCGTCGAGGGCGACTGCGGTCAGCGGTACGCCGCCCCAGGTGACGTCGCTGGTCACGTACCGGCCGAGCCGGTCGGCCAGCGCCACGGCGTCGGCCGGGTCGTCGGCGGCCACCGCGGTCAGCTGCCCGGCGCGTACCCTGAGCCCGGTCGACGGGTCGTGCAGGTTGGCGGGACCGGTCGGCGCGGGGACGGCGTGCGGGTCGCGGGCGCCGGGGACCCCGGCCGGCCACCGGCGGCCCGGCCCACCGACGTCGTCCGGGGCGAGCCGGAGCAGGCCGGCGATCCGTCGGGCGGCGACCCGACCCCGGATGAGCTGGTGACTGCCCTCCAGCAGGAACCAGACCGGCACGATCAGCGTCGCCACGTAGCCGTAGACGGCGACCAGCTCGCCGACCGTGACGTCGCCGGTGACGGCCATCCGCGCGGTCAGCCACACCACCGCCGCCAGGAAGAGGCCGGGGATGGCGACCGTCGCCGCGTCGATCCAACTGATCACCGCCCCGACGCGGTAGCCCTCGGCCCGCAGGGCCTGCGATCGGGCCGCGTACCGGCGGGCGAAGAGGTCCCGGCCACCCACCCCGGCGAGCACCCGGAGCCCGGCCACGATGTCGCCGGACCGGGCGGTCAGCGCGCCCTGCTGCCCGCGGTAGACCGATTCGGCCCGTTCGAGCCGGCGCAGCAGCGGCCCGACGACGAGCGCGACCGCCGGCACGCCCACCAGCACGCAGAGCGCCAGCAGCGGGGAGATCGACCAGAGCACCACGGCGATGACCCCGTACGCGACGACCGCCCCGACCCCGGGGCCGGTCAGCGTCAGCACCTGCGCCGACCACTCGATGTCGGACCCGCCGACGGTGGCCACCTCACCGGCGGCGGAGCGGCGCGGCAGCGCCGCGCCGACCCGGGACAGGTGCCGCAACAGCACCTCGGCGGAGCGGGCCTTGGCGTCCTCCCGGATGAAGGTCATCGTGCGGTGCCGCATGATCCCCAGGTACGACAACCCCACACCCGCCACGACGATCGCCGCGACCCACAGGACCAGGGCACGGGTGTCGCGGTCGCGCAGCCCGTCGTCGACGGCCCGGGCGATCAGGTAGGGCCGGACCGACAGCCCGACCATCCAGGCCGTGCCGAGCAGGCTGCCGCGCAGCACCCGGCCGGGCTGGCGACGCACCAGCCACCACAGGTACCGCATCGGACCACGGGTGTCGGGGGTGCCAGGGTCGGGGTGCGGGATCTGGACGGGCACTCGGTAACGCTACCGAGCGGCGGGCCGACCCACCGACCCGTTTTCCTGTCGGAGGGTGCAGGCAGAATCACATTCGTGCTGGTGGCGGTGGTGGCAGATGAGCAGGGCGGGGGAGAGCTGTGCCCGCTCGACGCCGCCGGCCGCCCCGCCGGCCCGACCGAGACCGTCACCGACCTCGCGTCCGCGGTGGCCGCCCGGGAGGCGGTCGCGCGCCCGCGCTGGGTCTGGGCGAGCGCGGGCACGATCTACCCGGCGCTGCTACGGGCCGGGGTGCGGGTCGAGCGGTGCCACGACGTGGAGTTGACCGAGGCGTTGCTGCTCGGGCACGCCGGTCGGTGGGGCGAGCCCCGCGCACTGGCCGCCGCCTGGGCCCGCCTGACCGGCGGGCCGGTGCCGGCCGACCCACCGCCGCGTGCCGCCGCGCCGCCCGGGCACGGCCAGGGCGCGCTCTTCGACACGCTGCCGGGCCCGCCGGGCCCGGGCCTTGAGGCACTGACCCAGGTGTACGCCGATCAGCTCGCCCGGGTCTTGCGGACCGAGCACCCCGGCCGGTTCCGGTTGCTGGTGGCCGCCGAGTCGGCTGGCGCCCTGATCGCTGCCGAGATGGGTGCCGCCGGGCTGCCCTGGCGTGCGGACGTGCACGACGAGATCCTCGCCGAGTTGCTGGGTGAGCCGTCCCCGGTCGGCGGGCCGCCGCGCCGGTTGGCCGAGTTGGCGGCCCGGATCGCCGACGCGTTCGGCGTCCGGCGGCTGCACGCCGACTCTCCGGCCGAGTTGCTCCGGGCGTTCGCCCGGGCCGGCGTGGAGCTGCCCAACACCCGGGCCTGGGTGCTGCGCGGCGTGGACCATCCGGCGGTGCCGTTGGTCCTGGAATACAAGGAGCTGTACCGGATCTGGACGGCGCACGGCTGGTCCTGGCGTGAG
Source organism: Micromonospora sp. NPDC049662 (assembly GCF_040675055.1). Taxonomy (NCBI): domain Bacteria; kingdom Bacillati; phylum Actinomycetota; class Actinomycetes; order Micromonosporales; family Micromonosporaceae; genus Micromonospora; species Micromonospora sp. NPDC049662. The sequence goes on from NZ_JBFAOC010000067.1 coordinate 23,127, forward strand.
CAGTGGGTTCGCGACGGGCGGTTCCAGCCGGAGTACGTGCCGGGCGGGGTCGTCTCCGGCCGCTGGGCGACCCGTGGCGGTGGCGCGTTGCAGATCCCCAAGGTGATCCGTCGGGCGGTGGTGGCCGACCCGGGCTGGCGGCTGGTGGTGGCCGACGCCGGTCAGTTGGAGCCCCGCGTCCTGGCCGCGGTCTCCGGGGACGGGCGGTTGGCGGCGGCGGGTGGGGCCGGTGACCTCTATGCCGCGCTGGCGCGGGAGTCGTTCGGCGGTGACCGTCCCCGGGCCAAGGTGGCGTTGCTGGGGGCCATGTACGGGCAGACCGGCGGGGCGGCGGTGCCCGCGTTGGCGGTGCTGAGAAACAGCTATCCGACCGCGCTCGGCTACGTGGAGGCGGCGGCGCGTACCGGCGAGGCGGGCGGCCTGGTGCGGTCCTGGTTGGGTCGGACGTGCCCACCGGGTGGCGTGGGGCCCGCCGACCCGGACGAGGGGCCGATCGACCCGGACGCCGCCGCTGACCGGCAGAGCCCGCGTGCGCGTGCCGCGCGGTCCCGGGGTCGGTTCACCCGCAACTTCGTCATCCAGGCCACCGCCGCGGAGTGGGCCTCCACGCTGCTGGCCACCCTGCGCGCCGAGTTGGCCGGCACCGACGCCGAGCTGGTCTTCTTTCAGCACGACGAGGTGGTGGCGCACTGCCCCGCCGAGCAGGCCGAGGCGGTGGCGGCGGCGGTGAGCCGGGCGGGCGAGCGGGCCACCGCGCTGCTGTTCGGCGAGACTCCGGTGCGTTTCCCGCTCGACCTGTCCATCGTCGACTGCTACGCGGACGCCGCCTGACGCGGCCCCTGGCGCTGATGATCGACTCCAGATCGGCGACCTGGGGGTTTCCCGGCGTCGGGATGCCGCCACCTCGGCGATCGGGAGTGGATCACCCGTCCGTTGCGTAACGGTTGCACTATTTTCCCTTTTCGCCCCGCCACCCGTGCGCGGCTCTCCTCGTTGCAGTGTCCGTAGGAGGGGCCGGCCGGTCACGGTCGGTCCCGTGCTTGAGGGGGCCCAGCTGAACCGGATCGCAGGAATGATCATCGCCGCAGGTGGTGGACGCCGTATCGGCGGTCCCGAGGCGCTGCTGCACCAGGGCGAGAAGCCACTGGTCAACCAGATGATCGACACGATGACCGAGGCGGGCTGCGAGCAGATCGTGATCGTGCTGGGCGCCGCAGCCGACCAGGTCCGGGAGACCGCCGACCTGGGCAGGGCCACCGTGGTGGTCAACAAGGCGTGGGGCACCGGGGTCGGCTCGTCCATCCGCGCCGGCCTGGCCGCGATGGACGACGCGGGCATCGAGGCGGTGGTGGTGGTGCCGGTCGACATGCCGGGCCTGACCGCGGCGGCCGTACGCCGGGTGGCCGCGCTGCCGTACCCGGACGTGCTGGTCTGCGCCACCTACGACGGGCTGCGCGGCTACCCGATGCTGTTCGGCCGCCGACACTGGTCCGGCATCGCCACCCTGGCCAGCGCCGACGTGGGCGCGCGGCCGTACCTGCTGGCGCACAAGGACCAGATCGTCGACATCGCCTGCGACTCGGTGGCCGACGGCAGCCGGGTCGACAGCCCGGAGTTGATGGAGCTCTACGGCCTCACCGTCCCGCCGCAGCGCGTCGGCGTGTAGCGGGCGCTAGGGCTGGTCCAGATTGCCGGTCGCGGCGAGGCGTCGGTACCAGTGCGCGCTGTCCTTCCAGGTGCGCTCCTGGGTGTCGTAGTCGACCCGGATGATCCCGAAGCGGCGGTCGTAGCCGTAACCCCACTCGAAGTTGTCCAGCAACGACCAGACGAAGTAGCCGCGCACGTCGGCGCCCTGCGCGCGGGCATCGGCCATCGCGCCGATGTGCCGACGCAGGTAGTCGATCCGCAGGTCGTCGTGGATCCGTCCGTCGGCAGCCACCTCGTCGTCGAACGCCGCCCCGTTCTCGGTGATCATCAAGGGCTGGCCGGGATGTTCGCGCTGGAGCCGCAGCAGCAGCTCGGTCAGCGCCGGCGGGTCGATGTTCCACCCCATCGCCGTGTACGGGCCGGGCTGCGGCAGGAAGTCGACGTCGTCGGCGCCCACCCACGGCGAGTGCGCCGACGCGCCGTGACCGTCGGCGTCCGAGCGGGCCGAGTGCCCGTCCCAGGCGCGGACCAGGGTGCTGGAGTAGTAGTTGACGCCCAGCACATCCAGCGGCACGGCGGCCACCTTCTCGTCGCCGTGGCGCACGAAGGACCAGTCCGTGACGCCGGCCGTGTCGGCCAGCAGGTCGGCCGGGTACGCCCCGTTCAGCATCGGCCCGAGGAACGCCCGGTTGGCCAGCGCGTCGATGCGGCGGGCCGCGTCGACGTCCGCCGCCGCGTCCGAAGCCGGGCGGATGACGTGCAGGTTCAGCGTCACCGACAACTCGGCGGCCGGCGCCGTCTCCCGGACCACGCGACCCGCCAGGCCGTGCGCGAGGTTCAGGTGGTGCACGGCCGCCAGCGCCGCCGCCGGCTCGGTCCGACCCGGCGCGTGCACGCCGGAGCCGTAACCCAGGTACGCCGAGCACCACGGCTCGTTGAGTGTCGTCCAGGTGTGCACCCGGTCGCCGAGCGCGGCGACGATCCCCGCCGCGTACTCCTCGAAGCGCAGCGCCGTGTCCCGTACCGGCCACCCGCCGGCGTCCTCCAGCTCCTGCGGCAGGTCCCAGTGGTACATGGTCGCCACCGGGCGGATGCCGCGCTCCAACAGGCCGTCGACGAGCCGGGAGTAGAAGTCCACGCCGGCCTGGTTGAACCGGCCGGAGCCGCCCGGCTGCACCCGGGGCCAGGAGATCGAGAAGCGGTACGCCCCCAGGCCCAGCTCGGCGATGTGGTCGAGGTCCTGCGGCCAGCGGTGGTAGTGGTCGGCGGCCACGTCACCGGTGTCGCCGTTCAGCGTCCGCCCCGGGGTGCGGCTGTAGGTGTCCCAGATGGACGGGCCCCGGCCGTCCTCGCTGGCCGCGCCCTCGATCTGGTAGGCCGCCGTGGCCGAACCCCACAGGAAACTCTCCGGAAAGGCATGTGCCGTCACTGTCCTGCCACCTCCGAGTGGTACGCCGACGATTCACCCGCCACCAGGTCCGCCCTGGCCACGCCGTCGCGGAAACTTACCTCGAACTCCGCGCCGGCCCCCTGACCGGGCGACGGAATCCGTACCCGCCGCCGCTGCCCCTCGGCCGGAGCGTAGAGGCACAGGCGGACACCGTCCGCCCAGTCGTAGTCGGGCCGGTCGGAGCGCGCGCCGAACGCGATGACCGCGCCCGGCCGGGCGAGCACCGGCAGGCTGTCGAACTCGTGCTTCTCGGTCACCCAGGCCGGACCGGTGAGCTGGGCGCCGGTCAGCAGGTGCGTCCAGGTCCCGGCCGGGACGTAGAAGGTGACCTGACCGTCGGCGCTGAGCACCGGCGCGACCAGCAGGTCGGAGCCGAGCATGTACTGCCGGTCCAGGTACGCGGCGGCCGGATCGTCCGGGAACTCCACGATCATCGGGCGCATCATGGGGATTCCGTCGCGGTGCGCCTCCTCGGCCGCCGCCGCCAGGTACGGCATCAGGCTGAGCTTGAGCCGGGTGAAGTGCCGCAGCACGTCGACGGCCTCCTCGTCGTACGCCCACGGGACGCGGTACGAGCCGGAGCCGTGCAGCCGGGAGTGCGACGAGAGCAGACCGAAGGCGATCCACCGCTTGAACACGGCCGGGTCGGGGGTGCCCTCGAAGCCGCCGATGTCGTGGCTCCAGTAGCCGAAGCCGGACGCCGCCAGGGACAGCCCGCCGCGCAGCGACTCCGCCATCGCGACGAACGTCGCCTCGCAGTCCCCACCCCAGTGCACCGGGAACTGCTGCCCGCCCGTCGTGGCCGAGCGGGCGAACACCACCGCCTCGCCCTCGCCGCGCTCGGTCTCCAGCAGCTCGAAGACGGCCTTGTTGTAGAGGTAGGAGTAGTAGTTGTGCATCCGCTGCGGGTCGGAGCCGTCGTGCCACACCACGTCGGTGGGGATGCGCTCACCGAAGTCGGTCTTGAAGCAGTCGACGCCCATGTCCAGCAGGACCTTGAGCTTGCCGGTGAACCAGGCGACCGCGTCCGGGTTGGTGAAGTCGACGAGCGCCATCCCGGCCTGCCACTTGTCCCACTGCCAGACCGAGCCGTCCGGGTTGCGGACCAGGTAGCCGGCCCGGCGGCCCTCCTCGAAGAGGTACGAGCGCTGCGCGATGTACGGGTTGATCCAGACGCACACCTTCAGGTCGCGTTCGTGCAGGCGGCGCAGCATCCCCTCCGGATCGGGGAAGGTCGCCGGGTCCCAGACGAAGTCGACCCAGTGGAACTGGCGCATCCAGAAGCAGTCGAAGTGGAACACCGACAGCGGCAGGTCCCGCTCGACCATCCCGTCGACGAACTCGGTCACGGTCTTCTCGTCGTACGACGTGGTGAACGACGTGGACAGCCACAGCCCGTACGACCAGGCGGGCACCCGGGCCGGTCGGCCGGTCAGCGCCGTGTACCGGCGCAGCACGTCCTTCGGGGTGGGTCCGTCGATGACGTAGTAGGTGAGCGACTGGCCCTCGACGCTGAACTGGTTCTGCGCCACGACCTCGGAGCCGACCTCGAACGACACGTGCTCCGGGTGGTCCACGAAGACCCCGTAGCCGGCGCTGCTCAGATAGAACGGCACGTTCTTGTACGCCTGCTCGCTGGCGGTGCCACCGTCGGCGTTCCAGATGTCGACGGTCTGGCCGTTCTTCACGAACGGGCCGAAGCGCTCGCCCAGCCCGTACACCGTTTCGCCGACGCCGAGGGCGAGCCGCTCGTGCACGTGCCGCCGGCCCTGGCCGTCGGTGACGATCCCGACGCTGCGCGCGGTGGACGCGGTGAGCAACCGGTCGCCGTGCCGGAACTGGACCCGCCAGCCGTCGACCAGCGCGACCCGCGCGGTCAGTTCGCCGGTGGTCAGCGACGCGGTGATGCCGGTGATGTCGACGGTGACCGGCTGGCCGCTGTCGGCGGTCAACTCGAAGTGCGGCTCGCGGGGGAGCCCGCCGCTGTGGTGACCGATGGTCACCCCGATGACGCCCGGTGCGGGAGAGAAGAACCGGACGGTGACGACGGGCCGGTTCAGGGTGTCGCCCCGACCGGTGATCTGACCGGCCGGCGCGAAGACGGTGAAGCCGCTCTGGTCCGGCTCGACCGATTCCACCGCGCCGGGGCGCAGCACGCTGACCCCCGGGCGCAGTTGCCAGTACCCGTCGGTGAACTTCACTTCTCGGCTCCTGCCGTGATGCCGCGCGCCAGAGTGCGCTGGAAGATGAGGAAGAAGAGGATGGCCGGCACGAGGCTGATCAGCGCGCCGGCGTTCGTCGTCGGGGCGTCCATCAGACGGTCGCCCTGCAACGAGGCGAGCGCGACCGGAATGGTCTGTGTCTGGTTGTCGATCAGCATGACCAGCGGGATGAGGAACTCGTTCCAGGTCCAGATGAAGAAGAAGATGAGGAGTACGGCCAGGGTGGGTCGCAGGTTGGGGAAGACCACCCGCCACAGCACCGTCCACTTGCCCGCGCCGTCCAGCGCGGCGGCCTCCAGCAGCGAGCGCGGGAAGGTGCCCAGGACCGAGGCCAGCAGGTACGTGCCGAAGGCGCTCTGGATCACGGTGAAGATGATGATCACCGCGAGCCGGGTGTTGTAGAGGCCGACCTCCTTCGCTACGTAGTACAGCGGGTAGATCAGCGCCTCCTGCGGCAGCATGTTGGCCAACAGGAACAGCCCGACGATCCACAGTCGGCCACGGACCCGACCGATGCCGAGGGCGTACGCGTTCAGCAGGGACACGAGGACGCCGAGCACCGCCACGGAAACGGCGATGAGCGCCGAGTTCCACAGCTTGAGCGGGAAGTCGACCTCGTTCCAGTACGTCCGCAGGCCCTTCGTGTAGAACTCGCTGGGCCAGCTCAGCGGCCCGGCCGACGAATAGTCACCGGGCGACTTGAACGCGTTGAGCAGCATGAACGCGAACGGCACCAGCATGACGAGCGCGCCGACCGTGACCAGGGCGAGCACGACCCAGCGGCTCACGCCGCGGTGGTGCCGGTCGCGGACCGGCCGGCGGACCGGCGTCGGGGCCGGGGCCGGGGTGAGCGTCACGGCCATGTCAGAACCCCCGGTCCCGGCGCTCGGTGCGCGCCTGCCACCAGATGAAGACCCCGGCCACCACGACGATGATCAGGGTGAGCACCGTGGAGATCGCCGAGCCGTAGCCGACCTGGAGCTTCTTGAAGAAGGTGTAGTAGGCGAAGTAGGACGGCACGTTCGTGGCGTTCTCCGGGCCACCCCGGGTGAGCGCGAAGATCGGCCCGAACACCTTCAACGCCGCGATGGTGCAGGTCAGGGCCACCACGAAAGTCTCCGGCCGGATCTGCGGCAGGGTGATCGCCCGGAACCGGTGCAGCCAGTTCGCGCCGTCGACCTCGGCCGCCTCGTACAGCTCCGGGTCCACCCGCTGCAACGCGGCCATGAACACGACCACCGGGTAGCCGATCTGCACCCAGATCATCACCGCCATCACGGCCGGCAGCGCCGTGTCCGGGTCGCCGAGCCAGTCGTGGCGCAGCGCGCCGAGGCCGACCGCGTCGAGCAGGCTGTTGAACGCGCCGTCGGGGCGCAGGATCCAGCCCCACACGATGCCGGCGACCACCACCGGCAGCACCTGCGGGAGGTAGAAGGCGGCCCGCAGGCCGGCGGCCGTACGCGGCTGGAACCGGCGGCCGATGACGTCGAAGAGCACCGAGGCGAGCAGCAGCCCCAGCAGGGTGGGCAGCACCACCATCGCGACGATCATCGCCACGGTGTTGCGGAACGAGGCCCAGAACACCTCGTCGTCCAGCAGCCGCTGGTAGTTGTCGAACCCCACGAAGGTGGGGTCGCCGATGCCCGACCACTTGGTGAGCGACAGGTAACCGGTGCCGACCAGCGGCGCGCCGATCACCAGGAGGAACAGCGCCGCCCCGGGGATCAGATAGAGCCAGTACGCGGCGTCACGGCCGCGAGGTCGGCGGCGGGGCGTCGGCGGGGTGGGTGTCGCCGTCGGTGTGGTGGCGGCGACGGTCTCGGAGACTGCCATGGAAGATCCTTCCCGGCGGGGCGGGCGGGCGCTCCGGTTGTGCCGGTCACGCCCGCCGCTCGCCGTGTCACTTGCCGGTGATCTCCTTGACGCCATCGGCGTACGGCTTGGCGATCGTGTCGAGCACCTGGTCCGGGGACTTCGACCCGTTGATCAGGCCCTGGAAGCCGCCGACCAGCACGTCGTAGTAGCCGGGCACCGGCCAGTCCGGGTAGAAGGCCAGACCGTCCTGCTTGCTGACCGTGTTGAAGTCCTCGATCAGCTTGCGGTCCTTCGGGTCGCTGATCTTCGAGGCGTCGGCGGCGATCGGAACGCCACCGTTGTTGCCGATCAGATCCTGGATCTCCGGGCGCAGGGTGATGTCGATGAAGTCGTACGCCAAGCTCTTGGCCTTGCTGTTCGACGGAACCACCCAGATGTTGCCCGACGACCCGGCGTTGAGGGTGTTGCCGGGGAAGAGGAACGTGTCCCAGTTGGCCTTCATCTCGGTCTTGAACCGGCCGTACCACCAGCTACCGGAGACGATCATGGGGGTCTTGCCGGCGATGAACGCGGTGCCCATGTCCTCGGCCTTGAGGCTCGCCGAGTTCTTGGCGACGTAGCCCTTGCGCACCCACTCGGCGAACGTGTCCGCGCCGTACTTGAGCGGGTCGGCCTTGAAATCGACCGGGTTCTTGTAGAGCTGGTAGTTGTCGACGAACTGCCGGTCGGCCTTGGAGAGCGCCAACTGGTAGAAGAGCTGCCCGGCCGGGTACTCCGCGCCGGCCATGCCCAGCGGGGTGATCTTCTTGCTGACGAAGGTGTCCATCGCGGCGGTCATCTCGGCCAGCGTGGTCGGCACCTTGACGCCGTTGCGGTCGAACAGGTCCTTGTTGTAGTAGACCGTGACGTACTCGCCGTAGTTCGGCACGCCGAACCAGTTGCCCGACCCCATCACGCCCTTGTCGCTGTACCGCGCGGTGGTCTGCAGACTGGGGCTGAGCTTGCCGGCCCAGCCACGCTTGTCGGCCTCGGCGCTCAGATCGGTGAGCAGACCCTGCGACGACAGCAGGCCGGCCGTCGCGTTGCCCTTGTTGTATTCCATGATGTCCGGGCCCTCGGACGAGTTGATGATCATGCCGGCGTTCTGCTGGATCTGCTCGAACGCCTTGCGCTCGAAACGCACCTCGACGCCCGGGTGCTCGGCCTTGAAGATCTCGATCGCCTTGTTCCAGCCGACCCCCATCGCGCTGTTCTCGCTCTCGTAGTGCCAGAGCTTGAGGGTCTTGGCCCCGCTGTCGTCCTCGCTCTCGCCGCCGCCGCAGGCGGCCACGGTGGTCGTCGCGGTCGCCGCCAGGGCGATCGCCGCGACGATCCGGCGAAATCGCTGCATTGCTATCCTCCTCGTTGAGTATCGAGCCCGGTATCTCACTGGGCCCGTCGTCGCGTTGCCGCGCGGCGGCGGGCCGTTTTTACTGGTCAGCCCCCATGGGGTCGCTCCGGTCGTGGTGCCGCGGTCGATCCCCGCACCTCCAGCGAGCACGGCAGCAGTTGCTGGTGGCGCTCGTCACCGGGCCCGTCCAGGTGGCGTACCAGCGCCTCGATCGCGATCCGGCCCAGGGTCGATCCGGGCGAGGTCATCGCGGTCAACGCCGGGGTGGCCAACTCGGCGACCTGCGGCGAGGTGACCATGGAGACCACCGACACGTCGTCCGGCACCGACAGTCCGCGCCCGGTCAGCTCACCGAGGATGCCGAAGAGCGCTGTCTCGTTCATCGCCAGCAGGGCGGTCAGCTCCGGGGCCCGGGTGAGCGCGGCGGCCAGGGCCGCCCGCCCGCCGGCGGCGCTGTCCTCGGCCGGGATCATGATCGGTTCCAGGCCGTGGCCGGTCATGGCCTTGACAAACGCGTCCCGGGTACGCAACGCCGGGCCGTAACCGCTGGCCAGCGTCGCCGCCGAGTGGTTGACGTAGACGATCCGGCGGTGCCCCAGGCCGACCAGGTGCGCGACGGCCTCCCGCACGGTCTGGTCGAAGTCGATGTCGACGAAGGACAACCCGGTGGCGTCGCCGGTACGCCCGATCAGCACCAGCGGCACTCCCGCCTCCTGGAGCACCGTGACCCGCTCGTCGGCGAGCTGCACCTCCATCAGCACAACGCCGTCGAGCATCCGCTGACTGGCCAGCCGTCGCAGGTCGTCGAGGTCGCCACCGCCGACCGGCGAGAGCACGAGGTGGTAGCCGACCGCGCTGGCCGCGGCGGCGGCACCGGTGACGAACGCGGTCTCGGTGGCGCCCAGACCACGCTCGTCCATCGGCATCAGCAGACCCAGGATGCGGCTGCGCCGGCTGGCCAACCCCCGAGCCATGGCGTTGGGCTGGTAGTCCAGCTCAGCCATCGCCGCGAGCACCTTGGCGCGAGTGGCCTGGGAGATCGGCCGAGCGCCGGTGAGCACGTACGACACGGTGCTGACCGAGACCTGCGCAAGGCGGGCGACGTCGTGCATCGTGGCCACCGCCCACCTCCTCCGGCCCGGAGTGGAACCGCTTCGGGATGATCGTCGAAGCGTTTCGACGAAACGTTTCGACAGACGCTAGGTCACGTGTTACGGCACCGTCAATAGCCGATGTCGAAAAGGAGTCGGCGAGCTGGCACCGGCGATCCGCAGATGCCCGCCAGGGCACGGCTGCGCTGTGTGGAGCACGTGTCTGGGCGCGCCTCGGCGGGCCGGGGCAGCAACTTCACTGATGTTGCTGTCTCCGGCGAGGCTGAGGCAGCAACTTCGGTGATGTTGTGAGGATCTTGGGCGCGGGGCGCGGGGCGCGGGGCGCGGGGCGCGGGGCGCGGGGCGCGGGG
>NZ_JBFAOC010000068.1:0-33058 GCF_040675055.1 Micromonospora sp. NPDC049662
TACATCAGCGTCGTGGGCTACCGCGATGCCGGCAACACCGTGCGGATCGCCGACTCCGCCGATGCGAACACCGCCGCCTACGACATCACCGTCGAGCACCTCGCCGACTGGATCGCCACCCGCGGCTACGCCACCAGCTGACAACCACACCGCAAAGGGCCGGACCCCACGGGGTCCGGCCCTTTCGGCGTACCCGGGTCCGGGATCTTCCTGCCGGCGCGAGCCGGCGCCAGGTGCGCTACCGGTGTCGGGTCTGGGCCAGCGCCGGGTCGGCAGGCTGCTCTGAATCGGTGGCCGGCGCAGGCTCGCCCGACGGCTCCGGCTCGGCGGCCTCCAGACGGTGGGCACGTCGACGTAGCCACCACGTGCTGCCCAGGCCGGCCAGCACCGCGAGGACAAGGCCGGCCCAGGAGATGTCCTTGAGCCAGTGCTCGGCCGCCCGACCGACGCTGAACAGCAGGTACGTGGTGCCGAACGCCCAGACCAGCCCGCCGGCGGCGTTGGCCACCAGGAACCGCCGGTACGGCACGTGCAGGGCCCCGGCGAGCGGGCCGGCCAGGATCCGCAGCAGCGCCACGAACCGACCGAAGAACACCGCCCACACACCGTGCCGGGCGAAGCTCTGCTCGGCACGGGCGAGTTGGGCGGGGCCGAGATGACGGGGGAAGCGTCGGCCGAGCCGGGCGAGCAGCGGACGTCCGCCGCGACGCCCCACCGCGTACCCGATGGAGTCACCGACGATCGCTCCGGTCGCGGCGGCCGTCGCCACCCACTCGGGTTCCACCACTCCGGTGGCCGCGAGCAGCGCGGAGCTGACCAGGACGATCTCACCGGGCAGGGGCACGCCCATGCTCTCCACGCCGATCACCCCGGCGACGAGCAGGTAGACCGCGATCGGCGGCAGCGACACGAGCCAGTGCTGGACGTCGAACACGGGTGACCCTCCTCCGACCGGGCCTCGAACCCTACCCGCGGTCGACGCGGCGATCGGCCCCTCGACTACTGCCGCACAATCCGTAAAGCGTCCTAGGAGGCTAGGGATGAGGGGTGGCGAGCGGGCCGGCTGGGTTGCGCAAATAGCAAGACGGACGTACGGTTTTGTTTGAGAGCAGAATCGGCGGTAAGTGTTACCTAACCTCGGCGGCGCCCCGGCCGGTGCGACAGACTGCTCAGGACTACTCACGGTCGCTGGTGTGAAGGAGTACGACGTGGCGAGCCTCGACACCTTCGGTGCGAAGACCCAGCTACGCGTCGGAGACGCGAGCTACGAGATTTTCAAGATCGACAAGGTGGACGGCCACGACCGGCTGCCGTACAGCCTGAAGATCCTGCTGGAGAACCTGCTGCGGACCGAGGACGGCGCGAACATCACCGCCGACCACATCGAGCAGCTCGGCGGGTGGGACCCGACCGCCGACCCGAGCGTGGAGATCCAGTTCACCCCGGCGCGGGTGCTCATGCAGGACTTCACCGGCGTGCCCTGCGTGGTCGACCTGGCCACCATGCGCGAGGCCGTCCGCGAGCTCGGCGGCGACGCCACCAAGGTGAACCCGCTCGCCCCCGCCGAGCTGGTCATCGACCACTCGGTCATCGCCGACCTGTTCGGCCGCGAGGACGCGTTCGCCCGCAACGTCGAGCTGGAGTACGAGCGCAACAAGGAGCGCTACCAGTTCCTGCGCTGGGGCCAGACCGCGTTCAACGAGTTCAAGGTCGTCCCGCCGGGCACCGGCATCGTGCACCAGGTCAACATCGAGTACCTGGCCCGCACGATCATGGAACGCAACGGGCAGGCGTACCCGGACACCGTGGTCGGCACCGACTCGCACACCACGATGGTCAACGGCCTGGGCGTGCTGGGCTGGGGCGTCGGCGGCATCGAGGCCGAGGCCGCGATGCTCGGCCAGCCGGTCAGCATGCTGATCCCCCGGGTCGTCGGCTTCAAGCTCTCCGGCGAGATGCCGGCCGGCACCACCGCCACCGACCTGGTGCTGACCATCACCGAGATGCTGCGCAAGCACGGCGTGGTCGGCAAGTTCGTCGAGTTCTACGGCCCCGGCGTGAGCGCCGTGCCGCTGGCAAACCGGGCCACCATCGGCAACATGTCCCCGGAGTACGGCTCCACCGTGGCGATCTTCCCGATCGACGCCGAGACGATCCGCTACCTGGAGCTGACCGGTCGGGACGCCGCGCAGGTCGCGCTCGTCGAGGCGTACGCCAAGGAGCAGGGCCTCTGGCACGACCCGGCGGCCGAGCCCTCCTACTCGGAGCGCCTCGAGCTGGACCTGAGCACCATCGAGCCGTCGCTCGCCGGCCCGAAGCGCCCGCAGGACCGGGTGCCGCTGGGCAGCGCCAAGACGCTGTTCCGCTCGGCGCTGACCGACTACGTCGCCGACGACTCCACCGGCGAGCGTGACCTCAAGCCGAGCGTGGCCCGCGAGGAGCTGCCGCGCGGCGCGAACGGCCCGGCCGACGAGGCCAGCGCCGAGTCGTTCCCGGCCAGCGACCCGCCGGCCAACGAGTTCAGCGACCCGGCCGACGAGCCGCGCGACCTGGAGACCGCCGCCACCGGCGCGGGCGGTCGGGCCAGCAACCCGATCCGGGTCACCGGCACCGACGGCGTCGAGTACGAGCTGGACCACGGCGCCGTGGTGATCGCCGCCATCACCTCCTGCACCAACACGTCCAACCCGCAGGTAATGATCGGCGCGGCCCTGCTGGCCCGCAACGCGGTCGAGAAGGGCCTGACCCGCAAGCCGTGGGTGAAGACCACCCTGGCCCCGGGCTCGAAGGTGGTCATGGACTACTACGAGCGGGCCGGTCTCACGCCGTACCTGGACAAGCTCGGCTTCAACCTGGTCGGCTACGGCTGCACGACCTGCATCGGCAACTCGGGTCCGCTGCCCGAGGAGGTGTCCGCCGCGGTCAACGAGCACGACCTGTCGGTCGTCTCGGTGCTCTCGGGCAACCGCAACTTCGAGGGCCGGATCAACCCGGACGTCAAGATGAACTACCTGGCGTCCCCGCCGCTGGTCGTCGCGTACGCCCTCGCCGGCACGATGGACATCGACCTGGCCAACGAGCCGATCGGTGAGGACACCGAGGGCAACCCGGTCTACCTGCGGGAGATCTGGCCGAACAGCGCCGAGATCCAGGACGTCATCGCCCAGGCGATCGGCGCGACCGGCTTCAGCGCCGCGTACGCCGACGTCTTCGCCGGTGACGAGCGGTGGCAGTCGCTGCCCACCCCGACCGGCGACACCTTCGCCTGGGACAGCGACTCGACCTACGTGCGCAAGCCCCCGTACTTCGAGGGCATGCAGCAGGAGCCGAGCGCGGTCGTCGACATCTCCGGCGCCCGGGTGCTGGCCAAGCTGGGTGACTCGGTGACCACCGACCACATCTCGCCGGCCGGTGCGATCAAGGCGGACTCCCCCGCCGGCACCTACCTGGCCGAACACGGCGTGCCGCGCCACGAGTTCAACTCGTACGGCTCGCGCCGGGGCAACCACGAGGTGATGATCCGGGGCACCTTCGCCAACATCCGGCTGCGTAACCAGCTGGTGCCCGGGGTGGAGGGCGGCTTCACCGTCAACCACCTCACCGGCGAGCAGACCTCGATCTACGACGCCTCGATGGCCTACCAGGAGGCCGGCATCCCGCTGGTCATCCTGGCCGGCAAGGAGTACGGCTCGGGCTCGTCGCGGGACTGGGCGGCCAAGGGCACGATGCTGCTGGGCGTCCGGGCGGTCATCGCCGAGTCGTACGAGCGGATCCACCGCTCCAACCTCATCGGCATGGGCGTGCTGCCGCTGCAGTTCCCGGTGGACGTCACCGCCGCGTCGCTGGGCCTCACCGGCACCGAGATGTTCACCATCACCGGTGTGACGGCCCTGAACGACGGCGAGACCCCGCGCACGGTGACGGTCACGACCGACACGGGTGTCGAGTTCGAGGCCGTCGTGCGGATCGACACCCCGGGTGAGGCGGACTACTACCGCCACGGCGGCATCCTGCAGTACGTGCTGCGCCGCATGATCGCCAACTGATCAGGTACGGCTGGTCGAAGGCCGCTCCCGCTTCGGCGGGGGCGGCCTTCGCCGTCAGAGCCGAGGAAGGTTTGCCGTCCGAGCACGGGCGGGAAGCCCGCTGGTCACGCCGGTCCGTCGTGGGTGCCCGGGAGCGCGAGGGCAGCAAGCCGTTGGTCTATCGCCGCATCCACCTGCTGTATCTCGTAGCCACGTAGCCGCCGTCGAAAGCTGGCCGCCCGAAGCGCGTCCCGCGCGGCAGCCCGTGACGCCGCGCTGTCGGTAGCCAGAGCCCTGTCGACCTCGGCAAGGAGACTCTCGACCTGACGCATGTCGTAACCACGCAAAGCGAGTTCGAACGGCAATGTCATGCGGCCACCGTAGCGGTCGCCGGCTCGTGTCCGACGGGGTCAGCGCTCAGCGCAGCCGCAGTGCGACCGCGCGGGCCTCCTCGTCGGTCAGCGGCAGGAACCAGAGGAAACGGCGGACGATGGCGACCGGGCCGGGGCCGCCCGGCCGGCCGCGCAGGTCGCGGGTTGCCCGGCGGGTGATCCGCGAGTACTCGGGGATCAGGGTCGCCCGTCGGGCGGCGTCCGTCGGGGTCGCGGGCAGCGTCGGGCAGGGCCAGTCCTTCCCGCAGGCGTCGCAGATCCAGGAAGGACCATCGGCGGTGTGCGCGGCCGGCGGCCCGCACCGGGGGCGCCAGCGCTCTTCGGGTACGACGCCCGGCGCGCGGTACGACCGCTGGCGTGGTCCGGTCGGGTCGGCCGTCGCCGAATGGGGCCAGGGCGGCCGGCCGCTCGCGTCCTCGGAGGAAGACACGGCAGCGCGACGCGTGCTCGCTGAGGGTCTGGGCCAGCTCGGACAGCGCCGTGAACCGCTCAACCGGCAGCGCATCGCCCGCACTCTCCACACTCGATCCGCTCGGGCCGGATCGGCCATCGCCACGCACCGACGTTGACAGGCACCTGCATCGGCTTCTCCTCGGGCAGCACCGGCACCACCTCCACACGACGGGCGGAACGCCCGCCTCCTGTCACGAGGCGGGACGCCCGTTTCTCCGGCAGCGACCCGTGCCGACCCGATGTCTACCAGGGGCCACGCCTTATGCCCATCCCGTACACGGCCCGAGAGATCGAGGACGATCTGACTCGCCGGATCGCCGCCGGGGAGTTCCGACCGGGCTCACGCCTACCGACGTACGACGCGCCGGCCCAGGAGTACGGGTCAGCCCGGCGGACGGTCGCCCGCGCCGTGGACGCTCTCAAATCTCGCGGACTGGTGGTCGGCGTACCGGGCTCAGGAACCTTTGTCGCCGAGTAGCGCGTCGAGGTGACCAACAGTCTCGCGGGCGTCATCGACGTACGAGACTCCACGAACCCCGCCGGCCCGGCACTCGCCCTCGCCCCGGCGACCCGGAGCGCGCCGAGGGAGAAGATCGCGCCGATCTTGCAGTTTCTGTTGTCCACATGAGTGGGATACCCCTTTTGCCGGGACAGAAAGTGCAAGATCGCGAAGCGGGAGCGAGCGGTCCCGGCCCGTGGATCATGGAGTTGTGGTGCCTGGTTTGAGGTTTCACGGGGGTTTTGTTGCCCACCACAACTCCATGATCGACGAGGCGGGGCGAGGGCGGGGCGGGGCGGGGCGGGGCGGGGCGGGGCGAGGCAGGGCGGAGCGGGGCGAGGCGGGGCGAGGGCCGGGGGGGAGTGCGGATGGTTCGTTAGCGAGACAGCTCGTCCGCCCGGTCGAGCAGGGCGCGGCGCTGCGCGGGCGAGTCCACCGCGGCCGCCGCCGCCCGGAACAGCGTGACGGCCCGCAGCGGATCATCCTGCCGGGCCACCAGGTCGGCCTCCACCGCCCCGGCGAGCGGGTTGCCGGACAGCCCACCCTCGGCACGCGCCTCGTCGAGCAGGGCCAGCCCGGCGGTCGGCCCGTACGCGTAGCCGTGCGCGACCGCACGGTTGAGCGCGATCACCGGTGACGGCCGGATACCCGCCAGCGCGTCGTAGGCCCGCGCGATCGTCGCCCAGTCGGTGGCGTCGACGGACGGCGCGGTGGCGTGGCAGGCCGCGATCCGAGCCTGCCACGCGTACGGCCCGTCGTCGCGTACCCGGGCAAGAGCCGCCTGGCCCTCGGCGATGGCCGCCCGGTCCCACCGCGCGCGGTCCTGCCGCGCCAGGGTGAGCAGGTTGCCCGCGGCGTCCCGACGGGCGTCCCGACGGGAGTGCTGGAACAGCAGCAGCGCCCGCAGCGCCGCGACCTCGGACTGCTCCGGCATCAACGCGTCCAGCAGCCGGGCCAGCCGCACGGCCTCGTCGGCGAACGCCGGTTCGCCGTCAGGGACGTAGCCGCGGGTGAAGAGCAGGTACAGCACGGCGAGTACGCCCGGCAGCCGTTCGGCCAGCGCCGGCCCGGTCGGCACCCGGTACGGGATGCCGGCCTGCGCGATCCGGGTCCGGGCCCGGGTCAGCCGGCGGGTCATCGTCGACTCACTGACCAGCAGGAGGCGGGCGATGTCGGCGGTCGGCACCCCGCAGACGGTCCGCAGCGTCAGCGCCACCCGGGCGTCGAGGGCGAGCGCCGGGTGGCAGCAGGTGAAGACGAGTCTCAAGCGGTCGTCCTCGACGTCGTGCTCGGGCCGCGCGTCGGTCGGCGCGAGCAGCGCCAGGTCGTGCAGCTTGCGGCGCTCCACGGTGGCCCGACGCAGCACGTCGATCGCGCGGTTGCGGGCCACCGTCATGAGCCAGCCACCGGGATTGACCGGCACGCCGTCGCCGGGCCAGCGTTCCAGCGCGGCGGCCAGGGATTCCTGGGCGCAGTCCTCGGCCAACGCCCAGTCCCCGGTCAGTCGGATCAGGGTCGCGACGATCCGGGGGTACGCGTCCACGCCGGCGGCCGCGACGGCCCGCGCCGCCGCGGCCGGGCCGACACGGTCCGGCGCACCGGTCGTGGTGTCGGTGCCGGTCATCCGCTCAACTGGACAGAGCGCCGAACGGGCGCAGCTCCAGCCGCCCCTCCCGGGCCATCGGGTGGGTACGGGCCACCTCGATCGCCTCGTCCACGTCGGCGCAGTCGAGCAGGTCGAAACCCACGATCACCTCGGCGGTCTCCGCGAACGGTCCCTCGGAGACCAGCAGCTCGCCGTCACGAACACGGACCGTGGTGGCCGCGCTGGTCGGCGCCAGCACGTTGCCGGTCAGGCGGCGGCCCCGGGCGTCGTTGTCGGCCACCCACTTGTGGATGTCGGGCAGCTCGGTCGGGTCGGTATCCGGTGCGGTGTCGCTGCAGACGAACATCATGAACTTCATCGGTCGCTCCCTGTTTCTCGGGTTGTCGCCAGCATGACGAGCGGACAGGAGCGATCCGGACAGCCTCCCGGAAAAAACCTCGATCAGTCTCCGCTGGCGGCGCGGCGACGGGCCTCGCGGGTCTTCATGGCGTGCTCCATGAGGGTCACCAGCACCTCCTTGCTGGACTCCCGCTGACGCGCGTCGCAGAGCAGCACCGGTACGCCCGGGTCGAGGTTCAGCGCGGTCTGCACCTCGTCGAGCCGGTACTGACGCGCGCCTTCGAAGCAGTTGACCGCCACGACGAACGGGGTGCCCCGACCCTCGAAGTAGTCGATCGACGGGAAGCAGTCGGCCAGCCGACGGGTGTCGGCCAGGACGACCGCGCCGATCGCGCCCAACGCCAGCTCGTCCCAGACGAACCAGAACCGGTCCTGACCGGGCGTGCCGAACAGGTAGAGCACGAGGTCGTCGCTGATGGTGATCCGACCGAAGTCCATCGCCACCGTGGTGGTGGTCTTGCCCTCCACCCCGGACAGGTCGTCGATGCCGACGCCGGTCTCGGTCAGCACCTCCTCGGTGCGCAACGGCCGGGTCTCGCTCACCGCTCCGACCATGGTGGTCTTGCCCACGCCGAAACCACCGGCGACCAGGATCTTGATCGCGGTGGGCAGTGGCGTCGCTCCCGCCGGCCGGTCAGAGTGCCCGTAGTCCATTGATTACCGCCTCGAAGATGCTGTTGTCGGGAAGGCCGGCCGTGGTGTGCGGCTCGCGTACCTGCACGAGGTTGCGGGCCGCCAGGTCGCCGAGGAGCACCCGGATGGTTCCCACCGGCAGGTCGAGGTGGGCCGCGATCTCGGCGACGGACTGTATTCGCTGGCAGAGGCCGACGATCGCCAGGTGCTCAGGACCGATCCCGATCTCCGGCGTCACGTCGGCGCGGGTCGCGGTGACCAGGGAGATCAGGTCGAACGTGCCGGTGACCGGGCGGGCCCGCCCACGTGTCACCGCGTACGGGCGCACCACCGGGCCCGCATGGTCATCCACCCACTGATGCTCTGCGGACTCTCCCTGCACCGTCATGGCCGTTACCTCTCGCCAGCCGACTGTTCGGCGCTCCGCGACGGGGAGGCCACGTACTTGCCGACGCGGGTGACGAGCATCGCCATCTCGTACGCGATGAGACCGACGTCGGCGTCCTCGGTGGCGAGGACGGCCAGGCAGGCGTTGCGGCCGGCGGCGGTCACGAACAGGAACGACGACTGCATCTCGATGATGGTCTGCTGCACCTGCCCGCCGCCGAAGCGCTTGCCGGCGCCCCGGGCCAGGCTCTGGATACCGGCCGCCATCGCCGCGAGGTGCTCGCCGTCGTCCCGGTTCAGCCCCTGCGAGGAAGCCATCAACAACCCGTCGGTGGAGAGCGCGACCGCATGCTCGGCCTGCTTCACCCGGCCCACCAGATCATCCAGCAACCACGTCAGGTCGGCACTCGAAGCCGTCTTCTGGGCCACTTCGTCGTCCTCTTCTCGCCCGGCAGTTGCGCCGTATTCGTCTTGGGCTTGACCGTCACACCACGCGGAACCCGCAGCGAAGGTGCTCGGTCAGGTGGCTTGCGGTTCCTCGTCGGTCGAGTCGGGCGTGGCGCCCGGCGCGCCGCCGAGCAGTCGCGCCGCGTCGGTCCGGCCGCGCCGGGTGCCGGTCTGATAGGAGCTCATCATCCGGCGTACCTGCTCGGGTGGCCGTACCACGTCCTCCTCGTCGGACTCGGTCGCCGCCGGGTCGTCGCGCAGCTCGGGCACGATGTTCGCCTGGCGGACGCGGACCGGCAGTCCGGAGCCGGTGCGGTCCGTCTCGGTCCGCGCCGGGACCGGCCCGCCGTCGGTGCTCGGCTCGCTGCCACCGGTGCCGGCCCGCTCCACGGCGGGCAGGCCGGTCGGTACCGTCGGGCCCTCCAGGGCCGGCTGGCCCAGGACACGCCGGGCCCGGGTGGGCAGGTCCGCCGCCGCGGTCCGCTGGCGGGTGGGGAGTACGACGTCCTTGTCGCCCTCGTCCGTCTGCTCGGTGGTGGTACTGCTCTCGGCCAGCGCCGGGGCGACCGGGGTGACCGGCTGCGCCGCGCCTGGGGCGCTGGTGTCCGTCGCCGCGGTGGCGACCGCGACCGTCGAGAGGCTGGCGGGACGACCGCCCTCGACGGGGCCGGCGGCGGTCGGGCCGGCCGGCAGCGCGATGGCCGTCGGGCCGGCCGGGATCGCGCCGGAGTCCTCCGGGGCGGCGCCGTTCGCCGTGATCAGCTCCAGCGGGATGAGGACGACGGCGGTGGTGCCGCCGTACGCCGATTCCTTGAGGCGGACCCGCACGCCGTGCCGCTCGGTCAGCCGGCTCACCACGTAGAGGCCCAGGCGGGCGGCGTTGGCCAGGTTCAGCTCGGACTGGTCGACGATGCGGTGGTTCGCCGCCGCCAGATCCTCCTCGCTCATGCCGAGGCCCCGGTCCTCGATCTCGATGGCGAAGCCGTTCGCCACGAGCTGGCCACGGACCTCCACGGTGGTGTGCGGTGGCGAGAACGACAGGCCGTTCTCGATCAGCTCGGCGAGCAGGTGGATGATGTCGCCGACCGCCCGGCCGGCGAGCGAGACGGCCCCCAGCGGCAGCACGTTGACCCGGGTGTAGTCCTCCACCTCGGCCACCGCGCCACGTACGACGTCCACCATGGGGACGTTGCGCCGCCAGGCCCGGCCCGGGGTGGAGCCGGAGAGCACGATCAGGTTCTCCGCGTTGCGCCGCATCCGGGTGGCCAGGTGGTCGACCCGGAACAGGTCCTCCAACTCCTCCGCGTCGTGCTCGCGCCGCTCCATCGCGTCGAGCAGGGTGAGCTGGCGGTGAACCAGCGCCTGGGTTCGTCGGGCCAGGCTGAGGAAGACCTCGCGGACGTTGCGGCGCAGGTCGGCCTGCTCGACGGCGGTGCGCAGGGCGGTCTCCTGGACGGCGTTGAACGCCTTGCCGACCTGGCCGATCTCGTCGGTGCCGAACTCGAGCGGGGGCGCTTCGGTGGCGACGTCGACCTCCTCGCCTCGGCCGAGCCGGTCGACCACGCGGGGCAGCCGCTCGTCGGCGAGCTGCCAGGCGGCCTGCCGCAGCCGGTCGAGCTGGCGCAGGAGGGTGCGGGCCGTGGTGATCGAGACGACGACCGAGGCGATGACGGCGAGCAGACCCAGGCCGGTGGCGAGCACGAGTCGGACGACGACCATCACGGCCACGCCGGTGGCCCGGCCGACGATGTCGTCGCCGCCGTCGACGACGGCGTCGTTGACCTCGGCGAGCGCCGGCTCGACGGTGCCGCGCCACTGTTCGGAGCCGACCGGCAACTGGGTCGCCGGCCGGCCCTCGCGGATGATGCTGTCCTGGACGGCGCGCAGCCGGCTGAAGGCCTCACCCTCGACGAGCTGTTGGTAGCGCCGCTGATCGGCGTCGGCGAGCCGGGCGCGGGTCTCCTCGCCGAGGAACCGCTCGGCGCCGACCAGGCTGACGTAGCGGGCGTACTCGGGGCCGCTGATCCGACCGGTGCCGAAGAGGCCGCTGAGCAGCGCGTCCTCCTGCGAGATCAGTTCCTTCATCCGGTTGAGCTGGATCAGGGCGGCCGCGTCGGCGGCGATCTCCTTGTCGTCGAGGCTGCCGGTGACGTCGTAGATCCGGAAGATCGATTCGATGGCGTCCGTGTAGGCGTCCGCGGCGGAGATCCGGTCGACCTTGCGGCCCAGCACGTCGGCCCGGGTCTGTCTCAACTCGTTGATCTGCGCGATCGTGTCGTCGAGCTGGACGTCGAGGGCGGAGCTGCCGGCCACGTCGACCTGCCAGTTGCGGACCGAGTCGGCGAAGTCGTCCGCCAGTTGGGTGGCCTTGCGCTGCTCGGCCTCCAGGGCCGCGCGCTGCGCGGCGTCGGGGTTGCTGAGGTACGCCTGGGTCAGCCGCCGCTCAAGCTGAAGCTCCTGCAGCAGGGGTTCGCTGGGCGCGTAGACCCTGCTGTTGAGCAGCTGGACACCGAGCAGGTTGAAACCGTCCCGCAGGGTGACCCACGCCGCGAACATCCAGAGCGCGACCAGGGAGAGCAGCAGGGCGACAACCTTGGTGCGGATACTCGTACCGCGAGAACGCATTGAACCGTCCCAGGCAGGGCGTTGACTCAGCTCATCAACGGGTGATCATGGAGGACGACGTCCCGCCACGGCGGGGCGTACGGGGCTGAGGCTCTGCGTACGCTAGCAGTGTCCACACAACCCCTCAAGTCGCTGTTTTTGTTGCCTGGTAACCACAATCCACCACCGAACGGTCGACCCCGCCCAGATGGGCGGAGGCGAGCCGACAGGCAGCCAGGACAGCCGCGCGAACGATCGCGGTAGGACAGTACAGCTCTTTTCCGTACCACAGTGGAGGGTCCGACCGGTCGGACCGTTGGTGGAGATAGGCGTGGCCGCGCGCCACCGCGTCGTCGACCCGGGGCGCTCCGGTCGGCACGGCCACCAGCACCTGCAGGGCGTACGCGGTCTCCTCGACCGTGCCGTCCCACCGCCCCCACGACCCGTCGGCCCGCTGCCCGTCCAGCACCCAACCGGCGGCCCGGTCGAGCGCCTCGGCCGCCACGCCGCCGCGACCGAACTCCGCCAGGGCCAGCACGCAGCAGGCCGTCGCGTAGTACGGCGAGGCGTGCCACCGGTCCTGCCAGCGGCCGTCGGCGAGCTGGTGCGCCGGCAGCACGGCGCTGAGCCGGTCGACCGTCCGGTGGTACCGCGCGTCCGCGCCGGGGTGCCCGGTCACGTACTGGCCGAACGCGTCCAGCACGTGCGCGTTGGTGGTGACCGAGAAGCCGTCCTCACTCCCCGGCCAGGTGCAGAAACCGTCCGCCGTCTCGTACGCCCACAGGCCCGCCGGGTCGGCGAGGTGGCCGAGCCGGGCCAGCGCGTCCAACGTGACCGAGGTGGTGTCGGCGTCGGTCGGCAGCCCCTCGCCGGTGGCGATGCCCTCGGCGGCGGTGGCGGCGGCCAGGGTGCGCAGCACGGCCGCCGGCGGGTTGAGCGCGACACCGGCACGACGCAGGCCGCCGAGCACCCAGGCCCGCTCGAACACGGTGATCGGGGTCGGACAGGGCACCGGACCGTCGCCGTCGCGGATCAGCGTCCGCAGGAACGTGTACGCGGCGGGGCCGGCGTCCGGGCCGGCGGCGCTCAGCCAGGCGGCGGTCGCGGCGGGTGACGCGCCGACCGCGGTGAGGGTCGGCCCGGCGTCGGCCGGCGTCGCGCCCAGCACCTCGTAGAAGTGGGCCAGCTTCGCCGGCAGCGGCGCCCCGGCGGCGACCGCGCCGCGTACCGCCCGCAGCCGGTCGGGGCCGAGCCCGGCGGGCAGCGCGAGCGGCGGACGGGGCAACCGGTCGGCGACCGCCCGACCCAACCGGGTCAACCGCCCGTTGATCGACTCGACCAGGGCGGGAACGATGAGATCCAGCGCCGGAGTGTCGGGCAGCGCCCGCGCGTGCGTGGCGAGCAGGCGGCCGGTGAGCGCGTCCAGCCCGCGCCGCACCGGGGTGAGCAGGTGCGGACCGGCAGACTTTCCGTCGGCCAGCGCCGCGAGCAGGGCGTCGACGGCGCTGAGGGTGGGCACCAGGGCGTACCCCTCGGGCGGGCCCCACGCCCCGTCGGGGCGCTGCCCGCGCAGCAGGAACCCGATCCGCTGGTGGTGCCCCGGCAGCCAGGGCGCGTCGGCGACCAGCCGGCCGCTCTCGTACACCGAGGGGGCTACCTGCCCCCACGGGCGCAGCGCCAGGCCGGCGATCAGCTCGCGCGCGGCGTCGGTGGGGGGTTGGACCAGCACGTGCCCCGGGCCCTCACTCATCGCGTGCTCCCCAGAAGTCCGAGAGCTGGTAGAAGCCACCCGTGAAGGAGATCTGCCGGTGCAGGTAGTCCGCCTGGCGAGGGCAACGCTCGGCGAGGGCGGCGAGGTCGCCGCGGGACCGGGTGGTCAGCTCGGCGAGCCGGGCGTGCACCCGCGCCGGGTCGTCGACCAGCAGCAGGGCGTTCAGGTCGCCCCACTCGGCGTCCCGCTCGTGCGTGGCGAGGTCGTTGACCAGCCGCAGCACCCGCTGCACGCCACGGCCGGCGTCGAGCAGGTCGGTCAACTGGGCGAGGGTCCTGTCGTCACCGGTGGCGATCCAGTGGGTGACGTTGACGAAGGAGCAGGCGAGGTTGTCGGCGTTGTCCAGGTAGCGGTCCAGGTCCGGCAGGCGCTGCCCGGTGGTCGGGTCGGTGGGCAGGTTCTTCCAGTCCCACTCCCGCGACACGGCGGCGAGCATCCGGGCCAGCTCCTCGCGCCAGATCGGGCGCAGCCGGCGGAACGCCGGCACGGCGGCCAGCTCGTCGCGCAGGTCGGCCAACAGTCGCGCGAGGTGCCGGCCGGGCGGCGGCGCGGCGCCGTCGGCGACCGCCAGGCAGTCGGTCACGATCGCCCGGACGTCGTCCGCCGACCGGGCGAGGTAGTCGACCTGCCAGTCGGCGGCGAAGACCCAGAGCAGGGTACGGGTGGTGAGCCGCAGTTCGGCGGCGGTGTGCCACGGCGCGGTGAACGCGATCGCGGTGGCCACCGAACTGAGCAGCGCGGCGTCGAACGGCGCGGCGTCGAAGAGTTCCGGGTGGGCGGCGGTGACGGCCTGCAGGTCGCGGACGCCTCGTACGGCGAGCGCGCACACCCGGCCCTGCTCGGCGACGGCGTCGGGCCCGGCCTGCACCGGCCACGGCGCGCCGGTCACGAGACGACCGGGCGTTCGACCGGAGTGACGATCAGCTCGGCCCGCTGCTTGGGTTGCAGCGAGGCGCCGAGCCGGGGTGTCAGGCCGACGGGCTCGCGCAGCCGGAACCGGTAGCGGCTCAGCACGGTGCTGACGATGAGCTGCGCCTCCAGCAGGAACAGGTACTGCCCGAGGCACTGGTGCGGCCCACCACCGAACGGGAAGTACGAGTAGCGGTAGCGCCGGCGGGGCTTCTCCGGCGCGAAGCGCTCCGGATCGAACAGCGTCGGATCGTCCCAGAAGGTCGACATCCGCTGGGTGACGTACGGGCTGACCAGCACGGTGCCACCCGCCTTGATCCGCGCACCGCCCAGCACGTCGTCCGCGACGGCGGTACGGGGGATCATCCAACCGGCCGGGTAGAGCCGCAGCATCTCGTCGAGCACCATCCGGCCGTAGCGCAGCTGCGGCAGGTGCTCGCGGCCGACCCGTTCGGAGCCCACCACCCGCTCGATCTCGTCGGTCATCAGCTCCGCCACGTCGGGCCGGGACGCCAGCACCGGCCACAGCCAGGAGAGCAGCGCGATCGTGGTCTCGGTGGCGGTGGAGAACATCGCGACCACGTCGCCGCGGATCGCGTACTCGTCGGGCTCGCTGCCGTCGGCGCGCGGCCGGCAGAGGGTGGAGATGATGTCGTCGCCGTCGGTGGGCCGGGCGCGGGCCTCCCGGATGATCGGCAGCACCACCTCGTCGATGGTCCGCACCGCCTCGCGGAAGGGCCGGTCGCCGGGCATCGGCACCGCGTACGGCACGAACGGCACCAGCAGACGCGGGAGCATCGCGGTGGTGACGGTGTCCAGCGCGGCGCTGATCCGCAACGCGTCCGGCACCGAGATGCGGTCGGCGAAGAGCACCCGCATCGTGGTCCGCAGCACGATCCGGGTGAGTTCCGCGCCGCCGTCGATCGGGCGGCCGTCGCGGGCCGGCTCCAGCCACTCGTCGACGGCCTCGTTGATCGCCTCGGCCATCCGGTCGACGAGCGTCTCGGCGCGCTTGGCGGTGAACAGGGGTTGCAGCGCGCCGCGGCTGGACTCCCAGATCTCACCCTCGGCGACCAGGATGGCGTCGCCGACGATCCGCCGGACCGGCCGCCACAACAGGCCCTCCCCGTCGCGGGTGTAGTTGGCAACGTTGTCCCTCAGCACTCGTTGCAGGTGCTCGGGATGGCTGACCAGGTAGGGACGGAACGAGCCGAGGTTCAGCCGGACGACGTCGCCACCGGCGGCGTCCGCGAAGCCGACGAGCGCGCCGAGCGGATCGCGGACCAGCGCGGGCAGGGCACGACGGAGTGGGATCATCCGGGGTTCGGTGCTGACGGGGGCGGGGCCGGCATCGGACACCTGGGACATGCGCTGTCTCCTCGTCGCCCCGGCGGCCTGGGCGGTCCACTTCGGCCGGTCGGGACTGTGGAATTTTCACCTTCTGGGCGTCGGAAGCATCTCACCAAATCCGGGACACCTCCAGACCTGTGACCGGTGAGATTCGATCGTTGCCCTAGACGGGCATCGATGTCTGCGCCCCGGTCGGTCCTGAGTGGATTGTCAGGACCCGGCACCGGCGCAGGTCGCGCCCGTAGATCGATCCGCCGCCGCCGTCGGCCGGTCCGAACGACGACGGTTCCGCGGTCGGTCGTCCACCGGACCCGCCGGGGCGGGCCACGTCCGGGCAGTCCCAGAGGGCGGGCAGCGCAGTGAGCAAGGACGCACCGGTACCCCCGAATCCGGGCGATGACGGGCACCCTGTGCCAGGCTCTGTGGCATGGACGACAAGACCATCCTGAACCGGATCTCCGAGCTGGTCGACGAGGAGCACCGGCTGCGCGCGGAGGCCCAGGCCCACGAGTCCGGCACCGAGGGCGAGACCAGCGAGCGGCTGCGCGCCCTGGAGGAATCCCTCGACCAGTGCTGGGACCTGCTGCGCCGCCGCCGGGCCGCCCGATCCAGCCACGGCGACCCCGACTCGCAGGGCGAACGCCCCAAGCCCGAGGTGGAGCGCTACCTGCAGTGATCGACACGGGCGGGTCGGGCGGCCACCCCGGCCACCCGACCCGCTCCGGTCAGCGGATGCCCGCCTCGCGCAGCAACTCCCCCGTCAGCGCGCCGGGATCGGCCTGTTCGGCGCTCAACCCCCGGGCCACGAACCAGGCGCCGACCACCCGTACGTCGCGGGCCAGGAACTCGGGCCCCTGCGGGTTCGCCACCACGTCGACCACCTGCGGCAGATCGATCACGACCAGCCGCCCGGAGTGCACGAGCAGGTTGTACGGCGACAGGTCGCCGTGCGCGTAGCCCGCCCGGGCCAGCACGCGCAGCGCCTCGACCAGCTGGCCCCACAGGTCGCGCAGCTCGGCTGGGCCGGGCCGCAGCTGGGCCAGCCGGGGCGCCGCCAGGCCCGACCCGGCGTCGCCGACGAACTCCAACATCAGCTCGGTGCCCCGCAACTGCACGGGGTACGGCACGGCGATCCGGTCGTTCCCGGCGCCGATCTCCCAGAGCCGCGCCAGCGCCGCGAACTCGGCCGCCGCCCACTGCCCGGCGATCATCTGGCGGCCGAAGGCCGTCCGGCCGACCATCGCCCGCATCTCCCGGGAACGCCGCACGCGGCGGCCCTCCAGATAGCCGGCGTCGCGGTGGAACAGCCGATGCTCGGCGTCCCGGTACCGCTTCACCGCCAGCAGGCAGGACCGGTCCGTGTCCGGCACCGCCCGGCGGACCAGGTGGACGTCCGCCTCCTTGCCGGTCTTCAGCACACCCAGCTCGGTGTCCTTGGCGGCCAGTTCGGTGACCAACCAGTCCGGGTACGGCTGTGGCCCGTGCACCGCGTCGTCCCAGGACGACCAGCGTTCGCCGGTGTCGGGATCAGGCTCGGTGTCGGGATCGGCGGGCGACTCGGTGGGCCGGGCCCGCTTCAGAAACTGCGGTTCGTCGTCGTCGAAGCGGCGCTTGCCGCGGGTCCGGCGCTCCAGCGCCGGGAGGTCATGATCGCGCACTGTGGTGAGGTTCCCTTGGTCGAGGCTGAGATAGGCAGCGGAAAGCGACCTGCGAAGACGGCCATGACCGGCCTCCTCTCCTCGAACGGGCGGTATGCCCGGTGCACGATGCGCCGCCCATCCTCGCCGCGGCTCGGACAGCGGGTCAACCGAATTACGACGGTTTTCCGCGTCGGCCAGCGCCGGAAGCGTCAGCTCGACAGCGGTGGCCGCCGTCAGCCAGCGCCGGAAGTGTCAGCCAGCGGTGGCCGCGTCAGCTCGACTGCGGTGGCCGCGTCAGCTCGCGAGGACCGTGGCGACGGCGGCGATCAGCCCGTCCACCGTGCGGCTCGGCGCGAACCGGACGTCCGACCAGGTCCGCCCCCGGTGCAGCCAGACGCTGGGCAACCCCACCGCGGCGGCGCCGCCGATGTCCGCCTCCGGGCTGTCGCCGACCACCCACGCGCCACGCAGCGGCATCCGGACCCGCTGCGCGGCGAGCGCGAAGATCCGCGGGTTGGGCTTGCTGACCCCGGCCTCCTCGGAGATCACCCAGTCGGCGACGTAGCGGTCCAGGCCGGTACGACGGATCTTGGCGTCCTCCAGGCGTACCGTGCCGTTGCACACCACCACGGGCACCCACCCCGCGTCGTCGGCGATGCGCAGCGCGCAGGCGGTCAGCGGGTCGAGCCGGGTCTGCGCCACCACCCCGTCGTGCAGCTCCTCCACCAGGTCGATCGAGGGAATGCGCAGCTCGTAGCGGTCCCGGATCGCGTCGGCCAGGTCCCAGCGGTCGGTCAACCCGTCCGCGTCGAGCGAGACCAGCCAGTCGATGTCGGTGGAGGGCGCGCCGATGCGGTCCAGGAAGCGCTCACCCCAGCGGCGGAAGGGCCCGGCCCGGTCCAGCAGGGTGTTGTCCAGGTCCAGCAGGAGCAGTGGCACTCGGGCACCCTACGGGACCGACGTGTCCGCCAACAGACCCGCGTGTTTCGAGTTGACGATGGGCTTAACCGGTCAGCGACATCCGCGCGCCGCCCTGGCCCGGCAGCAGATCGGCGAGCATCGAATGGGCCGCCCGGGTGGCCGTCAGCACGGCCGGCTCGAGGGTCGCCACGAGCGTGTCCGTGCCCTCGTCGGCGCCCCGGGCGAGCGTACGTCCCTGCGGGTCGTAGATCGCCGCACCGCCGTTGAACCGCCACGGGTCGCTGCCGCCGACAGCGTTGGCGAAGACCACGAACATCGTGTTGTCCAGTGCCCGCGCCGCGTAGTACAGGTCCCGGCGGTGCTCCGAGCCGGCCAGGTAGCCGCTGGGACACAGGTAGGCGTGCGCGCCGTCGCGCGCGGCGGCCCGGCCGTGCTCCGGGAAGCAGCCGTCGTAGCAGATGCCCAGCCCGAGCCGCCAGTCGTCGACGAGCAGCGTGGCGCCCCGCCCGCCGGGGCTGAACAGGTCGCGCTCGTCGCCCCAGAGCTGCTGCTTGTCGTACCCGACCCGGACGGCGCCAGCGCGGTCAACCACGAGGGCGGCGATGGTCCGCCGGTCGTCCGGGTGCCGGACCGCGGCGCCGACCACCACGGTGACCCCGGCGGTCCGTGCCGCGGCGCGCAGCGGGTCGAGCCGACCGTCGGCGACCAGCCCGGCCGGGTCGGCCGCCACGTGGGTGCCGACCGGATCGGCGGCGAGGGTCGGCGGGTGGTACGCGCACAGGTACAGCTCGGGGAGGACGACCACCCGGGCGCCCTGCCCGGCGGCGAGCCGGACCAGCTCGGCGGCGGCCGCCGCGTTTCCGGCGACGTCACCGGGCGCCGGGGTGGCCTGGACGGTGGCGACGGTCAGCGGGCCGGACGGCGCGGGGTACGAGCGGGTCACCGCTGGATCGTAAACGTCGCGTTACCAAGCCGTACGTACGGTTTGCACCGCCCGAGGTGACCTGCGACGATCGAGGTGTGCCCAGAGTAAGTCAGGACCAGCTCGACGCGCGCCGGCAGGAGATCCTTGCCGCGGCCCGGGCGTGTTTCGCCCGACTCGGCTACGAGGGGGCCACCGTCCGCCGCCTCGAGGAGGCCACCGGCCTGTCCCGGGGCGCCATCTTCCACCACTTCCGCGACAAGGACTCGCTCTTCCTCGCCGTCGCCGAGGACGACGCCGCCGCCATGGTCGAAACGGTCGCCCGTAACGGTCTGGTGCAGGTGATGCGCGACCTGCTGGCCCGCGCCGTCTCGCCGGACACCACCGGCTGGCTGGGCAGTCAACTGGAGGTGTCCCGCCGGCTGCGCACCGATCCGGCGTTCGCCAAGCGCTGGGCCGAGCGGTCCGCCGCGATCGCCGAGGCGACCCGGGACCGGCTGGCCCGCCAGCGCGACGCCGGGGTGCTGCGCGAGGACGTACCGATCGACGTGCTGGCCCAGTTCCTGGAGCTGGCCTACGACGGCCTGGTGCTGCACCTGGCCATGGGCCGACCGGCCGGTGACCTGGGCCCGGTGCTGGACCTGGTCGAGGAGGCGGTCCGCCGCCGCTGAGCGGTGTTCGCGCCACCGCCGACGACGCGGGTGCCCCGGCCCGACCGGATGGCGACGGTGCTCCACAATGGGGCCGCCGACCCCTCCGGCGACAGGAGCAACCGATGATCGTCCACGCCGCCTCGGGCGACACCTGGGGTGTCCCCGGTCCGACCTTCCTGCGGCTCTACCTCGTGGCGGCCGTCGTGGTGGCCGCCGTCGCGGTGCTGCACCGGGTGCGTCTCGGCACCGGCGCGGAACCCCCCGTCGCCAAGCGGCTCGACCCCGAGGAGGTCGGCTACCTCAACGGTGGGCCGACCCTCGCGGTGCACGCCGCGCTGGGCGGCCTGCGGAGCAGCGGCGCGATCGACGTCGGCCCGGATCGTCACCTGCGCACCACCGGCCCGGCCCCGACCGGGCTCACCCCACTGAAGCAGGCGATCCACTGGGCCGCCCACCAGGGCGTCCGAGCCCGGGACCTGGCCCAGGACGAGCGGGTGGCCGCCGCGCTCGACCAGCTCGGGGCCCGCCTCGAAGAGCGGGGACTGCGAGTGAACCCGGCGCGGCGGGTCACCGCACAACAGTGGCGGCTGCTCCTCGCCGCCCTGCTGGTGTTCGGCGTCGTACGGCTGTTCGCCGGGCTGGCCAACGGCCGACCGGTGGGCTTCCTGCTGCTCACCCTGGTCGGCGTGGCGGTGGCGGTGCTGCTGCTCTGGCGGGTGCCGGAGACCACCCCGGCCGGTCGCAGCGCGCTGCGCGACCTGCGGAACCGACACCGCCACCTCGCACCCGACTCGTCCCCCGCGTACGCCACCTACGGCGCGGCCGGCGCGGCGATGGGCGTGGCGCTGTACGGCACGGTGTCGCTGTGGGCCATCGACCCGGGCTTCGCCGCGCAGGCCGAGATCCAGCGCCAGGCGATCGCCAGCAGCGGCTGGTCGTCGGGTGCCGGCACCGGGTCCTCGGGTACGACCGGCAGCTCCTGCGGCGGTGGCAGCTCCTGCGGTGGAGGCGGCGGGTGCGGCGGCGGTGGGTGCGGCGGGTGACCGGCCCGTACGGCGTCGGCATCGGCTGGCGTCCCGAGATCGCCGGTTTCGTGGCCGAGCTGCCCGGGTTGCGCTTCGTCGAGGTGGTGGCCGAGTCCGTGGCGTCGGCCGGGCCCCTTCCGGTCGGGCTGACGGGGCTGCGCGAGCGCGGTGTGACAGTCGTACCCCATGGGGTGCGGCTCTCCCTCGGCGGCGTCGAACCGGTCGACCCGGCCCGCATCGCCCACCTGGCCGCCGTCGCGCAGCGGGTGGACGCCCCGCTGGTCAGCGAGCACATCGCGTTCGTGCGGGCCGGTGGGCTGGAGGCCGGGCACCTGCTGCCGCTCCCTCGCAGCCGGGAGGCGGTCGACGCGGTCTGCGCGAACGTGGCCCGCGCGCAGGCCGAGCTGCCGGTGCCGATCGCGCTGGAACCGATCGCCGCCCTCTTCGACTGGCCCGACGACGAGCTGGACGAGGCGGACTTCCTCACCGAGATCCTGGACCGGACCGGCGCGCTGCTGCTGCTGGACGTCGCCAACGTGCACGCCAACGCCCGCAACCGGGGCACCGACCCGCTCGCGCTGCTCGACCGGCTGCCGCTGGACCGGATCGGCTACGTGCACGTGGCCGGCGGGGCCGAACACGGCGGCTTCTACCACGACACGCACACCCATCCCATGCCGCCGCAGGTGCTGGAGCTGGTCGGCGCGCTCTGTGCCCGGCGACGGCCGCCGGCGCTGCTGCTGGAGCGCGACGGCGGGTACCCGCCGGCCGCCGAGCTGCGCGCCGAACTGGACGCCCTGGCCGCGGCGTCCGGCTTCCCGGCCGTGACATGACCGGCGCTGCCGGCCGTGACCTGACCGGCGCTCCCGGCCGTGACCTGGCCGGCGCGGCCGGCGGCGACCGGGACGGCGCACCCGAGCGGCCCGCACCCCGGCCCGGCCTGGCCGCGCGGCAGGCGGAGTTGGTCGCGGCGCTGGTCGCCGGAGGTCCGTCGCCGGCCGGATTCGCGGTGGGGCCGCTGGCCGCCGCCCGGGCGGCGCTGCTGAACAAGCGCGCCGGCGAGGTGGCCCGGCACTGGCCGCTGCTCGCCGCCGGCCTCGGCCCGGCGTGGCTGTCGACCTTCGTCGACTGGGCCGCCGGCCGCCCCACGGCCGGCTCGCTGCGCGACGGCTGGGATCTGGCCCGGACCCTGCGCGGGCGGGCCGCACTGCCGCCATCGGGCGCGGAGGAGCTGGCGGTCCGGGAGGCGGCCCTGCGCTACGACGGGCACACCGCGCCACGTCCGCGCCGGCTGCCGGCCGTCGCCCGCGTCGGCGGCGCCATCGCGGTGCAGGTCGCCGGTCGGGTACGTCTGCTGCGCCCCGCCGCCAACGTTGGCGGGGACGCTCCGGATCGGGCAGGATCGGCGTTATGGATCTCGGACTGACCGACCGCGTGTACGTGCTGACCGGCGCCTCCCGCGGCCTGGGTTACGCGACGGCGCAGTGCCTGGTCGCCGACGGTGCCCGGGTGGTGCTCTCGGCGCGGGACGCGGACGCGGTGGCCGCCGCCGCCGAGCAGCTGGGCGGTCCGGGCAAGGCGGTCGGCGTCGCCGCGGACCTGACCGACCCGCAGACCCCGGAGCGGCTCGTCGCGGCGGCCCGCACCCACTTCGGCCGGCTCGACGGCGCGCTGATCTCGGTCGGCGGCCCGCCCGCCGGCAACGCCGCGTCGATCACCGACGAGCAGTGGCGGAACTCCTTCGAGACCGTCTTCCTGGGCACCGTCCGCACCGCGCGCGCCGTCGCCGGGGCCCTGCCCGACGGGGGCGCGATCGGGCTGGTGCTGTCCACGTCGGCCCGTGGGCCGGTGCCCGGCCTCGGCATCTCCAACGGCCTGCGGCCCGGCCTCGTCGGCGTCGCCAAGGACATCGCCGACGACTACGGCCCGCGCGGCGTACGCGTCGTCGGCCTGCTGCCCGGCCGGATCATGACGGACCGCAACCGGGAGCTGTTCGCCGCGACCGGCGACCCGGAGCGCGCCCGCGCCGAGGCGGAGGCCCTCATCCCGTTGCGACGCCTCGGCGACCCGGCCGAGTTCGGTCGGGTGGCCGCGTTCGTGCTCTCCCCCGCCGCGAGTTACCTGACCGGCCTCACCGTGCCGGTCGACGGCGGCGCGTTGCGGGGCCTGTGAAGCCTGACCGACCGCGAGCTTCCCGTGCGGTCACGCCGCACGGGCCGACCCAGCCCGGTCACCCGGCCGTTGATCGACTCGGCTTGCCGGAAGTCGGGCCGTCGACGCGACCAGGACACCCCGACTTCCAAGAACCCGGGTCGATCAACACGCGGTCCCGTCCGACCAAGACGGACCTGGCCGCAGCCGCGGACCGGACCATCCCGGACGTGCTCGCGCCAGCGCTGTCGGTGCTCTTCGTCGGCATCAATCCCGGCCTCTGGTCGGCCGCGACCGGGTGGCACTTCGCCCGGCCCGGCAACCGGTTCTGGCCGGCGCTGCACCTGGGCGGGTTCACCCCCCGACTGCTGCACCCGAGCGAGCAGGTCGAGTTACCGCCCCTCGGCCTCGGCATCACCAACATGGCCGCCCGGGCCAGCGCCCGCGCCGACGAGCTGAGCGCCGCGGAACTGCTCGACGGCGCCGCGGTCCTGACCGACAAGGTGGCCCGATTCACACCACGCTGGGTGGCCGTGGTGGGGGTGACCGCGTACCGGATCGGTTTCCAACGACCGAAGGCGGCCTTCGGGCCGCAACCGGAGTCGCTGGCCGGCTCCCGGCTCTGGGTGCTACCGAACCCAAGCGGCCTGAACGCCCACTTCACGACGGTCACGCTGGGCGCGGCGTTCGCCGAGCTGCGCGCGGCGACGGGCCTGCGGGTGCGCCGCCCGACCTGACCGTGTCGCCGTTGATCGACTCGACGTCAAGGAAGTCGGGCCGTCGACGCGACCGGGAGACCGCGACTTCCAGCAACCCGAGTCGATCAACCAAGGCGTCCGTCAGTTGGCGGCGGCCGGCGGCATCGCCTCGTCGGCGACGTAGGTGCCCAGGGGCATGACCACCGGCTCGGGGCCGGTCGCGTCCACGAAGGGGCGGGGCGAGTCGGCGACCGCGAACTGGGTGCGGTACAGCTCGGCGTAGAGCCCGCCGACGGCGACCAGCTCGTCGTGCCGGCCGCGCTCGACGATCCGACCGCCGTCGAGCACGAGGATCTGGTCGGCGTCCCGGACGGTGGAGAGCCGGTGGGCGATCACCAGGGCGGTACGTCCGGCCAGCGCCACCGACAGCGCACGCTGCACCGCGGCCTCGCTCTCCGAGTCGAGGTGTGCGGTCGCCTCGTCGAGGATGACGATCGACGGGGCCTTGAGCAGCAGTCGGGCGATGGCGATGCGCTGCTTCTCGCCGCCGGAGAAGCGGTAGCCGCGCTCCCCCACCGTCGTGTCCAGACCGTCGGGCAGCGACCGGACCAGGTCGGCGACCTGGGCGCCGGCGAGCGCAGCCCAGATCTCGTCGTCGGTGGCGTCGGGCTTGGCGTAGCGCAGGTTCTCGGCGATGGTCTCGTGGAACAGGTGCGAGTCCTGGGTGACCACACCGATCTCGTCGCGCAGGGAGGCGAGCGTCGCGTCGCGCACGTCCACCCCGCCGACCAGGACCTGGCCGTCGGAGACGTCGTAGATCCGGGAGACGAGCATCGACAGTGTCGACTTGCCCGCGCCCGACGGCCCCACCAGGGCGACCATCTGCCCCGGCTCGACGCTGAACGAGACGCCCTTGAGCACCGGCTCATTGACGGTGCGGTCGAGGGTGGCGACCTCCTCCAGCGAGGCGAGGGAAATCTCGGCCGCGCTGGGATAGCGGAAGCGCACGTCGCGGAAGTCGACCCGGCCGGCGCCCCGGGGCACCGGGACGGCATCGGCCTTCTCCACGATGCCGGGCTTGAGGTCGAGCACCTCGAAGACCCGGTCGAAGGAGACCAGCGCGCTCATCACGTCCACGCGGACGTTGGAGAGCGCGGTGAGCGGCCCGTACAGGCGGGTGAGCAGCAGCGCGAGGGTCACGACGGTGCCCGCGCTGACGCCGCCGGTGACGGCGAGCCAGCCGCCGAGACCGTAGGTGAGCGCCTGCGCCAGCGAGGCGACCAGCAGCATCGCCACGAAGAATGTCCGGGAGTACATGGCGGACTGGATGCCGATGTCACGCACCCGCTCGGCCCGGTCGGCGAACCGGCGGGCCTCGATCTCGGGCTGCCCGAACAGCTTCACGAGCAGCGCGCCGGCCACCCCGAACCGCTCGGTCATCGTCGCGTTCATCTTGGCGTCGAGGTTGTACGCCTCGCGCGTGATGTCGGCCAGCCGCCGGCCCACCCGGCGTGCCGGGATGATGAAGATCGGCAGCAGCACCAGCGAGAGCGCGGTGATCTGCCAGGAGAGGGTGAACATCACCGCGGCGGTGAGCACCAGTTGGATGACGTTGCTGACCACGCCGGACAGGGTGGAGGTGAACGCGCGCTGGGCGCCGAGCACGTCGTTGTTGAGCCGGCTGACCAGGGCGCCGGTCTGGGTGCGGGTGAAGAACTGCAACGGCATCCGCTGCACGTGGTCGTAGACGCGGGTGCGCAGGTCGAGGATGATGCCCTCGCCGATGCGGGCGGAATACCACCGCTGGGCCAGGGACAGCAACGCGTCGGCGACCGCCAGCCCGGCGATGAACAGGGCCAACCGGACGATGAGCCGACCAGCCTCGGTGCCGCCCCGGTTGATCGCGTTGATCACGTCACCGGCGAGCACCGGCGTGGCGACGCCGATGATGGCGGCGAGCACGACCGTGGCCAGGAAGACGACGATGTCGCGCCGGTAGGGCTGGGCGAAGGCGACGATGCGGCGGGCCACCCCGCTCTTGAGCCGGTGGGTGGAGACTTCGTCGCGGTTGCGCATCGACCGGAGCATGCTCCACCCGGCCATGCCACCGCCGGACATCGGGCTGGACACCACTCACCTCCGGGTCGTCGGGCGGACCGCGCTGTCGGGTCAATTCTCCCGACAGGTGTGACAACCTCGGTCGTAACCCGGATCTTCCCGCGCGGTCCTTACTATTCGCCCCGGCCGGCGAGATCGCGCAGGCGGCGGGTCTGCGCCTCACGCTCGGCCCGCTGCTGGTCGGCGTGCGACCGCCCGGCCGCGCCGGCGAGCAGCGCCTTGATCTCCACCACCGCGTCCCGCGGGCCGGCCAACAGGCCCGCCGTGAGGTCGCGGACCGCGTCGTCCAGCTCTCCCGAGGGTACGACGAGAGTAGCCAGCCCGATCCGGTCGGCCTCGGCGGCGTCCAGCCGGCGGCCCGTGGCGCAGATCTCCAGCGCCCGGGAGTAGCCGACGAGCTCCACGAGACGCTTCGTGCCAGCCAGGTCGGGCACCAACCCGAGCGTCACCTCGGCCATCGAGAACCTCGCGTCGGCGGCGAGGACCCGCAGGTCGCAGGCGAGGGCAAGCTGGAAGCCGGCACCGATCGCGTGCCCCTGCACCGCCGCCACGGAGATGACGTCCGGCCGGTGCAGCCAGCTGAAGCCGCCCTGGAACTCGGCGATCCGGTCGGCGCACTCGTCCTCGGGCAGCGTGGCCAGCTCGGCGAACGACCCCGGGCCGGACGCACCGGCAACCGCGAGGTCGAGACCGGCGGAGAACGCACGCCCCTCGCCCCGGACCACCACCACCCGTACGTCACCGGGCAGGTCGCGCGAGAATTCGCTCATCGCGCGCCACATGGCCGGTGTCTGGGCATTGAGCACGTCGGGCCGGCACAACGTCACCGTGGCGACCGGCCCGTCGCAGGTCAGCCGAACCCCGGTCGCCTCGGCGGTCACCGGACTGCCCGGGGAGCGGCGTTGGTCAACGACGCTAAGGGGCGGGTCACGCCTTCTTGCGGCGCCGGGCACCGCCGCGCTGACGCAGCTGAACCCCGGACTCGGTGAGCACTCGGTGGATGAACCCGTAGGAACGGCCGGTCGAGGCCGCCAGCGCGCGGATGCTCTCCCCCGAGGTGTACCGCTTTACCAGGTCCTTGGCGAGCGTCTGACGCTCGGCTCCGACGATCCGGCGACCCTTCTCAGTGCTGGTGGCTGTGCCAGTGGCTGCCATGCTGTGTCCTCACGTCCCAGACTGTGCGGTTCGGATACGGTCCCACCTATTAGACCGCCTCGGACGATCATGCGCCAGATATCAACTCTTCGCCAACCGACACGCTATGCAATGTCAGGTTCCCGATAGAGTGATCCTCCCGAACCGTCCCGCTCTGCCACCCGAACGGTCCACCCGAGCGCGGTGACACCTCCACCCGTACGCTCCCGGACGTGATCGACCTGTTCGGCACCGCAGCCGGCGCGGCCGTCGTCTTCGCCGCCACCGACATCGACGACATCGTCATCCTCACGCTGTTCTTCGTCGCGGCCCGCACCACCGGCCGCCCGCGCACCGCGCAGATCGTCGCCGGCCAATATCTGGGCATCGGCGCGCTCGCGCTGGCCAGCGCGGTGGTCGCCGCCGGGTTGCTGGCCGTGCCGGACCCGTGGACCGGGCTGCTCGGCCTGCTGCCGATCGCGCTGGGCGTCCGCGCGCTGTGGCACCGGGACGACGACGAGCCGGCCACCGTGGTCACCGGCACGCTCGGCGTGGCCGGGGTGACGATCGCCAACGGGGCCGACAACGTCGCCGTCTACGTACCCGTGTTCCGGGCTCTCGGCCCCGGCGACAGCGCGGTGTTCCTGCTGATCTTCGTGGTGCTGATCGGCCTGTGGTGCGCCGCCGCGGCCTGGCTGGGCGGCCACCGGCGGGTGGTCGCCCTGGTGGAGCGTGCCGGGCACTGGCTGGTACCGGCGATCTTCGTCGGCATCGGTGTGGTGATCCTGGTCAGCTCCGGCGTG
Organism: Micromonospora sp. NPDC049662; assembly: GCF_040675055.1. Lineage (NCBI taxonomy): Bacteria > Bacillati > Actinomycetota > Actinomycetes > Micromonosporales > Micromonosporaceae > Micromonospora > Micromonospora sp. NPDC049662. The sequence continues at coordinate 27,541 of NZ_JBFAOC010000068.1, forward strand.
CTGGGCCGGCTCGTCGACCTGCTGGGCTGAGACCGGTCCGGCTGGTCGACCCTGCTGGGCTGAGGCCCGGCGGTCCGGCCACCCGACCGCCCGGCGCAGCGGTCAGGCCAGCTCGACCAGTTCGAGGAGGTCGTCGCTCCAGGCGTCCTCGTCACCGTCGGGCAGCAGGATCGCGCGGTCCGGCTTGAGCGCGAGCACCGCGCCCGGGTCGTGCGTGACCAGCACGATCGCGCCCGGGTAGTTGGCGATCGCGTCGAGCACCTGCTCGCGGCTGACCGGGTCGAGGTTGTTGGTCGGCTCGTCGAGCAGCAGCACGTTGGCGCCCGAGCAGACCAGCGTGGACAGGGCCAGCCGGGTCTTCTCGCCACCGGAGAGCACCCCGGCCGGCTTGTTCACGTCGTCGCCGGAGAAGAGGAACGCGCCGAGGATCTTGCGCAGGTCCGTGTCGGACTGCTCGATCGCGGCGGCGCGCATGTTCTCCAGCACCGTCCGCTCCACGTCCAGCGTCTCGTGCTCCTGCGCGTAGTAGCCCAACCGCAGGCCGTGCCCCGCGTGCACCTCGCCGGTGTCCGGGCTGAGCAGCCCGCCGAGCATCCGCAGCAGCGTCGTCTTCCCCGCGCCGTTGAGCCCGAGGATGGCCACCCGGGAACCCCGGTCCACCGCCACGTTGACGTCGGTGAAGATCTCCAACGAGCCGTACGACTTGGAGAGGCCGGTCGCCGTCAGCGGCGTCTTGCCGCACGGGGCGGGGCTGGGGAAGCGGACCTTTGCCACCCGGTCGGCGACGCGTACCTCCTCCAGGCCCGAGATCAGCTTCTCGGCGCGGCGGGCCATGTTCTGCGCGGCGACGGTCTTGGTGGCCTTGGCCCGCATCTTGTCGGCCTGCGCCATCAGCGCGCCGGCCTTCTTCTCGGCGTTGGCCCGCTCGCGGCGGCGACGTCGCTCGTCGGTCTCGCGGGCCTCCAGGTACGCCTTCCAGCCCAGGTTGTAGACGTCGATTACCGAGCGGGTGGCGTCGAGGAACCAGACCTTGTTGACCACCGACTCCAGCAGCGCGCCATCGTGGGAGATCACGATGAGCCCGCCCTTGTGGTTGGCGAGGAAGCCGCGCAGCCAGGTGATCGAGTCGGCGTCGAGGTGGTTGGTCGGCTCGTCGAGCAGCAGGATGCCGCCGCCGTTCTCACCGGCGTCCCGGAACAGGATCCGGGCCAGCTCGATGCGCCGGCGCTGACCGCCGGAGAGGGTGCCGATGGTCTGGGCGAGCGCGCGGTCCGGCAGCCCGAGGTTGGCGCAGATCCGGGCGGCCTCGGCCTCGGCGGCGTACCCGCCGAGGGCGGCGAACTGGTCCTCCAGCGCGCCGTAGCGGCGGACCAACTTGTCGCTGGCGTCCTCGGCCAGTTGGGCCTCGATCTCCTTCATCTGGGACATCAGCACGTCCAGGCCGCGGGCGGAGAGCACCCGGTCGCGGCCGGTGACCTCCAGGTCGCCGGTGCGGGGGTCCTGCGGGAGGTAGCCGATGGCGCTGCGCTGGTCGATCTGCCCGCCGTACGGCTGGCCCTCGCCGGCGAGCACCTTCAGGGTGGTGGTCTTGCCGGCGCCGTTGCGGCCGACCAGGCCGATCCGATCACCGGGCTGCACGCGCAGGGTGGTGTCGGACAGCAGGATCCGGGAGCCGGCGCGCAACTCCAGGCCGGTGGCAGTGATCATCTCGTGGGACTCGCTCTCGGGGTCTGGAAGGCTGACTCAGGGCACGCGAAAGCGCCGGCGGGCGGTGGGCCCGTCGGCGCGGGGCGGTTCAGCCTTCGCAGCGCGGCACGGCGACAAGTGTACCGGGGCGCGGTCGAGCGGCCGGGCCGGATTACCAATCAAGATCATCGGGTACCGAATCGCCGTCCGGACCCGGTCCGGCGCTGACGGCCTATCACAGGACATTTCACGCGATCGAGGTCATCATGGAGCTGAACGAGAACGCGCAGGTCGACACCAGTCAGGTAGAGGACATGCGTGGATCCGGCGGAGGCGGCGGGGGCGGAGGCCTCGGGATCCCGATCCCCGGGGGCGGCGGCCGGGGCGGCGGCCTGATCGGCATCATCATCGCCGTCGTGCTGGCGTTGGCCGGTGGCGGGTTCGGGCTCAGCCAGCTCGGCGGCGGAGGCGGCGGCGACCAGCCAGCCGACAACTCCAGCCTGGACGCCGAGTGCGCCGCGAGCGCGACCAAGACCGAGGACTGCCGCAACACCCTCTTCATCAATTCCATCCAGGCTTACTGGAAGGACGCCATGCCGAAGGCGTTCGGCGACCAGTACCAGCCGGTCACCACCCGGTTCTTCAGCAACAGCGTGAACACCGGCTGCGGTCAGGCCGACTCGGGTGTCGGCCCGTTCTACTGCCCGGCGGACAAGCATGTCTACATCGACCTGACCTTCTACGACACGCTCAAGTCCGAGTTCGGCGTCACTGGCGAATTCCCCCAGCCGTACGTTCTCGCGCACGAGTACGGCCACCACGTGCAGGACCTGCTCGGCACCGAGGCCAAGGCGCAGGACGGCAAGACCGGGCCTACCTCCGGCTCGGTCCGGCTGGAGTTGCAGGCGGACTGCTTCGCGGGCGCCTGGGCCAACCACGCCACCGAGACCAAGTCGAAGAACGACAAGGCGATCTTCAAGTCGATCAGCGAGCAGGACATCCAGGACGCGGTGGACACCGCTGGCGCGATCGGCGACGACGCCATTCAGCAGAAGTCCGGCCGGGGCAGCGACCCGAGCTCGTACACCCACGGCACCGCCGCCCAGCGGCAGAAGTGGTTCGAGCAGGGCTACAACAGCGGCGACCCGAAGACCTGCGACACCTTCGGCACCAACCAGCTCTGACAGCTCCACGCGGTCGCGGCAGGCCCTCCGAGCGGGCCTGCCGCGATTGTCGTTGGGTGGTCAGTCGAGCCGGGACACCTGGTAGTGCCCGATCAACCAGGCGTCGTGGACCCGCCGCACCAGCACGCCGAGGTACACCCTCAGCGCCGGCCGGTCGGTGAACCCGAACTCGACCTCCAGATAGCCGAGGACCACGTCGGCGGCGAGCCGCCGGGTCTCCCGGATCTCGTACGCGGCGGTCAGGCCCAGCGGCTGTGCCGCGTAGTACGCCGCGATGCCGTCCCGGCCGACGGCGTACGGGTGCAGGCCCTGGAAGATCGCGTCATCCGCGAAGACCGACGCGACGCGGTCCGGCTCGTGCGCGTCGACCGCCGACCTCCACCGGTTCAGGACCGCGCGCAGGATCTCCACCTCGTCACCGGCCACGGTCACCGCCCCGGCCGACCGGGGTCGTTCGGGTGCGGCGTCAACGGCGTGACGGTCTCCCGCCGCCAGGCGCGCAGCGGCATCGACGCGAGGACCGCCTCCAACTCGTCCGCGTCGGCAGCCTCGAAGAGCCCCCACGTACGCCACTCCCCCGGCGCCAGCGGCGGCCGCCACAGGCGCAGCAGACTGCCCCGCGCCGTCAACTCGGCCGAACGCGCCGCCTCACGCGCACGCATCTCGGCAACCCCGTCCTCCGAGGTGCCGGCGGGCACCGTCGTCACCATGTCCACCAGGAACTCCACGCGCCCATCCTCCGACGATGCGCGCCGCACCACGCCCCGAACCCCCGTTCGGGTGGCGGTCATCTCTGCTCCGGCTCGACGGGGCGGCCAGCCGAGAGCAGTCGCCGCCGCCGTGATCCGGCACGGGAAGCGGCGCCGCTGACCAGACGCCGCCCGTCCGGGGCGGGGCGGGTAGCGTCGCCGCTGACCACACGCCGCCCATTCGGGGCGGGGGTAACGTCGCCGCTGACCAGACGCGGTCAGTCTGCGGCCGGGGCGGGGTCGCGCAACCGGATCCGTACCGCCCGGGCCGCGCTCACCGCCGCGACCAGGACCGCGTGTCGAGGCTCCGGCACGTCGAGCAGCCGCTCGGCCCGCAGCGGCAGCAGCGGGGCCAGCCGCCGGTCCGCGAGCACCGTGTCCACGGCCCGCCGGTCACCGCCGCAGACGAGGGCCGCCAGCTTCGCCGCCTCCGGCAGCAGCAGCCGTACGGCCAGGTCCGCCGCGTCACCCAGCGCCGCCTTGGCCTGGTTGTCACGCCGCCGGGCGAACCGGTGCTGCGACCACCCACCGGCCGCGGTGCGCCCCTGCACGTACCGGGTGTCCACCTTGGAGACCACCAGCTCGGCGCCGAGCGCCACGCCGATCGCCACCGCACCCTTGCGCGCCAACAAGAGACCGATCCGGTACGGCGTGCCGGCGGCGGCCACGAAGGCGGCCACGTCGCCGCTGGCGGGTGACCCGGGTGGCGTGTGCAACTCGGCGGTGGCTCCGTCGGGGGCGGTCAGCAGCAGCCCGTACTCCCGTGCGGTGGTGGTGGGCGGGCCGTGCCGGTCGGCGAAGCCCTCGACCCAGCGGCCGACGCGGGCCGGGTCGACCTCGACCCACCGGCCTCCCCCGGCAGCGGGTCGACTGGTCACCGCCCGACCGTACGCCACCGCCGGCGCACCCGGACCGTCAGCCCGGCACCACCGCGGCCACCGCCAGCGCGGCGATGAGGACGCTGGAGAGCACGCCCGTGACCAGCCGGCCGCGCGGGCCGGTCAGCGCACGACCGACCACCGTGCCGCCACCGGCGATGAGCAGCTGCCAGCTCGCCGACGCCAGGAACACTCCGGCCACGAACAGGGCCGCCGGCACCGGTCCCGCGTCGGCCGTGTCCGGACGACCGAGGACCAACGCGACGAAGTAGAGCACCGTCGTCGGGTTCAGCAGGGTCAATCCGAGCAGCGCCGCGTAGGCGCGGCCCGGAGTATCCATCCCCCGACCGCCCCGCGCCGTCGGCGCGCGTCGGGAGCGGTGGGCAGCCCAGGTCCGCCAGAGCCCGTGCGCGGCCAGCCCTAACAGGACCACGGCGGCGGCCACCCGCAGCGGACCGGCGGCCGGCGCGATGACCCCGGCCAGGCTCGCGCCGCCCAGCGCGGCCACCGCCGCGTAGAGCCCGTCGGCCGTCGCCACCGCGAGGGCCGCTGCCGCGCCGACCCGGAACGAGGTACGGGCACTGAGCCCCAGGATGAGGATCGCGATCGCGCCGACCGGGATGGCGACGCCGTAGCCGGCCACCAGACCGGCGAGGAACGCCCCGCTCATGGCCGTCGACGCAGGATCGAGGCCCGCCCCGGTACCGGCCGCTGTCGACGACCGGCAGTCGTCGCAGGGACCAGAACCCGCATCGCGTACGCCTCGATCACATCGGCATCCTGCGCGCCGGCAGTCGTCCCCGCAACGGATTTCCCCGCAGCGCCGTCGCATCCGCCCGCCGATCTTGCACTTAGCGACGCCGAAATGTTCACCTTCGCGAATTAAGTCGGCACAGAAAGCGCAAGATCGGCGTCGTAGTCCGCCCCGCGCCCCGCGCCCCGCGCCCCGCGCCCCGCGCCCCGCGCCCCGCGCCCCGCGCCCCGCGCCCCGCGCCCCGCGCCCCGCGCCCCGCGCCCCGCG
>NZ_JBFAOC010000069.1:0-32703 GCF_040675055.1 Micromonospora sp. NPDC049662
GCCGCGCCGCTGCGCGGGCGCGGCGGGCAGCGGCGGGGGGCGGGGCACGGTCTCGGTGATCGACTCGGATTCCTGCAAATCGGGCTGTCGGCGCGGCCGGGACGCCCCGACTTCCACGAACCCGAGTCGACCATGACGTCCACGACGCGGGGGCGCGCATGATCCACCCGAGATCGGCGATGTGGCGGTGTCCAGGCGCGCGGATGCCGCCACATCGGCGACCTGGCGGCGGACCATGCCGGATCGCCACCCGAGCCACGCCGCCCGCCGGACCCGCCGGACCCGCCGGACCCGCCGGACCCGCCGGACCCGCCGGGCCCGCCGGGCCATCCGGCGACCGTGGCGTCCCATAGATACCTAGTCGTCACTTGTGGCCGTTTTGCCCTAGACAGGCGATTACATCGCTTAGAGAGTTTTCTCCACACATATCGTGACCAGTAGTGATTCGTGCTCGTTGCCCAAGACGTGGGGGTTGCACTCAGAGACGCACGGCGCTCGGTCACCAGTTGGTGCCGACGCCACACCATCGGCGGTGACGGGGCGGTGGCAGCCGTCCGTCGCGGACAGCGGCAGGGCGAGCCGGGAATGCTCAGCCGCGAGCAGGAACTCGAACTGATCGACACACTCCGGGGCGTCCACCCCGACGAGTTCGGCCTGGACGAGGAGCTGTGGACGCGGCAGAGCCTCACCACGCTCATCCAGCGCCGGTTCGACCTTCCGCTGGACGTGGGCGCGGTCGGGGCGTACCTGCGGGCCTGGGGGTTGGGTCCGCGCGAGCCGCGCGAGCGTGCCTGCGGGCTCTGCGTCAGCGCGGTCGAACGGTGGGTACGCAGCGAGTACCCGGCGATCACCCGGACGGCCCAGGAGCACCTCGCCGAGGTCTACTGGATCGGGCGGGTACGGCTGCGCGGCACGATGCCGGCCGCCGACGTGATCTCCGCCGTGTCGTCCCGGGGCCGGGTGCGCTTCATGATCACGACGCCGACGGTCGACCCGCCGCTCCCCCGCGACTTCGTACTGCGACTCAGTGGCGAGGAACAGCGCACCGTGCACCTGATCGTGGACGGGTCCTGGCCCCGCAACGAGTGGCCGCGCCGGCTGCCCCGGCGGATCGTCCTGCACCCGCTGCCCAGTTGCGGACGGGCGGTCGCGGCCTGAGTACCGGGTGGGCCGGTCGCCGACACGACCGGCCCACCCGATACCGATTCGGCGTACGCGGAGGAGGTTTGCTAGTCTTCTCCAGTCGCTGAGCCCCCGTAGCTCAGGGGATAGAGCACCGCCCTCCGGAGGCGGGGGCGCAGGTTCGAATCCTGCCGGGGGCACAAGCTTTCGCGCTCCATGTCCGCTGAGAAGCGCGGACCTGGGGCGCTTGTCATTTCTGTCCCGGGGCCGAGCCCCGGACCCCACGCCCCGCCGCCGGCTCGCGTCGAACCGTCCCCGCCCCGGACCCCACTCCCCCGCCGCCCCGGCTCGCGTCGAACCGTCCCCGCCCCGGACCCCACGCTCCCGCCGACGGCTCGCGTCCAACCGTCCCGACCTGGACCCCACGCCCCGCCGCCGCGCTCGCGTCCAACCGTCCCCGCCCGGACCCCACGCCCCCGCCGACGGCTCGCGTCCAATCGCCCCCGCCCGGACCCCACGCCCCCGCCGACGGCTCGCGTCCAACCGCCTCGCCCCAGGCCCGAACCCGTCGACTCCGCGATCTTGCAGTTTCGGTTGTGATTTTGGGCGGGATGCGCCTTTTGCCGCCGCAGAAAGTGCAAGATCGCGGGGACCGTGGGGGCGCGAGGCGGAGCGGCGCGGGGGGCGGGGGCGGGGGCGGGGCTGGGAGAGATTAGGCGTTGATGTACTCGGCCAGGTGTTGTCCGGTTAGGGTGCTGCGGGCCGTTACCAGGTCGGCCGGGGTGCCTTCGAAGACGATTCGGCCGCCGTCGTGGCCGGCGCCGGGGCCGAGGTCGATGATCCAGTCGGCGTGCGCCATGACGGCCTGGTGGTGCTCGACGACGATCACCGACGTGCCGGAGTCGACCAGCCGGTCCAGCAGGCCGAGAAGTTGCTCCACGTCGGCGAGGTGCAGGCCGGTGGTCGGCTCGTCGAGGACGTAGATGCCGCCCTTCTCGGCCATCCGGGTGGCCAGCTTGAGCCGCTGCCGCTCGCCGCCGGACAGGGTGGTCAACGGCTGGCCGAGGCTGAGGTAGCCGAGCCCGACGTCGACGAGTCGGTCGAGGATGGCGTGCGCCGCCGGGGTACGCGCCTCGCCCGTGCCGAAGAACGCCGCCGCCTCGGTCACCGACATGGCGAGCACCTCGCTGATGTCCCGGCCGCCGAACCGGTATTCCAGTACGGACGCCTGGAACCGCCGACCCTCGCACTCCTCGCAGGTGGCGGCGACGCCGGCCATCATCCCCAGGTCGGTGTAGATGACGCCGGCGCCGTTGCAGCCGGGGCAGGCACCCTCGGAGTTGGCGCTGAACAGCGCGGGCTTCACACCGTTGGCCTTGGCGAACGCCTTGCGGATCGGGTCGAGCAGACCCGTGTACGTCGCGGGGTTGCTCCGTCGGGAGCCGCGGATCGCGCTCTGGTCGACCGACACCACGCCGTCGGTGCCGGACACCGAGCCGTGGATGAGCGAGCTCTTGCCCGAACCGGCCACGCCGGTCACCACCACGAGCACGCCGAGCGGGATGTCGACGTCGACGTCCCGCAGGTTGTGGGTGTTCGCGCCCCGCACGGCGAGCGTGCCGGAGGGTGTACGCACCGACGACTTCAGCGCGGCCCGGTCGTCCAGGTGCCGCCCGGTCAGGGTGTCGCTGGCGCGCAGCCCGTCGACGGTGCCCTCGAACACCACCTCACCCCCGCCGGTGCCGGCGCCCGGACCGAGGTCGACGACGTGGTCGGCGATGGCGATGGCCTCCGGCTTGTGCTCCACGACCAGGACGGTGTTGCCCTTGTCGCGCAGTCTCAGCAGCAGGCCGTTCATCCGGGCGATGTCGTGCGGGTGCAGCCCGATCGTCGGTTCGTCGAAGACGTACGTGACGTCGGTGAGCGACGACCCGAGGTGGCGGATCATCTTGGTGCGCTGCGCCTCGCCGCCGGAGAGCGTGCCAGACGGTCGGTCGAGTGACAGGTAGCCCAGCCCGATCTCCTCGAACGAGTCGAGGAGGTGTTGCAACCCGCTGAGCAGCGGCGCGACCGACGGCTCCTGGATGCCCCGGACCCAGGCCGCGAGGTCGCTGATCTGCATGGCGCAGACGTCGGCGATGTTCTTGCCCGCGATCTTCGACGAGCGGGCCTCGGCGCTGAGCCGGGTGCCGTCGCAGTCGGGGCAGGTCGTGAACGTGACCGCCCGGTCCACGAAGGCACGGATGTGCGGCTGCAACGTGTCGATGTCCTTGGACAGGAACGACTTCTGGATCTGCGGGATCAGGCCCGAGTACGTCAGGTTGATGCCCTCAACCTTGATCTTGGTCGGTTCCCGGTGGAGCAGGTCCTGCAGCTCCCGCTTCGTGTACTTGCTGATGGGCTTGTCCGGGTCGAAGTAGCCGCAGCCCCGGAAGATCCGCCCGTACCAGCCCTCCATGCTGTAGCCGGGGATCGTGATCGCGCCCTCGTTGAGCGACTTGCTGTCGTCGTACAGCGCGGAGAGGTCGAAGTCGGTGACCGCGCCCATCCCCTCGCAGCGCGGGCACATGCCGCCCAGGCGGTTGAAGGTCGCCTTCTCGGTCTTCGTCTTGCCCGCGCCACGTTCCACGGTGATCGCGCCGCTGGCCCGGACCGACGGGACGTTGAAGGAGAAGGCGTTCGGCGAGCCGATGTGCGGCTGCCCGAGCCGGCTGAACAGGATGCGCAGCATCGCGTTGGCGTCGGTGGCGGTGCCGACGGTGGAGCGGGCGTTGGCCCCCATCCGCTCCTGGTCGACGATGATCGCGGTGGTGAGCCCGGCCAGCACGTCGACCTCGGGCCGGGTCAGCGTCGGCATGAAGCCCTGGAGGAAGGCGCTGTAGGTCTCGTTGATCATCCGCTGCGACTCGGCGGCGATGGTGCCGAACACCAGCGAGCTCTTGCCCGAGCCGGAGACACCGGTGAACACCGTGAGGCGACGCTTCGGCAGCTCGACCGTGACGTCCTTGAGGTTGTTGACGCGAGCGCCCTGTACCCGGATCAGGTCGTGGCGGTCCGCGACGTGCGCCGCGGGCGAGTCCGTGGCCTTGCTCATCGTCTCTCCATCTGCTGGGGTGGCGGGGCCCCGGTCACGCTAGGGGTGGCCGCGTGACCTGCGCTTCTCGATTCCTGATGGGTCTGGTGACCTGCTTCGCCGTACAGGATGGCAGCCCGGCGGTCGACAGCGCCGCCTCCCGGCGGTACGTGCTGGGGGGCATACCGACCAGTTCGGTGAAGCGGGTGCTGAAGGTGCCGAGCGACGAGCAGCCGACCGCGAAACAGACATCGGTGACGCTCAGGTCGCCACGACGCAGCAGGGCCATGGCGCGCTCCACGCGCCGGGTCATGAGATAGCTGTACGGCGATTCGCCGTAGGCGAGCCGGAACTCCCGGCTGAGGTGCCCCGCCGACATGTGGACGCCCCGGGCGAGCGCCTCGACGTCCAACGGCTGCGCGTACTCCCGGTCGATGCGGTCGCGGACGCGACGCAGCCGCGCGAGGTCGGCGAGGCGCTGGCTCTCCGTGGATCGGCTGGTCACCCGGCAAATCGTGCCACAGACCACCGACAAGACAGGACCGCCGGACGGCCGAGCCGGAGCCGAGCCGCGTGGCGGCGCGTGGGGCAGTCGTCGGGGCGTACCGTCAGGTGGTTTCGCGGCGGGCGCGGGCCCGGCGCTTGCCCTCGTGCATGGCCTGGACGCGGGCCACCGGGATGGCGCGACCCTCGGTGACCAGGTCTGCGGGGATCTGCTGGGGTTCCGGCAGCAGCGCGACCCACGGGTCGGTCCCGGCGAGCAGCGACGGCGCCGTCCGGATGGTGAAGTCCGCCGGGGTCACCTCGGTCAGGTCGGCCCAGTCGACCGGGAAGGACACCGGCATCCCGGGCCGTAGTCGCGGGCTGTACGCGGCGACGACCGTCGCCCCGCCGGAGCGGGTGGCGTCCACGAACACCTTCCCGCCCCGGTCCTCGCGGATGTACGCCGTGGTGGCGAGCGCCGGGTCGAGCCGTTCGGCGCGGACGGCGAGCGCCCGGGTGGCGGCCGCCAACTCCTCGGCGGTGGCGTCGCCCGTGACCGGGACGAAGACGTGCACGCCCTTGGCGCCGCTGGTCTTGACCGCTCCGACCAGGCCGGCGTCGGCGAGCGCCTGGCGGACCAGCAGGGCCGCGTCGACCGCCGCCCGGAACCCGTCGCCCTCCGGCGGGTCCAGGTCGAGCACCAGGTGGCTCGGTCGGTGCAGGTCGGCAACCGTGGCCAGGGTCGGGTGGTACTCGACCGCGCGCTGGTTGGCGAGCCAGAGCAGGGTCCGCCGGTCGTCGCAGAGGGCGTACGAGATCTCCCGGTGCGACGCCTCGGCCCAGACCGGCGTCCGGCGTACCCAGTCCGGGGTGTAGCGGGGCAGGTTCTTCTGCATGAACGGCGGCTGGCCGGGGCGGACCCGGATCACCGACAGCGGCCGGTCCCGGAGTTGCCCGATGATCGGCCCCCGGACCGCGTCGAGGTAGTCGACAAGGTCGCGCTTGGTGGCGTCGTCACGGTCGGACAGCGGCTGGTCCAGGTTGGTCAGGGCCACGCCGTCGCGGGTCTCGTCAGCCTCACTCACCCGATCACCCTCGCGGCCTCGGCGTCGTCGGTCAACCGGACGCGGCGCTCGGAGGCCTGCCGATTTCGAGGACCACGGTCGGCGGCCGGCCCGTCGACCGGTCCGTCGACGTCGGGTCGCGCCCCGCCCGGCCGGCGCGGCACCGTGCAAGCGCCAGCAGCAGGGCGGCGAGCACCAGGGCGGCGGCCACCGCGAACGCCACCCGGTAACCGCCGGCCAGCGCGGCCGCCTCGGCCTGACCGGAGGCCCGCAGAGCGTCGCTGCGGGCCGCCGCGAGGGTCGCCAGCGTCGCCAGGCCGACCGCCCCGCCGACCTGCTGGGTCGTGTTGGCCAGACCGGAGGCGAGCCCGGCGTCGGCGTCGGTCGCGCCGGCCATCGCCAGCGTGGTGACCGCCGGCAGGGTCAGGCCGCCGGCCACCCCGAAGATCAACATCGCCGGGAGTACGTCGGTGAGGTAGCCACCGTCGGCGGACAGCCGGGCGAGCAGCAGGAAACCGACGGCGGCCAGGCCGAGCCCGGTCACCAGCACGGTTCGGGCGCCCCAGCGGGCGATCAGCCTGCCCGACAGGCCGAGCGACACCGCCGCGATCACTACGGGGGTGGGCAGGAACGCCCAGCCGGTCGCCGCCGCGTTCAGCCCGAGCACCAGTTGCAGCTCCACGGCGAGCAGGAACTGGAAGCCGAGGAACGCGGCCACCATGAGGAACTGCACGGTGTTCGCCGCGAGCAGCCCCGGGACGCGCAGCAGTCGGGGAGGCAGCAGCGGGGTGGACGCCACGCGCTGGCGTAGCGCGAAGCCGCCGAGCAGCAGCGCGGCGAGCGCCACCGCGCCGAGGGTGCGCCGGCTGGTCCAGCCGTGCTCACCCGTACCCACGATGCCCAGCACGGCCGCCATCAGGCCGGCGGTGGCGAGCACGGCGCCCGGCACGTCGAGGCCGGCCCGCAGGCCGATGCCCCGCTCGGCGGGGAGCCGGCGGACGGCGGCGAGCAGGATCGCCGCCCCGATCGGGAGGTTCACCAGGAAAATCGAACGCCAGCCAGCCAGCTCGGTCAGCACTCCCCCGGCCACCGTGCCGATCGACGCGCCGGCCGCCCCGGTGAAGCTGTAGACGGCGATCGCGCGGGCCCGCTCGGCCGGCTCGGGATAGAGCCGGACGATCATGCCGAGGCTGACCGCCATGGCCAGCGCGCCACCGACACCCTGGCCGAACCGCGCGCCGACGAGCAGGGCCGGATTGCCGGCCACCGCGCAGGCCGCCGAGGCCACGGTGAACAGCACGACGCCGGCCAGGAAGACCCGGCGTCGGCCGAGCAGGTCACCGAGACGGCCGGCGAGCAGCAACAGCCCGCCGAACGCCACCAGGTAGGCGTTGACCACCCAGGCCAGCCCGGCGGCGGTGAAGCCCAGGTCGCGTTGGACGGCGGGCAGGGCCACCGACACGACGCTGCCATCGAGAATGACCATGAGGCTGCCGGCGCAGAGCACCAGCAGCGCCGGCCAGCGGGACGGGGTCGCTCGGTCCACGGAATCCTCCTTGGTGCACGGTTTGTTACCGACGCCATCGTCTGTGACCATGAGCGGGAGCGGAAGGAGGCACTGTTGTGTCCCAGAGGAACAGCGATGTGTCCGCGCTGGTGGAGGCCGAGCTGACCTGCTCACCCGGGAACGTGCCCTTCACCCCCGGGCAGGCGCGGGCGTGCACCGTCCGTGAGGTGCTCGACCGGGTCGGCGGCAAGTGGAGCATCGGCATCCTGGTGGCGGCCTCGCACGGCCCGGTGCGCTTCACCGAGTTGGAGCGGCACATCGAGGGCATCAGCCGGCGGATGCTCACGCTGACCCTGCGCAACCTGGAACGCGACGGCCTGCTGCACCGCACCGTCTACCCGACCGTGCCGCCCAAGGTCGAATACGTGGCCACCCCGATGGCCCTGGAGCTGTACGAGTCGCTGGTGGCCCTGACGAGCTGGGCCGAGCGGCACCGCCGCGCCATCGCCGAGGCGCGGACCCGGTACGACGCGGAGCACGCGGACTAGACAGGAATCGGGTGTGGGGAACGCCACCCGGTTCGTCTGACCGATCGGTCAGGGTCTGACCGATCGGTCAGGCATGCTGGTTCACGGAGGTGGACCGGTGATGGCCAGAGCGGTGTCCGAAACGCACGGCGAGATCCTCGCCGCGGCGGCGCGACGGTTCGCGGTGACCGGCTACCGGGGCACCTCGTTGCAGGACATCGCCCGCGAGGTCGGCTGCTCCAAGGCCACCGTGCTCTACCACTTCGCCAACAAGGAAGCCCTGCTCGCCGAGCTGATGGCACCGGCCATCATGGTGCTGACCGACCTCGACGACCAGCTCAGCGGCCTGACCGGCGCGGCCGCCCAGGACGTCGCCGCGGTCGGCTTCGTCGACCTCGCGGTCCGGTTCCGGCGGGAGATCGCCGTCCTGCGCGGCGAGTTCCCGGAGCTGCTGTGCCAGCCGGCCTTCGCCCACATCCAGCAGATCTCCGAACGGCTGCGCGACGCGCTGGCCGGCCACTCCGACCGTCCCGGCGCCCGGATCGCCGCGCTGGTGCTGCTGGCCGGCATCTCCGAGGCATGCGCCGAGTTCGTCGACATCCCCGACGACGAGCTGCGTCCCGCCCTGCTCACCCTCGCCCGGCGGGCCGTCGAACCCGTCGGGACACCCCAGCCCCAACCACCCACGACCGAGGACAAGGACTCCTGATGGCCACCCTGCTCTACCGGCTCGGCCGGGGCGCGTTGCGCCGGCGACGGCTCGTCGTCGCGCTCTGGCTCGTCGTACTCGTCGGCGCCGGCCTGGCCGCGGCGACCCTGCGCGGCCCGACGGCGAGCAACTTCACCATGCCCGGAACCGAGAGCCAGCGCGCCCTCGACCTGCTCAGCGAGCAGTTCCCCGCAGCCAGCGGCGCCACCGGCACGATCACGCTCAAGGCGCCCGGCGACGGCCAACTGGCCTCCCCGGAGGGCCAGGCCGTGGTGCAGGAGCTGGTCCAGCAGGCCGGGACGCTGCCCGGCGTCGTCGGCGCGGTCAACCCGCTCCAAGTCGGCGCCGTCTCGCCCAACGGCCGGTACGCGCTGGTGCAGGTTCAGTTCGCCACCGGGGCGGACGAGGTGACCGACGCGCAGAAGACCGCGTACGAGGAGGTCGGCGCGGCGGCCAAGGCGAAGGGCTGGCAGGTCGCCCCGGGCGGTGAGGTGCTGGGCGGGGAGCCGGAGATCGGCTCGACCGAGGCGCTCGGCGTCCTGGTCGCCGCGATCGTCCTGATCATCACGTTCGGCTCGCTGGTGGCCGCCGGCATGACCATGCTCAACGCGCTGATCGGCGTGGGCGTCGGCATGGCCGGCCTGTTCGCGCTGAGCGGCGTCATCGAGTTGACCAGCACGGCGCCGATCCTCGCGCTGATGCTCGGCCTCGCCGTCGGCATCGACTACTCGCTGTTCATCACCTCCCGGCACCGGCAGAACCTGCTCGACGGCCTGCCCCCGGACGAGGCGGTCGGCCGGGCCGTCGGCACCGCCGGCTCCGCCGTGGTCTTCGCGGGCGCCACCGTCGTCATCGCGCTCGCCGGCCTGGCCGTGGTGGACATCCCGTTCCTCACCGTGATGGGTCTCGCCGCCGCCGGCACCGTCACCGTGGCCGTCCTCGTCGCCATCACCCTGCAGCCGGCGCTGCTCGGCTTCGCCGGTCGCCGGGTGCTCCCCCGCCGGCTGCGGGCACTCGCCAACGAGGGCACGCCGGGCACCGACGCGGACCTCGACCGGCCGGCCCCGGCCGAGGACCGCACCCGGTTCGGCTTCCGCTGGGCCCGGTTCGTCACCCGTTTCCGCGTACCCGTGATCCTGGTCGGGCTGCTCGGTCTGGGGCTGCTCGCGCTGCCCACGCCCGACATGCGGCTGGCGTTGCCGGGCGCGGCGACGGCCGCCGTCGGCTCTCCGGCCCGGGTGGCGAACGACCTGACCGTCGAGGGCTTCGGCCCGGGCTTCACGGGCCGGCTCGCGGTGGTCGTCGCGGGCGACGACGCACCGGCGACCGCGGCCGCCGTACCGCAGGTCACCGCGCTGCTGCAACGTACCGAGAACGTCCTCGCGGTGGCGCCGCCGCAGCTCAGCCCGGACGGCCGGACGGCGCTGCTCGGCGTGGTGCCCAAGACCGGCCCGACCGACGAGGCCACCGAGACGCTGGTGCACGACATCCGCGACTCGGTCAGCGGCATTCGCGGCGCGGACGTCCTGCTCACCGGCGTCACCGCGATCGGCATCGACGTCTCCGAGAAGCTCTCCGACGCGCTGCCGGTCTACCTGCTGCTGGTGGTCGGGCTGTCGGTCCTGCTGTTGATGCTGGTGTTCCGCTCGCTGCTGGTGCCGGTCAAGGCCGCGCTGGGCTTCCTGCTCACCGTCGCCGCCACGTTCGGCATCACGGTGGCGGTGTTCCAGCAGGGGCACCTCGCCGACCTGGTCGGCCTGGACACGCCAGGCCCGCTGATCAGCTTCCTGCCGATCCTGCTCATCGGCATCCTGTTCGGGCTCGCCATGGACTACGAGGTGTTCCTGGTCTCCCGGATGCGGGAGGACTTCGTGCACGGTGAGAGCGCCCGGGCGGCCACGATCAGCGGCATGGGGCACGGCGCCCGGGTGGTCACCGCCGCCGCGCTGATCATGATGTCGGTGTTCGGGGGCTTCGTCTTCCTCGATGACCCGGTGATCAAGTCGATGGGCTTCGCGCTCGCCATCGGCGTGGCGATCGACGCCTTCGTGGTCCGCATGACCATCGTCCCGGCCGTGATGTCCCTGCTCGGCGACCGCGCCTGGTGGCTGCCCCGCTGGCTGAACCGCGCCCTGCCCAACGTCGACATCGAAGGCGAAGGCCTCCGCGACCACCTCACGACCCAGGAACCCACGAGGGTCTAGGTCCCAGCCTGGTCGATCATGGAGTTGTGGTGCCCGTCGTGCCCTGACTCGGGCACTTCGTCCGGCACCACAACTCCATGATCGGCGCGGGCCCGGTCACACACCGGCCGGGTACGTCTCCATCTCGCCGGGGGCGGCGGGGACCGCCAGCGGGTGCAGGGCCGTCGTTTCGTCGCACCAGATGAGCGCGTCATAGCGCGCGGCCAGGCGCGTCGGCACATAGTTGCCCCAGGACTCGAACGACGGGTCGTAGACCACCCCGATCGCCCGGTGGTCCGCCGGCTCGGTGACCCAGCCCGGCTGGTCGTCACCGCCGAAGACGAGCACCGCCCGCTCGGGCATCAGCTCGTGCAACCGCCGCTCCACCGAGCCCTCCCGTGCCGGCGGCACCACCATCGCCTCCGAGGGGGAGCCCCACCGGGGAGCGGCGATCACCGTGCCCCGGTAGGTGCCGAACCCGATCAGCGCCACCGCGTCGTCGCCGTGCCGTTCGCGGGCCAACTGACCAATGTTGACCATCCCGTCCGCGGCCATGTCGGTGGCCCGCGCGTCCCCCACGTGCGTGTTGTGCGCCCAGACGATCCCTCGGGCGTCCGGGCCGTAGCGGTGCAGCAGCCGGTCCAAAGTGTCCTGCATGTGGGTGTCTCGGATGTTCCACGAGTCCGGACCGCCGGCCACCATCGCCCGGTAGTAGCGCTCCGCGCCGGCCACCACCTCCGCGTTCTGCCAGGCCGAGAAGCGGTCCGGGCCGTCCGACATGGCCTGCTCCCGGGTACGCGCCAACAGCCGGACCACCTCCTCCTCGCACCGGGCGGAGACGAACCGGCTGGCCGCGCCGTACTCCTCGACCCGCTTGCCGTACGGCTCGAAGCACCGGTACGCGTCCTGCGCCGCCTCCAGCGAGGTCGGGTCCTCCTCCCCCAGGTAGTCGAAGATCGCCTGCATCGACTCCCAGAGGCTGTAGACGTCGAGCCCGTGGAACCCGGTCCGCTCACCCTCCGGCCGTTGCAGGTTCCACGCCCGCAGCCACCGGCAGAAGCGCGCCACCTCGGCGTTGGCCCACATCCAGGTCGGCCACCGCTCGAAGCGCTCCAGCGCGCTCTGCGGATCCAGGGCCCCGCCGGGCGCGGCGGTGACCGAGCGGTGCACCCGGTCGCAGTCCGGCCAGTCGCCCTCCACGGCCACGAACGAGAAGCCGCACTCCGCGATCAGTCGACGGGTCAACTGCTCACGGAGCCGGTAGTAGTCGTAACTGCCGTGCGTGGACTCGCCGATCATCACCACCCGGGCGTCCCGAACGCGCTCCAGCAACGGGTCGAAGTCGCTCGGCGCGCCGAGCCGCTGAACCAGCATGGCAGCGGCTACCCGGCGCTCACGCCGACAAACCGTCGGCGCGTCGCGAGCCGACACGCCGTCAGCGTGTACGCCTGACACGAGCGGGTAGCCAACCGACATGACCGTGTCAGGCGTGCAGTTGCAGGAGTACCTGGCCGGGCTCGACTACCCGGTCTCCCGCGAGGACCTCGTCCGCTGGGCGCAGGAGAACGGCGCCGACACGAGCATGCTGCACATGCTCCAGGCCCTACCACCCGAACAGTTCGACAACCCCGAAGAACTAACCGAGGCCCTAACAACCCCCACCTAAACCCCAGACCCCGTTGTACGGGGTGGGAGGGGTTTGGGGGATAGGGAGGGTCAGGGAAGGCGGATCGTGCGGGATTGTTGGCGGGCCTCCTCGGCGGCGGCGATGATCGTGACCACCTCGCGGCCAAAGCGGACGTCGCAGCGGTGGTCGTGGGCACCGGTCCGGACCTGCTCGACGAGCTGGTCGATCGCCACACCGAACGCCGTCGCGGCGTCGTTCTCGCCGTGCGGCACGGTCTCGATGCCGTTCTCGCCGTAGAACACGAACTCGCGGGCCATCGCCTCGGTCGGCGCGTCCAGGGAGAGCGAGGCGCTGCTGGTCGCACCACCCTCGTGGGTGAGCAGCAGGTGCACCATCCCGCTCGGGCCGTCCATCGCGGCCACCTGGGTGACCCGCCCCAGCACCGGCAGAAGGATCGAGAGCGCGTGCGGGGCGATGTCCCAGAGCGCGCCGTGCTCGCGACGCCACAGCGAGCCGCCGTACGGGCTGCCGTCCTGGAAGATCGACGCGAAGGCCGTGGTGCGGCCGTGCTGCCAGCCACCGGCGGCGGCGGTCGACGCGAGGAACGCGGTGACGTTCGGCTGGAACCGCTGGGTGAAGAACACCACCGAGGCCACTCCCGACGCCTGGGCGGCGGTGACCACCCGGTCGGCGTCGTCCACGCTGAGCGCCAACGGCTTGTCCAGCAGCAGGTGCCGGCCGGCGTTCGCGGCACGGACCGCGATGTCGGCCTGGACGTCCGGCGGCAGCGCGACGGCGATGGCCTCGCACTGCTCAATGAGGGCGTCGACGTCGGCGTACGCGGGCACGCCGTACCGCTCGGCCAGCGCGGAGGCCCGCTCCGGGTTACGCCCCCACACCCCGACCAGTTCCGCGTCCGGGTGTGCGTGCAGCGCCTTCCCGTGCGTCTCGATCGCCCAGTGACCGGTGCCGAACAAGCCGAACCGCAGCACGTGTACCTCCGCCGTTTCCCCCGACCGTGGCGACGCCACGGACGTGATCCACGCTAGTCGCCCCAGCAGGTCCGTCGGCGGCGGGTCGCCAACCGGAGCAGCACGCGTACTGCCGACCGGGGGTGACCGTGGTCCGACGAGTGCCTGTCGAGCTGCCCCAGATCCGGGGCGCCCCACACCGTCCTGCAGAGCCCCATCCGACTTCCGACGCTCGCCCCACTGCTGGCGCAGAGATCCGAGATGGCCTTGCCCCAAATCTGGGGCAGCTCGACAGCGCCTGCATACCCTCTTGGGCTGCCGCGCGGCCGAACGCACCGGCCGCCCGCCCCGACACACCCGCCGCGTTCGCGGACGCGGCGGGGCGCGATGGCCAGGCAGCGCGCGGCGGGTACTACGACGGTTAGTAGGCTGTGCCGGTGACCGAGGCGACGACCGGGTGGGGCCGATGACCAGCGCGGCGGCCGGCTCGCCGGTAGACGGGCCCCTCGCGACGGTGTCGATCGTGCTGTCGCTGCTCGTCGCCGTGTGGGCGCTGGTCGCGGCGGTACGCCACCGGCCGCCGGACCGGGTGCAGTTCGCCGGTCTGGCCGTACTCGAGTTGGTGTTGCTCGCGTTGGGTGTGCTGGCCCTGGTGGCGGTCGGCGGCGGCGACCGGCCGGGCGAGCCCGGCGCGTTCTTCGGCTACCTGGTCACGCTGGTCTGCCTGCCACCGCTGGCCTGGGTGCTGGCCCGGATGGAACCGACCCGGTGGGGGTCGGCGATCGTCTGCGCGGTCTGCCTGGTGACGCCGGTCGTGGTGGTGCGGTTGCAGCAGACCTGGGAGGTCCTCGGTGGTTGAGACTCGTCCGGCCCGACAGCGCACGAACTCCGGGCCCGGCCGTCTGTTGATCGCGATCTACCTGCTGTTCGCCATCGCGGCGACGAGTCGGGCGGGCCTACAGATCGCCACGAAGTTCGACGAGGCGCCGGTGGCGTACCTGCTCTCCGCCCTGGCCGCGCTCATCTACATCGTGGCCGCGGTGGGTCTGGCCCGGGCCGGACACACCGGTCGACGGGTGGCGCTGGTGTGCTGTTCGGTGGAGTTGGTCGGTGTCGTCGCGGTCGGCATCCTGAGCCTGGCCGACAAGGCCCTCTTCCCCGACGAGACGGTGTGGTCGCAGTTCGGTAGCGGGTACGGCTACATCCCGCTCGTCCTGCCGGTGCTGGGCCTTTTCTGGCTCTGGCGCACCCGCCGCGACCCGGCCTGACCGACCGGGCCGCGGAACGGAAGCGGCGCGGGTCAGGCCCGTGGTCCGCCCGCCACGTAGATGACCTGACCGGAGACGAAGCCGGCGCCCTCGCTGGCCAGGAACGAGATGGTGTGGGCGACGTCCTCCGGGCGACCCGGGCGACGGACCGGGATCTCGGCGGCGGCGTGCTTCTGGAGGTCCTCGAAGTCGACCTTCATGCGGGCGGCGGTGGCCGCCGTCATGTCGGTGACGATGAAGCCGGGCGCGACGGCGTTGACGGTCACCCCGAACGGCCCCAGCTCGATGGCGAGCGTCTTGGTGAAGCCCTGGAGGCCCGCCTTGGCGGCGGCGTAGTTCGCCTGCCCCCGGTTGCCCAGCGCGGAGGTGCTGGACAGGTTGACGATCCGCCCCCACTTGCGGTCCACCATGTGCTTCTGAGCGGCCTGGCTGAACAGGAACGCCCCGCGCAGGTGTACGCCCATGACCGTGTCCCAGTCGGTGTTGGTCATCTTGAACAGCAGGTTGTCGCGCAGCACGCCGGCGTTGTTGACCAGGACGGTGGGGGCGCCCAGTTCGGCGGCGACCCGCTCCACGGCGGCCCCGACCTGGTCGCGGTCGGACACGTCGGCACCCACGCCGAGCGCACGGCCACCCGCGCCGGAGATGGCGTCCACCGTCTCCTTGGTGGCCGCCTCGTCGATGTCGACGACCGCCACTGCCATCCCGTCGGCGGCCAGCCGCCGGGCGGTGGCGGCACCGATACCGCGTGCGGCTCCGGTGACGATGGCGACGCGGTGCTCCTCCGACATGATTACCTCCGGGTAACTTTGGGGTGATCGAAGGAGCTTAGCCTCAGAACCCCCGACCCCGGCATAGGCGAATCCACCGGTATCCGTACCCGGAGACCTTCACCGCGCCGAGCTTGCCCAGCTCGCCGTAACCACGGTCAGTGAGCACGTCGATCGGCAGGTCGGCCTCCGCCTCGAGGCTGCTCAGGTCCACCTCGACGTCGTCGGTACCCAGGTTGTGCAGGAAGACCATCGTGCCGGTCGGCCCGTCCGCGCGGTGCGCCAGCACCCCGGGCGGCATCGCCACGTCGATGTGTGTGGTGGAGCCGGAGCCGATCTCGGGGGCCTCCCGAAGGGTACGGATCATGCGCTCGAACCAGGCGAGCAGCGACTTCGGGTCGCCACGCTGGGCGGTGACGTTGACGTTCTGGTAACCGAACTCACCCTTGTCGATCACCGGGCGGACCAGCTTCTCCGTATCCGCGGTGGAGAAGCCGGCATTCGGCTTGTACGACCACTGCATCGGCGTACGGATCGCCTCCCGACCGGGCAGCGACAGGTCCTCGCCCATCCCGATCTCCTCGCCGTAGCGCAGCACCGGAGTGCCGCGCAGGGAGAACTGCAGGGCGTACGCCAGCTCGATGCGCCGCCGGTCGTTGCCGAGCATCGGGGCGAGCCGACGGCGGATGCCCCGGTCGTAGATGCGCATGTTCTCGTCCGGGCCGAACTCGGCGTACACCTGGTTGCGCTGTTCGGTCGTCAACCGGGACAGGTCGATCTCGTCGTGGTTGCGCAGGAAGGTGGCCCACTGCCCACCGACCGGGAGCTTCGGCGTGTCACGCAACGCCTCGATCAGCGACTCCGGGTCCTGCCGCGCGAGGGCGAGCATGAGCCGGCCGTTGAGCATGAAGTCGAAGAGCATGTGGATGCGGTTGCCGGATCCGCCGGCGTCGCCGAAGAACGTCGGAAGCTGGTCCGGTTCGACGTTCGCCTCGGCGAGCAGGACGGCGTCCCCGCGCCGCCACTGCACGTGCTGGCGCATCTCGGTGAGGAACTCGAAGTCCTTTGGGGAGTCCGGGTTGCCCGGCTCGGTCAGCTCGATGATGAACGGCACCGCGTCCATCCGGAAGCCGGAGACTCCGAGCTGGAGCCAGAACGACATGATCTTCTTAACCTCGGCCCGGACCTCCGGGTTGGCGAAGTTCAGGTCCGGCTGGAACTTGTAGAAGCGGTGGTAGAACCACGCCTTCGCGGTGCGGTCGTAGCTCCACGTCTCCTTCTGCTCCCCGGGGAAGACCATGCCCTGGTGGCGGTCGTCCGGCTCGGTGTCGGACCAGACGAACCAGTCCCGGTACGGCGAGTCGGGCGAGGAACGGGCGGACTGGAACCAGGGGTGCTCGTCCGAGGTGTGGTTGACCACCAGGTCGATGATCACGCGGATGCCCCGGTTCTGCGCCTGGTGCAGCAGTTCGGCGAAGTCACCGAGGGTGCCGAAGCGGGGGTCGACGTTGTAGAAGTCGGTGACGTCGTACCCGTCGTCGCGGTTCGGCGACGGGTGGATCGGGTGCAGCCACAGGCACGTCACGCCCAGCCGGGCCAGGTAGTCCAACCGGCCGATCAGACCACGGATGTCGCCCACACCGTCGCCGTCGGAGTCGGCGTACGTGTCGATGTCGAGGCAGTAGACGACGGCTTCGGAGTACCAACGGTCACCCATGCCGCGAAAATCTCTCCAGTTGATCTCCACGGCAAACCTGCCGGGCGGCGGCGGTCGGTACCCTGCCCGGCATGGAGACCGACCTCGTACCGCCGAGCGATGAGTTGGACTGGTCCCGGGGCCGGTGGCTGCACCCGCCGGTGCGCGCCGAACACGGTCCAACCGGTGAGCTGGTCGTCGAAGCCGGGGCGGAGACCGACTTCTGGCGGCGGACCAGCTACGGCTTCGTCCACGACAACGGGCCGGCGCTGCTCGCGCCGCTACCCGTCGGCGCGGCCATGGAGGTGAGCTTCCGGCTCGACTTCTCCGCGCAGTTCGACCAGGCCGGCGTGCTGGTCCGGGTGGACGAGCGGACGTGGGTCAAGGCGGGTGTCGAGGTGAGCGACGGCGAGTCGCAGCTCGGTGCCGTGGTGACCCGGGAGTTCTCCGACTGGTCGGTGGCCCCGGTGCCGGGCTGGGCGGGTCAGGAGGTGACGGTCCGGGTCAGTCGGGCCGGTGACGCGCTGACCGTACGGGCGCGGGTGACCGACGCGCCGTGGCGGCTGGTCCGACTCGCCCCGCTGGACCCGGAGGCCGAGGCGATGGCCGGCCCGTTCTGCTGCGCGCCGACGCGCGGCGGCCTCACGGTGGCGTTCACCGCCTGGCGGCAGGGCCCGGCCGACACCGCGCTGCACCCGGAGGGCTGAGCCCGTCCGTGGCGCGGATCACCCGCAGGTGTGCCGCGCCGATCATTGGGTATGACAACCCGATCCCCCCGTAGGCCCGTCGGAAGGATGACCAATGGCGTACGCCCAGACTGGTGACCCCTCCGAGTTCACCGGCCTGACCGGGTGGGTGGCGTCCGTCATCGAGGCGATGGGTCCGGTCGGCGTGGCCCTGCTGGTCGCGTTGGAGAGCATCGTCCCGCCGATCCCCAGCGAGATCGTGCTGGCGATGGCGGGTTTCCTCGCCCACGAGGGTCGGTTCAACGTCGTCCTCGTCATTGTCGCCGCGACGGTCGGCTCACTGGTCGGCGCGCTGGTGCTCTATTGGCTCGGCGCGGCGCTCGGCGAGGAACGGCTCAAGCGCTGGCTGGACCGTATCCCGCTGGTGGACCGCGACGACCTGGAGAGGGCCGACCGCTGGTTCGAGCGGCACGGCCGGTGGGCGGTGCTGATCGGCCGGGTGGTGCCGGTGGTCCGCAGCCTGGTCTCCGTCCCGGCCGGGGCCAACCGGATGCCGCTGGGCGAGTTCGTCCTGCTCACCACCATCGGCAGCGGCGTGTGGAACGCCCTCATCGTCGGGTCCGGTTACGCGCTGGGCAGCCGGTGGCAGAACGTCGAGCGGTACAGCGACTGGTTCAACTACGCAATCGGCGCGGTCTTCGTCGTCATGGTGGTCAGCTGGGTGGCCCGCAAGATCCGCCGCCGCCGGCAACGCGACGACCGGCGGTCGGTGACCGCCGGTCGCTGATCCGCGTCCGCGCCGCGATCAGGGCACCTGATGCCCTGCGGCGGGTGCCGGCGCTGCCTGCGGCCGGCGCAGCACCACCTGCTCCAGCGCCGACCAGGCTGTCGTCGTCACCAGGTAGATCACGGCGGCGAGCGGCAGCACCAACGCCACCACCACGGTCGTGAACGGCAGCAGAGGCAGCAGCCGACCGAGGGTGGCCGCCCCCGGCCCCTCGGTGGGCGTACCGGCCACCGTGCCGACCGCCGCCGACGCACGTCGCGCCCGGCGAGACGACCACCAGGCCAGCGCCAGCAGCAGGACCAGCAGGCCGGCGAAGAGCGGTCCGGCCGCGCCGGCCAACCCGTCGCTGAGGTGGTGACCCAGCGGTACGCCGGCCAGCCGCTCGTCGAGCAGTCCCGTGCCGCCCTCGTCGGTGGCGAACAGCCGGTACAGGACCAGCAGGAACGGTGCCTGGATCAGCAGCGGCAGGCAGCCGGCGACCGGGTTCGCGCCGGCCGAGCGGTACAACGCGAACACCTCGCGCTGGAGGGTCGCCGGGTCGTCGGCGTACCGCTGCTGTAGCTCGCGGACCTGCGGGGCGAGCGCGGCGCGGCGTCGCTCCCCGCGGACCTGCGCGACGGTCAACGGTGTGATCAGCAGCCGGACGGCGACGGTGAGCAGCACGATGGCGGCGACGGTCGCCGTGCCGTCGGCCAGCGGTTCGAGCAGGTCGGTGAGCCAGGACAAAGCGCTGCCGGCGACGCCGACGACGGTGTGCAGCGGTGCGAAGGAGAGCATGGGAAACCCCTCGGTCCGATTCCGGTGGGTCCTGGAGCCGTCGTGGACGGCACCTAGGACCAATGACGGTGGGATCGGCCGCGCGGCGAGGTGTTGCTACGCGGCGCGGGGGCGTCCGGGTGCGCGGGGGCGGGGTCGTCCGGCGGCGTCCGGATCGATCTGGCGGGGTGTCCGGCGGCTGCGGGCCCGGGCACGCAGCCCGGCCCAGCGTCGCGCGACACCGGGTGCGCGGGACGGGCCGAGCGGGCGCGCGGCGAGCAGCGCGGCGACGAGGACCAGGGCGGTCAGCGCGGCCCCGGCGAGCAGGTCGGCCGGACGGTCGGCGAGCATGCCGAGCTGGGCGAACGCGGACATCCACGTGGCCCAGAGGAATCCCAGCAGCACCGGCACGGGCTCAGCATAGGACCCGGTGTCACGTCCCCCGGCCGGATCGCCGATGGTCCGGCGACACGCCGGAGACGCCGTGCCGTCACCACGTTTCCGGGCGTTACCACCCTGGGTAACCAAACGTCCGACCGGCGCGGACGGACCGCGGGCGGCAGAAACGGACGGTGGTGCGCGATGACCGGGCAGGTGGCGGAGGCGCACGGGACGACCGCGGGGACCGAGGTGCTCACCGTTGGCGTCGAGGAGGAGTTCCTGCTCGTCGACCCACACACCGGCGCCGCGGTGCCCGCCGTGGACCTCGTGCTGGAACAGGTCCCGGCGGAGCTACGCGGTCAGGTCGAGCGCGAGTTCCAGACCAGCCAGATCGAGATCGGCTCGCCGCCCGGGCTGGAGCTGTCCTCGATCCGGCACTCCCTCGGCGTACTCCGTAAGGCCCTTGCCGACGCGGCCGAGCGGGCCGGCGTACGGCTGCTCGCCATCGGCACCGGTCCGGTGGACGGCCCGGTGCCCCCGGTCGTCGACAAGCCCCGTTTCGACCGGATGATCGAACGGTTCCGGCTGCTCGTACCCGGTCCCGGTAACAACGGCATGCACGTGCACGTGGGTGTCCCCGATCCGGAGACCGGCGTGCAGGTGCTCAACCACGTCCGGCCGTGGCTGCCGACGCTGCACGCCGTCACCACCAACTCGCCGTTCTCCCGTGGCGAGGACACCGGCTACGCGAGCTGGCGGTCGGTGGAGTGGGAGCGCTGGCCGTCGGTCGCGCCGACGCCCTTCCTGGAGTCGCACGAGCACTACCAGCGGCTCATCCGCCAGTTGATCGCCAGCGGGGTGATGCTCGACGAGGGGATGCTCTACTGGTACGCCCGGCTGTCGGCGAAGTACCCGACCGTCGAGCTGCGCATCGGCGACGTCTGCCCGACCGTGGACGACGCGGTGCTGGTCGCCGCGCTGGTCCGGGCCCTGGTGGCCACCGCCATGGACGACGTCGAGGCCGGCCGCCCCGCGTTGCGGACCGACCACCACCTGCTGGTCGGCGCGCACTGGCGGGCCGCCCACGACGGCCTGGAGGGCGAGGGCGTCGACGTCACCACCGGCGAGTTGCGTCCCGCGTGGGAGTTGCTGGACGAGTTCGTGGAACGGCTGCGGCCGGCGCTGGAGCGGCACGGCGACTGGGCCGAGGTGTCCGACCTGCTGGGTGGGCTACGCCGCCACGGCACCGGCGCGGCCCGGCAGCGCGCCGTGTACGCCCGTACCGGACGGCTCGTCGACGTCGTGCAGGACGTGGCGCGACAGACCCGCGGTTGAGCGCCCGCATGACAGGATGATCCTGTGGCGCAACGACTGATCGTCATCGGCGGGGACGCCGCCGGCATGTCGGCGGCGTCCCAGGCACGCCGCCGCCGCGACCGGGACGACCTGGAGATCGTGGTCTTCGAGCGGGGACATTTCACCTCCTACTCGGCCTGCGGCATCCCGTACTGGATCTCGGGGCTGGTGCCCGGCCCGGACGACCTGATCGCCCGCGCGCCGGAGACGTTCCGCACGAAGTTCGACATCGACGTGCGGTTGCGCCACGAGGTGACGGCCATCGACCTCGAACGGCGCGAGGTGGTCGCCCGGGACCTGGACCACGGCCGCGAGGTCACCGAACGCTTCGACGAGCTGATGTACGCCGCCGGCGCGACACCGACCAAGCCCCCGTGGGCGCAGTCGGACGTGGCCGGCGTGTTCGGGGTGCAGACCCTCGACGACGGCGCGGCGCTGCGCGACTGGCTGGACGCCGAGCCGCAGCCGCGCCGGGCGGTGGTGGTGGGCGGCGGCTACATCGGCGTCGAGATGGCCGAGGCGATGATCCAGCGCGGCCTGTCGGTGACGCTCGTCGAGCAGGCCGAGCAACCCATGTCGACGGTCGACGCCGACATGGCCGAACTCGTCGCCGATGCCATGCGTGGCCTCGGCATCACCATCCGCGCCGGCCTGCCGGTGACCGGCCTCGAACAGCGGGACGGCCGGGTGTCCGCCGTGGTCACCGCCGAGGGGCCGATTCCGACCGACGTCGTGGTCCTGGGTCTCGGGGTACGCCCCAACGTCGGGCTCGCGGAGGCCGCCGGGCTGCCGCTCGGGCCGACCGGCGCGATCCGGGTGGACCGGCGGATGCGGGTCCCCGGCTTCCCGGGGGTCTGGGCGGCCGGCGACTGCGTGGAGACCCTGCACCGGGTCAGCGGGATGCCGGTGTACATCCCGTTGGGCACCCACGCCAACAAGCAGGGCCGGGTGGCCGGCATCAACATCGGCGGCGGGTACGCCACCTTCACCGGCGTGATCGGCACGGCCGTGACCAAGGTCTGCGAACTGGAGGTCGGTCGCACGGGCCTGCGGGAGCGGGACGCCTCGGCGGCCGGCTTCGACTTCGTCTCGGTGATCGCAGAATCGACCAGCCGGGCCGGCTACTACCCGGGTGCCCGGCCGATGACCGTCAAGCTGATCGCGGAACGACCCAGCGGCCGTCTGCTCGGCGCGCAGATCGTCGGCTGGTCCGAGGCGGCCAAGCGGATCGACACTCTGGCCGTCGCGTTGTGGAATGGCATGACCGTGGACGACATGACCGCACTGGACCTGGGCTACGCTCCGCCGTACGCGCCGGTCTGGGATCCGGTGCTGATCGCCGCCCGCAAGGCGGTCGACGCGCTCGCCGCTCTCGATCGCTGACCCGCGCCCGCCGTGGAGGTCCACCCCGTGACCCAGACCCCGACCAGGTCCGCCGCGCGCCGACGACCGACCATGGTCGATGTCGCGCGGCACGCCGGAGTAAGCCTGAAGACGGTCTCCCGGGTGGTCAACGACGAGCCGGTGGGTCAGGAACTGCTCGGCCGGGTGCTGGCCGCCATCACCGAATTGGGCTTCCGGCGCAACGACATCGCGCGCAACCTGCGCTCGCGGCAGCTCAACGCCACCGTCGGGCTGTTGATCGAGGAGATCGCCAACCCGTTCTACGCCACGATCGCGAGCGTGGCCGCCGAGATCGCCGCCGCGCACGGCACGATGCTGATCACCGCCTCCTCCGAGGAGGACCCGGAGCGCGAACGCGCCGTCCTGCAGGACTTCACCCAGCGCCGCGTCGACGGGCTGCTGGTCGTGCCGGCCGGCCCGGACCACTCGTTCCTGCGCCGCGAGGTCGAGCTGGGCATGCCGGTGGTCTTCGTGGACCGGCCACCGCAGGGTCTGCTCGCCGACACCGTGCTGTTGGACAACTCCGGCGGCGGCCGGTCCGGGGTCGAGTCCCTGCTCGACGAAGGGCACCGGAGGGTGGCTCTCCTGCTCGGCGCGCCGAGCGTGCCCACCATGCGCGAGCGGCTGGTCGGCGCGCGGACGGCGCTGGCGGCCGCCGGGGTCGAGCCGGACGACTCCCTGGTACGCGACCACCTGATCGCCCCCGAGGACGCCGGGCGGGCGGTCGCCGCGCTGCTCGACTCCCCGAACCCGCCCACCGCCTTCTTCTGCGGCAACAACCGGCTGACGGTCGGCGCGTTGCAGGAGTTGCACCGCCGGGGCAGCGACGCGTCGCTCGTCGGGTTCGACGACTTCGAGCTGGCCCACCTCATGCCCAGGCCGTTCACGGTCGTCGCCTACGACACCCGGGAACTGGCCCGGGTAGCCACCGAGCGCCTGTTCCACCGCATCGCCGGCGACGACTCCCCACCAACAACGACAGTCCTCCCCACCCGCCTCCTACCCCGAGGCCTCCTCTAGTTCTCGGGCCGCCCCCTGCCCCCTGCCCCCTGCCCCCTGCCCCCTGCCCCCTGCCCGCCGATCTTGCAGTTTCTGTTGTCGTTTTGCGCGGGTCCGACCGTTTCGTCGTGACAGGAAGTGCAAGATCGCGGAGGTCTCGGGGTGACGGCCACGGCGATCATGGACTTTAGGGTGTGGGCCGGCACGGTTGGTGAGGGCACGAAGTTCCGCATGAGTGTCGGTGGCGACCCGGTCCCTGACCCACCGGAGCACGCAGAACCCGATGAAGACAGGCCGTCAAGCGCGTCGGCGCTGTTTCCTGGGACGCGGCTCAGGAGTCGGTGATCTGCTTTCGATGACGCTGTTGTCGGCCTGGTAGTACGTCGGGGCTCCTGACGATGGGATGCGTGCCGCGTCGGGTTGCCAACTGGTGGTGATACTCATGGAGTTCATCTGTGCCGTTGTGTAGCTGATGGCTTGCTGGTCGACGTTGCTGTTGCCGTACTGGATGGTCGGTGTGGCGGCGGTGGGGGCGTAGCTCGGGCCGGCGGGGTTGTAGGCGGGACCTGCGCTGTCGGCGTATTGGGTGTAGGTGGACCCGTAATTGGGCGCATAGGTGGACCCGTAATTGGGCGCGTAAAGGGTCGGCTGGTTGACGCCGTAGGACGCGGTCGTGTCGTATTGAGCCGGGTACTGACTGACCTCGGGCGAGGGGTACGAGTAGGGGTCCTGGGGTGTGAATGATGACTGAGCCGCGACCGAATAAAGGTTGGTGTTCTGGAATATCAGGTCTGATCCGGTGGCGGGTGGACCTGCGTAGTACGGGGGTGCTGCGTCGTGGGCGTACTGCGCGGAGGGCGTCGAGTAGGAACGGGCGGGGCTGCCTGGGGCGGGCAGCCGCTGTGGCGGGTGGATGACCTGTTCGTTCTGGTGCGCCTCGACGGGTACCCTCGGTCGCCATCCCTGGGGCAGTGGGATCCTGCCGGGTGCCGCGATCTCCGGGTCGCCCACGGCGGGCAAGCGGTCGGGGTTCGGGTGCAGGACGGAGCTGTTGCCGTATACGTTCAGGATGAACGAACGTCTGGGCAGTCCGTGGGCATCGGTGAAATCGTTCACCACCGCCAGGCTCAGAACGCTGGCGTTGGGATTGGCGAGTCGGCCGGTGGCGCCAGCCCAGGCCGCGATGAGTGAGTGATCGACGATGGCGGGGTTGTCGATGACCTCCTGGTAGGCCACCGGTACGAACAGTCGCGGGGGCCAGCCGGCGGGCGGGTCGATTCGCTGAGCTGCCGCGGCCCTCGGGTCGGCACCGCCGGGGGCAAGATCAGGATGGTTCGCCAGGAAACAGCTCCTACCAAGCTGCTCAGACGTGTAATAGCCGGCGGGAAGCCCGTGCGACCGGGCAAAGTCATCCAACACTCCCGGGCTCATGCCAGCGAGGCTGGTGGCGGTACGCCCCAACCGGCCTGTCGCATGGGTCCAGGCCACCACGATGCGGGCGTCGGCGATGCCCGGGTTGTCGATGACCGCCTGATAAGCCGCCGGGGTGAACACTCGCGTCCAGCGGGCGGGCGGGTCAATTCGCTGAGCTGCCGCGGCCCTCGGGTCGGCACCGCCGGGGGCAAGATCAGGATGCTTCCCCAGGAAATACTTCGCGCCATCTGACTCGAGTGTGTAGTAGCCGGCGGGGAGCCCGTGCGACTGGGCAAATTCCCCCAACACTCCCCGGCTCAACTGACCGGGGCTACTGGTACCACGCGCAAGTCGGCCCGACCTGTGTGCCCAGCTCAGCGCGAGGCTGGTATCGGCGAGGCCCGGGTTGTCGATGATCTGCTGGTAGGCCATCGGCGTATAGGCGGGGGCGGGTCCGGGTCGTCGGGGCATGCTTCTGGTCCTCTCGTGCGGGCGGTCGCTGTCTAGCTCCCCAACGGCGCGTCCACAACGAAGGTTCAACACGAAACGGGCCCACCCGAATCAGTGCCCGCCGCAGCTCCGCACACGGCGCCACTGCGCCTGCTCACCCGCGGTCACCAGGTCCTGCTCACCCGCGGTCACCAGGTTTGGTAGGAGCGGCGCCGCTTGAACGGAGTACGCGGGCTGCCGCGCGCTGGCCCGCCTGGCCACCGAGCGCCTCTTCGAACGCAGCGCCGGCGACGACTCCCCACCGTCAACGACAGTCCCGCCCACCCGCTCCAACACCCAGGCCTCCCCAACCCCGCGCCGCGCCCACGCCCACGCCCGCGCCCGCGCCCGCGCCCGCGCCCGCCGATCTTGCACTTTCTGTCGCCGCCTTGCGCGGATTCGACCGTTTCGCCGGGACAGCAAGTGCAAGATCGCGCAGGTTCAGGGGTGGTGTCCACGGCGATCATGGACTTGTGGTGCCTCGCGTATGCCGCAAACAACCACGGAACGCCCACCACAAGTCCATGATCGACCCGGGCGGGGGCGGGGCGGCGCGGGGCGGGGCGGGGCGGGGGGCGGGGGGCGGGGGTGGGTCAGGTTGTTGTGGTTAGGCGGGCTTTTAGTTCGGCTTGGGTTGGGGGGTTGGCGCCTCGGCGGGCGCAGGTCAGGGCCGCGACGGTCGCCGCTTGGCGCAGCACTGTCGTCCACTGCTGCTCGGTCACCGCGGCGAGCCGTTCGGTCGGCCGGTCGCCGAGCGCATCGATGTCGGCCAGGGCGGCGAGCAGGCCACCGGTGAACGAGTCGCCCGCGCCGACGGTGTCCACCACCGTGGTGCGTACGGCCGGCTGCTCGTGTAGCACCCCGTTCGGGGCGAGCAGCCACACGCCCTCACCACCGCGGGTCACCACCGCGCAGGACACTCCGGCCTCGCGCCACTCGGCCATCACGTCGGCGATCGACCGGTCCGGATAGAGCCAGGCCAGGTCCTCGTCGCTGGCCTTGACCAGGTGCGCGAGGGGCACCTGCCGGCGTACCCGCTCCTGCTCGGCGGTCCGGTCGGTGACGATGCTCGGTCGCAGGTTGAGATCGATCGAGAGGGTCAGCCCGCCACGGTCACGTTCGCGGGCGAGCAGCCCCTCCAGCGCCTGCGCGCCGGGGGCGAGCGCGAGGGCGAGCGACCCGGCGTGCAGGGCCGTCGCCGAGGAGCCGGCGAGGTCGGGCAGTTCCTGCGGCGTCCACTGCCAGTCCGCGGCACCGTCGAGCCGGAACTCGTAACTGGCCTGGCCGGTGGCGTCCAGGGTGGCGACCGCCACCGAAGTGGGCTCGGACGCGTGGACGGCCCAGCGCAGGTCCACCTGGTTGGCCGCCAGGTAGTCGCCGATCTGCCGGCCGTACTCGTCGGGGCCGAGGCGGGCCAGCAGCCGTACCGGCTGGTCGAGCCGGGCCAGGGTGACCGCCACGTTCGCCGGCGACCCGCCCGGGACCGCCCGTTGCCCGTCGGCGGTCACCACCAGGTCGATGAGGGCCTCCCCCGCCACGACGATCATGCGGTCACCGTGCCCGGGGCGAGCGGGCCGGGGCCACCGAGGCCGTCGGCCGAGCGGGACAGCAGCACCGCCTGGTACGCGTGGTACACGTCGGGTCGACCGTGCCAGACCGTGTCGGCGGGCAGGTTCCGCGGGTCCAGCTCGTGCCGCCAGCCGGTGCCGTCGATCAGGTAGCGGCGCGCGTACGCCCAGAAGACCCGGCACCAGTCGGCGTAGACGGCGTCCCCGGTGCGGCGGTGCAGGGTGACCGCCGCGCCGATGGCCTCGGCCAGCACCCAGTGCATCCGGGAGCGGACCACGGGCCGGTCGTCCCAGTCGATCGTGTAGACGAAGCCGTCCGCGCCGTCGACCGCCCAGCCACGTCGCAGGGCGGCGGCGAAGAGGGTACGGGCGTCGGCGAGCAGCCAGCCCGGCGGCTGCGGCAGGACGGCTTCCAGTTCGAGCAGCAGACGGGCCCATTCCAGCCAGTGGCCCATCGTCGAGCCGTACGGCCGGAACGGGTCGGCGGGCTGGTCGCGGTTGTAGTCGAGCAGCGGCGTCCAGTCGGTCGTGAAGTGCTCGGGCAGCCGCCAGTCGTGCCGGGCGGCCTCGGTGTGCACCAGGTGGGTGGCGATCCGCAGCGCCCGGTCGGTCCAGCTCGTGTCCCCGGTGGCGGCGGCAGCGGCGAGGAACGCCTCGACCATGTGCATGCTGCTGTTCGCGCCCCGGTAGTCCTCGGTGACCGTCCAGTCGCGGTTCCACGACTCGCGGACCGCGCCCGCCTCGTCGTCCCAGAACCGGTTCAGGACCACGCTGAGCGCGTCGGCGAGCAGGCGGTCCGCGCCGGGGCGCCCAGCCCGCGCGGCGCTCGACGCGGCGAGCAGCACGAACGCGTGGTCGTACCCGGCCTTGCGCTCGTCGATCGGGGTGCCCTGCTGGTCCACCGCGTTGAACCAGCCGCCGTCCCGGTCGTCGCGCAGCAGCGTGTCGAGCGCGGCGATGCCGTGGTCGACGATGGCGGCGGCATCCGGGTCGCCGTTGCGGTGGGCGAGCGCGGCCACGTGGGTCATCCGGCAGGTGATCCAGGTGTAGACGGCTTCGCCCCGGTCCGGGGTGCGGTCGTCGGTCAGCCACCAGAAGCCGCCCTCGGGTCGGACCGAGCGGCGGGCCGTGTCGAGCAGCGTGCGGGTCTGGTCGGCGAGGAACCCGTCCAGGTCGGGCAGGTCGGGCACCCCTGCCGGGGCAGGGGTCGGTTCGGCGTCGGAGCGGGGCGCGTCGGTCATCTCAGCTGGTCACCGTCGAGGAGCGAAGGGGCATACGGCAAGGATCGGCGGACGGACCGGGTCCGCGCCGGCAAACCCGCTAACGGTACGCCCGGAGCTGGTCGACCGAAGGGGTACGGCGCAAGAAGGATCATGAGGAACATCATCCCGTTTGCCCGTTGACATCGTTGTCACCCCCTCAACCCTGCTCCGACCGCCGGCTCACTGTCAATTCCGTCCCGTGCCCAG
Source organism: Micromonospora sp. NPDC049662 (assembly GCF_040675055.1). Taxonomy (NCBI): domain Bacteria; kingdom Bacillati; phylum Actinomycetota; class Actinomycetes; order Micromonosporales; family Micromonosporaceae; genus Micromonospora; species Micromonospora sp. NPDC049662. Next base: position 28,309 of record NZ_JBFAOC010000069.1, read on the forward strand.
GGCCTGTTTCATAAGGGCGGTCGAGCCGAGGCGGAGTCCGGGCGGCGATCCGGCAAGGCGCGGTGTCGTCCGGATACCGGTGTTGTATCCGGACACCACCGCAACGCCGCCGGTCGTCGTCCGGGCCCGCCGCAGGCCGGCCAGTTCTTATGAAACAGGCCCTAGTAGTGCTCGTCGATCGGCCGACGCGCCTCCTCGAACAGCGCCGGCCCCTCGTAGCGCACCGGAGGCAGCGCCGGGGTGGCCGGCTTGACCTCCTCGAACTGCTCGCTGGAGAGCGCGTACACCACCCGGCCGAGGCCGGAGCGGTCGATCGCCGTCGCGCACATCGGGCAGGGCTGGCAACTCGTGAACATGGTGGTGCCGGCGGCCACCTCGGCGGACAGCTCCCGGGCGGCCCAGCGGGCCAACTTCAACTCCGGATGGGCGGTGATGTCCGAATCCGAGACCACGGTGTTGTGGTCCTCGACCAGGACGACACCGTCCGCGTCGACCAGCAACGAGCCGAACGGCCGTTCGCCGGACGCCCCGGCCTGGCTGGCGATCTCCACGGCGCGGCGGAGGAACTTCTCGTCGTCGGGTGTCACACGGCCTCCTGGTCACGTCCTGCTGCGGAACGGGGCGAGCGTGGCCCGGATCTGGTCGCCCGCGCCCCAATCGTCGTCGAACTGGGCCAGCACCGCGAGGTGCTGTCGCAATTGGACGATCGGCATCCGGGCCCGCCAATCATCGTCGAGCGACGTCAGCTCGGCGTAGACGTCGAAGAACCGCCGCGCCTCAGGCGGGGGCGACGTCGTCCAGACGTGGGCGAGGTCGACCTCGGCCCACAGGTAGGACACCGCCGGGTCGATCAGCGCCGGCTCCCCGTCCGGTGTGGCCAGGATGTTCTGCGCCCACAGGTCGCCGTGCGTGAGGCACGCGGGCCGTTCCGGCAGCAACTCGGGCAGCCGCGAACAGAGCCGTTCCAGTGCCGCCCGGTCCTGCCGGTCGAGCGCGGCGTCGACACGGGGCTCGCCGAGCCAGCGGAGCAGCCGGTGCTGCGCGAAGAACGCGAACCCGTCGTCGTTCCAGGTGTTGACCTGTCGGCGACGCCCCAGCCAGTTGTCCCGGTGCCAACCGAAGCGCGGATGGGTCGTGCTCAGGTGCAGGTGGGCCAACTGTTGCGCGAACCGCTCCCAGAACGCCGCACTGCTCGGCCTCGGCCGCAGCAGCGACAGCACCAGCACGTCCCGGTCCGCGAGGATCACCTCGGGCGTCGGCACGCCGCCCAGGTCGCGCAGCGCGGCCAACCCGTCTGCCTCGGCGGGGAAGACGTCGTCGGCCGGCGTCTCGGCGAACGCCTTGACGAACACCGACGGCGCGTCCCGGCGGGTGGCGATACCCGCGAGCGCCGCGAGCCCGCCCGCCGCCGGTTCGACGGCGACGACATCACGCATTCCGGCGCGCAGCAGGCTTTCCCGTAAGAACGGCCCCGGTCGCATCACGACAGGCTCCCGGATGTCCGATCCGCTGTCGACCCGGTATGCCACCCGCCCCGGCGCGGGCAGGATGGCGGGATGGAACTGCCCGAGGGGCTTGGTTGGGTACGAGCGTCAGCGGTGGGCCGGGCCTGGCTGACCGCGCTGCCGACGCTGGTGTCGGAGTGTGCCGAGCGGTGGTCGCTGCGGCTCGGTCCGCCGTTCCGGTACGCGTACGCCTCGCTGGCGCTCCCCGCTGATCTGCCCGACGGTACGGCGGCGGTGCTCAAGGTCCAGTTCCCGGACGAGGACAGCCGGTACGAGGCCCACGCGCTCGGCCACTGGGCCGGCGAGGGCGCGATCCGGCTGCTCGCTCACGACCCCGAACGGCGCGCGCTGCTGGTGGAGCGCTGCCGACCCGGTACGCCCCTGCACGAGCTACCGATGGACCGGGCGCTGGACGCGGCGGTCGACCTGCTGCCCCGGCTCTGGCGACCGGCCGGCGCGCCGTTCACCCCGCTCGCCGAGGAGGCCGCCGGCTGGCTCGACCGGATGCCGCGCAGTTGGGAACGGGCCGGCCGGCCGTACGAGCGGCGGCTCCTCGACGCGGCGCGCGCCCTGCTGGTCGACCTGTCGGCGAGCCAGGGCGAGCAGGTGCTCGTCAACCAGGACCTGCACGCCGGCAACGTGCTCGCCGCCGAGCGCGCCCCCTGGCTGGCGATCGACCCCAAGCCGCTGATCGGCGAGCGGGAGTTCTCGGTGGTGCCACTCGTACGCGGTCCGGAGCTGGGTCACTCGCCGGCGGCCGTCCGGCACCGACTCGACCGGCTCAGCACCGACCTCGGGCTGGACGTCGAGCGGGTGCGGGGCTGGGCGATCGGCCACTGCCTGGCCTGGAGCATCGCCGACCAGGTCGTCTTCACGCACCAGGTCGAGGTGGTCCGCTGGCTGCTCGGCACCGACTGACGCCGAGGGTCAGCGGGCCTGGCAGGTACGGCACCAGTAGAGGTTGCGGCCGACCAGCTCGCCGCGACTGACCTCGGTGCCGCAGATGTGGCAGGGGGCGCCGGCGCGGCGGTAGACGTACACCTCGCCGCCGTGCCGGTCGACGCGCGCCGGTCGACCCATCGCCTCGGGCAGGTGGGCGTCGCGGACGGTGTCGATCCGACCGTGTTCCAGGGCGAGCCGCATCAACGCGACCAGGTCGAACCAGAGGGCGTCCCACCCGGCCCGGGTCAGCGCCCGACCGGGCATCGTGGGCGGCAGCCCGGCCCGGAACAGCGCCTCGGTCACGAAGATCAGGCCGGTGCCGGCCACCACCGACTGGTCCAGCAGCAGGGCCGCGAGGGGCGTCGGGCTGCGGGAGATCCGGGCGTACGCCCGCTCGGGGTCGGCGTCGGCGCGCAGCGGATCCGGGCCGAGGCGGGCCCGCAGGGCGTCGACCTCGGGCGGGGTGAGCAGTTCGCAGGCGGCCGGACCGCGCAGATCCAACCAGTGCCGGTCACTGGTCAGCCGCAGCCGCACCTGGCCGACGGGCTCGGGGGGCGTCCCTGATCCGTCGGTGAATTTGCCGTACAGCCCGAGGTGCACGTGCAGGGTCACCTCGTCGGCGAAGTGGTGCAGCAGGTGCTTTCCGTACGCCTCGGTGCTGTCCAGGACGGTCCCGGAGAGCCGCGCGGCGCCATCGGCGAAGCGGCCCTGCGGGCTGTCGGCGTGCAGCTTGTCACCGGCGAACAGCTCGGCGTGCCGGGCCGCCAGGCGGTGGATCGTGTGTCCCTCTGGCACGGGTGCCAAGGATAGCCAGTCGCACCGGGGCCACCGGGTGACGCTGCTCCTTCACGCCGAACGCCGGGTGGATCCGCCCCTGATCCGCGGGCCGTACCCGGAATCGGTGTCAGGAAACGCCGAGGTGGGTATTTCGGGGTCGTAGCGCGTGGGTGCCACCCCTGAACGTCGGCCACCACGCATTCAACAGGAGGTGTGTAGTGGTCAGGATTCCTTCGCTGTCCCGGCGGTCCGAGCAGACGCCGACGCGGGACGAGAACCTTGACGGTCCCGATACCCCGGTCACCGAGACGGGCCGGACCGACGACGGCCGACCGGTTGTCACCGACCGGGACGCCGACCAGACGACGTACCGCAGCGCCACGGCGACCGGCGACGCCACCGCGACGACCGGGCGCACCGGCGAGGCCGAGCGACGGGCCGCGGAGCGCGCGGCCGTGGCCCGCGCCGCCACCGCCCGGCCGGTGGAGACCGACACCGCCCGCCCGACGGAGGGCGAGGCCCGGCCGCTCGCCGCCAAGACGGGCACGGCCGCCGTCCCGACCATCGAGCGCGACAACGACCTCGACGGTACGACCCGACGGCCGGAGCGCGACCCGGACCTCGACCGGACGACGACCCGCCGGCCCGACGTGACCGACCGTCCGGTCGACACGACCCCCGCTCGCGACACCGAGCCGGAGCCGGTGACGCGCGGCCCGAAGCCGCGGGCCAGCCTGCTCGCCACCCTCGGCCTGATCGTCTCCGTCGTCGGCGCGCTGTTCGTGCTGAGCGGCACCCTGGCCGGGTACGGCATCGGGCTCGGCGCGGTCGGCGCGGTGCTGTCGGTGCTCGGCCTGATGGCGACCCGCCGCCGGCACGTCGCCGGCAAGACCGACGCGCTGTTCGGCATCCTCATCGGCCTGGCGGCGGTGGTGGTCGGCGTGCTCGCGATGACCGGTCAGTTCGCCTGGCCGACCACGGACGGCGACTGGGTGCAGCGCCTCCGGGAGTGGCTTGACTCACAGTTTGTGGATCGTTTCTAGCGGGCACTGTTCCGCTCGCCGGTGGTGCACCGGCGAAGAGCCGGCGGTTCGCCGGCAGCCCGACGGTGGTTCACCAGCAGGGCGACACCCTTTCAGGGGCGGCGATTCGCCCCCCCGGGAGTGGGTGC
>NZ_JBFAOC010000070.1:0-32335 GCF_040675055.1 Micromonospora sp. NPDC049662
CCCCAGTTCCTCGGCGAGACGTGGGCGGGTCCGCTAGATGACCTGCACCGATTCCGCCCGGTGGCCGGTGGCCACGCTGATCGACGGGGCGAGGCGAGCGACGGGGTGACGCGATCGGCGGGGCGAGGCGAGCGGCGGGGCGAGGCGAGCGGCGGGGCGAGGCGAGCGGCGGGGTGACGCGAGCGGCGGGGTGAGGCGAGCGACAGAGCTGGACGCACGCGCCGCCCCGCACGTTGTGCGGGGCGGCGCGTCAGGACTGTGTTGCGTTACCAGAACCGGCGACGCTTGGCTTTCTGCGGGCGGATCAGGTCCGCGCCCCTCGTCAGCAGCCGGGTCGCCCCGGAGGGGCCACGACGGGCCTCCAGGGTGTGGCTGAGTCGACGCGCGCCGGCCGCGGCCAGTGGCGCCGCGACGGCCATCACCGCCCACTGGGCAATGCGCTTCTGGATCATGTGGGTTCACCTCCGTCAGTGGCTCCTGACGTTCCTGATACCCAGCGTGACGTATGGGTAAGCCTCGCTCAGGCCGTCGGAGCCACCGGATTGGGCAGCGCGCCCCCGAAGCGCCGGTCCCGCTGGGCGTACAGCTCGCACGCGTACCAGAGGTGGCGGCGGTCGAAGTCCGGCCAGAGCGTGTCGAGGAAGACCAACTCGGCGTACGCGGTCTGCCAGAGCAGGAAGTTGGAGATCCGTTCCTCGCCGGAGGGCCGCAGGAACAGGTCAACCTCTGGGATCTCCGGGTGGTAGAGGTACTTCGCGACGGTCTTCTCGGTGACCTTCGCCGGGTCCAGTCGACCGGCCGCGACGTCCCGGGCGATCGCGGCGGCGGCGTCACCGATCTCGGCGTGCCCGCCGTAGTTGACGCAGAACTGCAGGGTGAGCGTCGAGTTGTCACGGGACATCTCCTCGGCGGTCTGCAGCTCGGAGATGACGCTCTTCCACAACCGCCCCGGACGCCCCGACCAGACCACCCGGACGCCCAGGTCGACCAACTGGTCGCGGCGTCGACGGATAACGTCCCGGTTGAACCCCATGAGGAAGCGGACCTCGTCGGGCGAGCGCCGCCAGTTCTCGGTGGAGAAGGCGTACGCCGAGAGGTAGGGGATGCCCATCTCGATGGCCCCCTCGATCGTGTCGAAGAGGCTGTGCTCGCCGGCCTCGTGCCCCTTGGTGCGGGGCAGCCCGCGGTCCTTGGCCCACCGGCCGTTGCCGTCCATCACGATGGCCACGTGCTTCGGCACCGCCCCCGCGGGCAGCGCCGGCGGCCGGGCGCCGGACGGGTGGGGCGTCGGTGGCGTCGGCTCGCGCCGACCGGACCTCGTCGATCGGATCACTCGGCTCTCTCCTTGCTCGTGCCGTCCGCTCCGGAACCGACGTCACCGCCCGGCCGGAGCATCCCGGCCCCGGACCCGACGTCACCGCCCGGCCGGAGCATCCCAGCCCCACCGCCACCCGGCGGCGGGACCGTACCGGCGACCGGGGTGGTGCTCCGGTCGACCAGCGGCAGCGAGCGTAACGCGCGTTCCAGGTGCCACTGGAGGTGCGCCGCCACCAGGCCGCTGCACTCCCGTCGTACCCCGGTGTCGGTGGCATCGGCGACCACCCAGTCGCCGGTGGTCAGCGCGGACATCAGGTCGATGGTGGCCGGCGCGGGGTGAGCCGCGCCCGGCGGCCGGCAGTCCGGGCAGACCGCGCCGCCGGCCGGCACGGAGAACGCGCGGTGCCGCCCGGGGGTGCCGCAGACGGCACAGGCGGTCAGCGCCGGCGCCCAGCCGGCGAGGGCCATCCCCCGCAGCAGGTACGCGTCGAGCACGAGGGTGGTGTCGTGCTCGCCCCGGGACAGCGCCTTCAACGCCCCCACGGTGAGCTGGAACAGCCGCAGCGATGGTTCCCGCTCGACGGGTGTCAGCCGCTCGGCGGTCTCGGCGATCGCGCTGGCCGCCGTGTAGCGGGGGTAGTCGCCCAGGAACCGCTTGCCGTACAGGTCGATGCCCTCGACCTGGCTGACCGTGTGCAGCGAGCTGCCGTGGTTGCCCTTGGGGTCACCGGCGAGTTGCAGGTCGACGTGACCGAACGGTTCCAGGCGGGCGCCGAACTTGCTCATGGTGCGCCGGACTCCACGGGCGACCGCCCGCAGTCGGCCGTGCCGGCGGGTCAGCAGGGTGATGATCCGGTCGGACTCGCCGAGCTTCTGCACGCGCAGCACCACCGCGTCGTCGCGGTAGAGCTGTCGGCGGTACCCGGCCATCGGACCATTCTCCCTCGGGGTGTGAAATCAGGGTCGCTTCGGGGTGGACGCGAGGATGAACCCCGATGCGCCGGGCCGACGACCGCCGTTAGCGTGCTGCCATGGCACCGCACCAGAGCACCGCCGTCCGCCGTCGCCGCGCCGCCGCGCCCGTCGCGTTGGGGTTGTCCACCGCCCTCATCCTGCTGGCCGGGTGCGACAACCTGTCGTTTCGTCGGCTCGACTACGACGACACCGAGCCGGTGAAAATCACCACCATCCGGGTGGACGGGGGCTCCGGGGACGTGATCATCCGAGGCACCGGCGCGGCGGGCGAGGCGCGGATCAAGCGGGTGGTGCGCTACCAGGGCGGCGAACCCAAGGCGCGGTACGAGATCAAGGACAGCGAGTTGGTGTTGAACACCGACTGCGGTGACCGGTGCAGCGTCTCGTACGAGGTGACCGTGCCGGCAGGCGTGAGCGTGCAGGGCGACAACGGCTCGGGCGACGTCGAGCTGACCAAGGTGGGCGCGGTGAAGCTGCGGCTGGGCTCGGGTGACGTACGGATCACCGAGGTCACGGGCTCGCTCGACGTGGAGACCGGCTCGGGCAACATCGACCTGAGCGAGGCCGGTTCGACGGTACGGCTGCGGGCCGGCTCCGGCGACGTCAGCGCCCGCCGGGTGGCCGGCGCGACGGACGCCGAGGCCGGCTCGGGCAACGTGACCATCGAGTTGGAGACGCCGACCTCGGCGCGGGCGCACGCCTCCAGCGGAGACGTCAGCCTGCTCGTACCGGCGGGCAGCTACCGGGTCCGCTCCAGCACCGGCTCCGGCGACGCGCGGATCACCGTGGCGGACGACCCGGTGGCGTCCCTGGTGCTCGACGGCTCGGCGGGCAGCGGCGACGTCACCATCAGCGAGCGTTGATCTCGACCGTCGCCGCCTCGGCGGGCAGCCGCTGCGCCGGCACGGTGGCCCGCCCCACGGTCTCGCCGATCGCAGGCCGATCTGTCCGGCCGTTGCCGGGGACGGCCGGCGAGCCGACGGGGACCAGTTCCGGGCGGCGGCGGGCGGCGACGTCCTCGACCCAGCCGACGGCCAGCGTGACCAGACCGACCAGCGCGAAGACCAGCAGCACCCGTACCGCCAGTCCCACCGGGTCCTGGTGGGACCAGCCGACCACGTCGACGAGCGGGGTGAGCGCCACCACGAACGGCAGGTGCCAGAGGTAGATGGTGAGCGCCCGCCGGTTGACCACGGTCACCGCCCGGTCGGCGAGCCGGCTGCGCGACAGCCAGGCCACCCCGGCCGGCGCCCGGCCCAGGACGACCAGGATGAACGCGGCCGACCAGAGGGCGTTGCCCAGGTGGTTGTCGTTGAGGTCGTACCCCCGGGGGCCGGGATGCGTGACGATCCAGGCCCCGCCGACGACGGCGAGGGCCAGCGCGAGCGGGTACAGCACCCGGCCGGTGAGGCGGCGCAGCATCCCGGCGTGGTGGGCGAAGCCCAGCACCCACGCGCCGAAGTACAGCCCGAACTCGCGCACCACCGGCGGCGCCGGGTAGATGCCCACCTCGATGGTCACCAGCAGCAGGTACGGGGCGAGCAGGGTGGCAAGCGGGGCCCGCCGGAACAGCCAGAACGCGACCGGTGAGGCGAACACGAACCAGAGGTAGTCGCGCAGGTACCAGATGACGCTCAGCGCCAGGGCGCCCCAGTTGTTGGCCGGCGGGTCGGCGATCGGGAACAGCCACAGCAGCACCCGTGGGGACAGCGGCAACCCGGTGAACAACATGGCCGGCACGAAGACCACCGCCACCACCCACAGCGACGGCAGCAGACGGCGCAGCCGACGGCCGACCGCCGCCGGGCCGGACCGGGCGAGCGAGGCGGCCATCAGCGAGCCGGCCAGCGCGAACATCACCGACATGGCGGGGAACACCAGAGTGAGGGTCGCCCACCCGGTGACGTGGTAGACGACGACTCGAACGATGGCCAGGAAACGGAGCAGATCGAGATATCTGTTGCGCATCAGCCTGCATCTGGATCGGGGGCGCGGGGGTTGCCCTCTCCCCTACCCGGCCCGACCCACGAGCCAAACGACGCCTCAGAAACCCAGCTTGCGCAACTGCCGTGGGTCGCGCTGCCAGTCCTTCGCGACCCGGACGTGCAGGTCGAGGTAGACCCGCGAGCCGAGCAGCTCCTCGATCTGCCGACGGGCGGTGGTGCCGACCTCCTTGAGCCGGCTGGCCCGGTGGCCGAGCACGATCGCCTTCTGGCTGGGACGCTCCACGTACACGTCGGCGTAGATCTTCATGAGCTGGCCCTCGGGGATCATCTCCTCCACCACCACGGCGATGGAGTGCGGCAGCTCGTCGCGGACCCCCTCCAGGGCCGCCTCCCGGATCAGCTCCGCGACCAGCACCTGCTCCGGGTCGTCGGTCAGCATGTCGTCGGGGTAGAGCTGCGGCGACGGCGGCAGGTACTTCGTCATCACGTCGACGAGGGTGCCCACCTGGTGCCCGGAGACCGCGCTCACCGGCACGATCTCGGCGAACTCCCCCAGCTCGCTGACCGCGAGCAACTGCTCGGCCAACCGACGCTTGTCCACCAGGTCGGTCTTGGTGACAACCGCCAGCACGGTCGCCTTCAGCTCGGCCAGCTCGCCCGTGATGAACCGGTCACCGCGCCCGACCGGCTCGTCCGCCGGGATGCACAGGCCGATGACGTCCACCTCGGTCCAGGTGGAGCGGACCAGGTCGTTGAGGCGCTCGCCGAGCAGCGTACGAGGTCGGTGCAGTCCGGGCGTGTCCACGAGGACCAGCTGCGACTCCGGGCGGTGCAGCACCGCCCGGATGACGTGCCGGGTGGTCTGCGGCTTGTTCGACGTGATCGCGATCTTGGTGCCGACGATCGCGTTGGTCAGGGTGGACTTCCCCGCGTTGGGCCGGCCGACGAAACAGCCGAACCCGGCCCGGTACGGGCGGGCCTCCGGGTCGCGCACCGGGCTCACTCGGTCACCGTGCCGAGGACCGTGCCGTCCGGGGCGGCGACGTGGATCGGCGCGTCCGGGGCGAGGTCACGCACCACCGCGTGCCCCGCGCCGTCCAGCGTCGACGCCTCGGTCACCACCGCCGCCGCCTCCAGCCGACTCGCCCCGGCGGCGACCGCCGAGGCGACCGCCAACTGCAGCGCGGTGAGGGTCAGCGAGGGCAGCGCCACGCTCGCCGCCGCGTACGTCCGACCGTCCTGATCCCGGACCGCGGCGCCCTCCACGGCACCGACCCGCGCACGGGCGCCCCGGGCCAGGACGACGAGCTTGCCGTCCTCGGCGCTCAGCGGCGCCGGTACGCCAGGGGTGGGCCGGGCGGTGGGCGCGGCGGGTGTCTCAGGCATCGGCGGCTTGCCTCTCGTCGTCTCGGTAGTGGTTCGGGTCGCTGCCGGGGCCGGCGTGCTCGCCGCGCCCGGTGGCGTCCTGCGTGTCGCCCGACTCCACCCTGCTCACCAGGACGGTGTCGATCCGGTTGCGCCGACCGGTGGTGCCCTCGGCGACCAGCCGGAGACCGGCCACCTCGACCTCCGCTCCGGGGATCGGCACCCGCCCCAGCGACTGGGCGAGCAGGCCACCGACCGTCTCCACCTCGTCGGTGGGCAGGTCGGTGTCGAACAGCTCGCCCAGGTTCTCCACCGGCAGGCGGGCCGTGACCCGCACCGAGGAGTCCGCGAGGCGCTCGACCGGCGGGCGTTCGACATCGTACTCGTCGGTGATCTCACCGACGATTTCCTCCAGGATGTCCTCGATGGTGACGAGACCACCGGTGCCGCCGTACTCGTCGACCACGATGACCAGGTGGTTGCGTGCCGCCTGCATCTCCGACAGCAGGTCGTCGACCGGCTTGGACTCCGGCACGAAGGTCGCCGGGCGCATCAGCTCGGCCACCGGCACCTGCTCGGCGCCCGGGTCGCCGCCGCGCGACCGGCGGATCAGGTCCTTGAGGTAGAGCACCCCGAGTACGTCGTCGACGCTCTCGCCGATGACCGGGATGCGGGAGAAACCCGAGCGCAGGAAGAGCACCAGCGCCTGGGCCAGGGTCTTGCCCTCCTCGATCCACACCATCTCGGTGCGCGGCACCATCACCTCGCGGGCGATGGTATCGCCGAGCGCGAAGACCGAGTGGATCATCTGGCGCTCGCCGTGCTCCACGACGCCACGCTGCTCGGCCAGGTCGACCAGCTCACGCAGCTCCACCTGGCTGGCGAACGGCCCCTCCCGGAAGCCGCGGCCCGGGGTGACCGCGTTGCCGATCAGGATGAGCAGCGACGCGAGCGGGTTGAGCGCGCGACCCAGCCAGCGGACCAGCGGCGCGACCGCCCGGCCCACGGCGTACGCGTGCTGCCGGCCGATGGTGCGCGGGGCGACACCGACCACCACGAAGCTGACCACTGTCATCGCGCCCGCGGTGACCAGCGCTGCCCGCCAACCCGCGCCGAAGCTGTCCACCGCGACCAGCGCCACCAGCGTGGTGGCGGTCAGCTCGGCGAGCAGCCGCAACAGCAGCAGCAGGTTGAGGTGCCGGACGACGTCCCCGGCCACGACCTGGAGGGTACGGGCACCGCGCACGCCGTCCCGGGCCAGTTCGGCGGCCCGGGCCGGCGAGACCGCGGCGAGCGCCGCCTCGGTCATCGCGATCACGCCGGCCAGCACCACCAGGCCGGCCGCGAAGACGATCAGTTGCAGGTCGGGAAGGCCGGCCGTGGGGCCGACCGCGAGTAACACAGGAGTGGACATCACGGGGTGCGGGTCGACCGCCAGCTCGCCAGCAGTCGGGCCTGGAGGCCGAACATCTCCCGTTCCTCCTCCGGCTCCGCGTGGTCGTACCCGAGCAGGTGCAGCACGCCGTGCACGGTGAGCAGGTGCAGCTCGTCGGCCGGGGCGTGCCCGGCGGCCGCGGCCTGCTTGGCCGCCACCTCGGGGCAGAGCACAATGTCGCCGAGCAGGGCCGGTTCGCCGCCGGCCGGTGCGGTCTCGCCCGGACCGTGGTCGACGCTTCCCTCGTCCATCGGGAAGGCGAGCACGTCGGTGGGGCCGTCCCCGCCCATCCAGCGGTGGTTCAGCTCGGTCATGTAGTCGATGTCGACCAGCAGCACGGACAGCTCGGCGAGGGGGTTTACCCCCATCTCGTCGAGGGCGTGCCGGGCGACGGCGAGCACGGCGTCGGTGTCGACGTCGACACCGGACTCGTTGGCGATCTCGATGGACAACTGCTTTCCTCTGCTTTAGCGGCGGCGGCCGGCCCGGCCGCCCTGGGCGGGTCGCCCGGGTACGGCATGGACGCCCTGCGCCTGCTGGTTCTCCCGCTCGGCGTCCCAGCGGGCGTACGCGTCGACGATCTCCCCGACCAGCCGGTGACGCACCACGTCGGAGCTGGACAACTGGGCGAAGTGCACGTCGTCGACGTTTCCCAGGATCTCCCGGACGACGCGCAGCCCGCTGCTCGTCCCGCCGGGAAGGTCCACCTGGGTGATGTCACCCGTCACGACAATCTTGGAGTTGAAGCCGAGCCGGGTGAGGAACATCTTCATCTGCTCGGGCGTGGTGTTCTGCGCCTCGTCCAGGATGATGAACGCGTCATTGAGGGTCCTACCGCGCATGTACGCCAGCGGGGCGACCTCGATCGTGCCGGCGGCCATCAGCTTCGGGATCGACTCCGGGTCGATCATGTCGTGCAGCGCGTCGTAGAGCGGGCGCAGGTACGGGTCGATCTTCTCGTTGAGCGTGCCAGGCAGGAAGCCCAGCCGCTCGCCGGCCTCGACCGCCGGCCGGGTCAGGATGATCCGGTTGACCTGCTTCGCCTGCAACGCCTGGACGGCCTTCGCCATGGCCAGGTACGTCTTGCCGGTACCGGCCGGGCCGATGCCGAAGACGATGGTGTGCGAGTCGATCGCGTCGACGTACCGCTTCTGCCCGAGCGTCTTCGGGCGGATGGTGCGCCCGCGGCGGGAGAGAATGTCGAGGGTCAGGACCTCGGCGGGCCGCTCGGCGCTGCCCTGCTCGAGCATGCCGACGGTACGCCGGACGGCGTCAGTGGTCAGGGTCTCGCCTTTCTCGATGAGTTCGAGCAGCTCACTGAAGACCCGCTCGGCGAGGGCGTTGTCGGCGGGAGCGCCGGTGATGGTGATCTCGTTGCCGCGGACGTGCACGTCACTGGCGACCGAGCGTTCGACGAGGCGCAGGATCTCGTCACCCGCGCCCAGCAGATTGACCATGATCTTGGGGTCGGGCACGGTGATCCTGGTCTGCACCCGGGGCGGGCCGGGAGGTGGGGTGCCAGTCATAGGTCGGGCCGAGGGGCCCTGCGCACCTGCTCTCAATCTCGGCGCCGGCCCAGCTGGCACGGCGTGCGGACGTTACACCCATCGTATCGGTTCAACGCGGGCCGCATCGCGCCCATTTCCGCTGGCCGCGATCAACTCGCGACCTGCGGTGGAGAAGCGTCAGGGGCGGTGATTCAGGGGTTCATCTTCCGCGTCCTCGCCCCGGGCCGAGGCCCACGCGTGGGACCAGCGCACGAGCGGGCGCAATGCCTGGTAGGCGCCGCGCCCCAGCTCCGTGAGCGTGTAGGCGGTGTCCGGCTGCTGGGCGACGAGGTGGGCGTCAAGTAGTTCGGTGAGCCGTTGCCGCAGGACGCTGGAGGACATGTTGTCGCAGCGCTGCTGCAGCGCGCGGAAACCGAGCGGCCCGTGCTGCAACTCCCAGACGATGCGCAGGTTCCAGCGGCGGCCAAACAGGTCGAGGGCGGCCATGAGGGGTCGTCCGGTACTCGATCCGCGTACCGGCTGGCCTGGCCTGGGTACCGTCATCGCCGTTGCGCCCCTCTTGATGCTCGATGTCCGATACAGCAGTGTCCAGTGCGTTGATTCGTCGCCTCAGTCTCCGTCGCGGACGACCGCCAACCCGCCGACCCGGGTCGTGATGCCCGCCGGCCCACGTCGGGCCGAAGCGAGCACGCTGGCGGGTCGACCGAGGGTGTCACCCTGCTCCACCTCGATCGCGACGGTCTGCGCCCCGGTCGAGTCGAGCAGGTGGGCGGCGAGGCAGCCGGTGCTGTTGGCGTTGGCGACGTCCTCGTCGACACCGATGGCCGGCGCGAACATCCGCGCCGCACCCGGTCGGTCGCCCAGCGGCGGCACGTACACGAAACAGCCGAGGAGCCCGTACCGCCGACACGCCGCAGCCAGCCTGCCGGGGTGTGGGCAGACTCGGACCAGCGCCGACCGGTCGCGGACCGGTACCAGCATGCGCGGTGCGCCGGGCGCAGCGATCCGTGGCCCGTCCTGAGGATGCGGATCGTCCGCCCTGAGCCCGAGCGCGTCGACGATCGCGGCCCACTCGTTCGGCGCCGGGTGACGCAGTGCGACGAGTCCCTGGTCGAACCACACCTCGATGCCGCCAGGGCGGCGGATCGCGACGGTGTCGAAGGTGCGCCCGCCGGTGTGTTGGCGATCCTTGAGCTCAGCGCGGCCGGTACGCATCAACCGGACGGCCTGCGCGGCAACGGTGCCGTGACCGCAGCCGGACAGCTCGCCGGTGGCGGTGAAGAAGCGGACCGGCCAGCCGCCGTCCCGCGTCCGACCCGGGCCGACGAACGCCGCGTGCGAGGTGCCGGCAGCGGCAGCCACCGCACACCGGTCGGGGTCCGTCGCCGCCGGATCGTCGTCGGTTACGGCAGTGGGGCTGCCACCCCGACCGTCGCGCCGCACGCACGCATCGACAACCGTAATCTCCGGCCAGACTACGTCGTTCACTGGTGCGCCCTGTCCAGCCAGTCGGTGATGAGGGGGATGGTGTCGCCGAGGGTGTCGACGCGGTGGTGTGCGCCGACGAGTTCGTCGTCGGGATGGGTGGTGCGTACGGCGATCACTGTCATGCCTGCGGCTCGGGCTGCTTCGATGCCTGCGGGGGCGTCCTCGATCACCAAGCAGTCGGACGCCGGGAGGTCGAGTAACTGCGCGGCTTGCAGGTAGCCCTCGGGATCGGGTTTGCCCAGCCGGACGTGGCCGCTGTCGACCAGCACGGGAGGATCGGGTAAACCGCCTGCGAGCAGACGGTGCAGCACCGTCGGAGCTCGGCCGGAGGTGACGACGCCCCACCGCCGGCCGGTCAGCAGACGCAACACCTCGGCGGCATCGGGATACACGGGAAAAGCGTCACCCTCATCGGCCATGAGCTCGCGGACCAGCAGGTATTCGGCTTCCGCATCGAGCTGTGGCGCTACGACCGCGATGGTGTCGACGGGCCGGCGACCATGGGTGTGTGACCAGACCAGGTCAGGGTCGAGGTTGCGTTGCGTCGCCCATTGGCTCCAGATCCGGCGGTAGGCAGGGTACGAATCGATGAGCACACCGTCGACGTCGAACAACACTGCCTTGTCAGCAGCGCCCGCGCCGATGTCGTGCAGGCGATGTGACCCTTGATCCATCACGCAGCCAGGTCGTGCAGGGCGCCGACCGTGGTGGCCGCCTGTACGGCCATGTCGTGGATCAGCCGGGCGGCGGGGAGGACCTCGTGCACAAGGTGCACCGACTGACCCGCGTACAGCGCCATGTCTTCCAGGTCCCCGGTCATGTCGGGCAGCGGTATCAGATCCCCGTACCGATAGTGGTTCTCGTCGGCCGCGTCCACCGCCACGACATCGCCCTCGCCGGGCCGATGCGGTGCCCGCGGCGAGCCGGCGGCCTCCCACCGTCGGAGGGTCCCGTTGCGCAACGCCCGGTGCGGCGCGTGCGGCCAGCCGCCGTCGAAGCACCGGGTGTACACGGCGTCCACGCCGGCGGCGGTGATCAGATGCCGCCGATACACCTCATGCGTGGCAGCCTCGGCGGCAGCCAGGAAACGGGTGCCCAGCATGACGCCCTGGGCGCCGAGCGCCAGCGCCGCCGCGACCCCCCGGCCGTCCGCGATCCCACCCGCGGCAACCACGGGTACGGGGCCGACCGCGTCGACGACGGCGGGCACCAGGGCCATCGTGGACGTGCTGCCGCGGACATGACCGCCGGCCTCCCAGCCCTGTGCCACGACGACGTCCACGCCGTCGGCGACCGCGTGGACCGCTTCGGCGACCTCGCCGACCGTGTGCAGATGCAGCGCGGCCGCCTTGCGGATGCGGGCATTCGCCGGCGACGGGTCTCCCCAGAAGGTGGAGATGGTCGGCACTCCCTCTTCCAGGCACACCGTCAGTAGGTCGTCCACCGGAAAATCGAGAACCAGGTTCGCGCCGAACGGCCTCGTGGTGAGTTGGCGAGTTCGCCGGATGGTGCGCCGTGCCTCTTCGGGACTCTGCCAGGTCAAGGCCAACATGCCGAGGCCACCGGCCTCGGATACGGCTGCGGCCAGGTCCGGTCCCGCAGCCGAACCCACCGGCGCCTGGATGATCGGCAGCCCGATGCCCAGCCGTTCGCACAGGGCGGTGCGCAATCCCCTCACGAGCCCCCCCGAGTGCTTCGAAAATCGAATCGGTCGGCTCGGACGTTACTGCTTCGGATACCGAAGCGTCAACAGGGTGTAACGGGCCGTCAGCGGTAGTACTGGACCAGGCAGAATTCGTGGTCCTCCGGGTCGGCCATGACGACAACCACGCCCTCGTCGTAGTCGTGCCGCTCGCCGGTGTACCGACCACCGAGATCGATGACCAGGGCCATGGCCTCGTCGATCCGGTCAACGGAGATGTCGAGGTGAATCCGTACCTTGCCGGTCCTGGCTTCCGACACCGGCTGGAACACCAACCGTGGCTGAGGTTCACCACGTTCACCGAGGTAGACCCAACCCTGCTGCGACGGACCGGGCTCGCGACCGAGCAGACCGCTCCAGAATCGGGCTACCCGCTCGGGGTCGAGGCAATCAATCGTCACACCGGACCAGACGTTGGCCATGCGCCGATCCTGGCAGAGCGTCGGGCCGGCCGTCAGGTCAGGTCTCGGGCGAGCATCGGGCCCAGTGGCGCGCCGCCGAGCAGGTGGGCGTGCACGTGGAACACCTCCTGCCCGCCGTACGCCCCGGTGTTGAACATCAGCCGGAACCCGTCGCCGAGCAGCCCCTCGTCCTCGGCGACCGCGGCAGCCGTGGCCAGCACCGCCCCGGCCAGCGCCGGGTCACCCTCGGCGAGGGTGGCGACGTCGGCGTAGTGCTCCTTCGGAATGACCAGGACGTGCACAGGGGCCTTCGGGCCGATGTCGCGGAAGGCGAGCGTGGTGTCGGTCTCGCGGACGACGGTGGCCGGGATCTCCCCGGCGACGATGCGGCAGAACAGGCAGTCGGATCCCATCGGGGCAGTGTAAGGAAGGGCACCTTGCTAACGCCTGAGGTATAGGAAGGGGCCCTTCCTTACAACTGGGGGTGCTCAGGCAGGATGGCCGGCATGACGGATCGGGCGGTTCTGGTGACGGGGTCCTCGCGCGGCATCGGCCGGGCGGTGGTGGAGGCGTTCGCCGCCAGTGGGGACCGGGTGGCCATCCACCACCGCGACTCCGCCGAGGCGGCCGAGGAACTTCGCGCCGGGCTGCCCGGGTCGGGGCACGTGGTGGTCCGCGCCGACCTCACCGACCCGGCCGCGGTCCGCACCATGGTCGACCGGGCCGCCGATCAGCTCGGTGGCCTGGACGTGCTGGTCAACAACGCCGGCACGTACGGCGACCGGGACGTCCCGCACCCGGTCTTCGGCACCTCGTACGAGGAGTGGCAGGCGCGCTGGCGGCAGGTGCTGGAGACCAACCTGACCGGTGCGGGGAACGTGATCTGGTGCGCCGCCCAGCACCTGCGCCAGCGGGGTGGCCGGATCGTCAACGTGTCCTCCCGGGGCGCGTTCCGGGGCGAGCCGGAGCAGCCGGCGTACGGCGCCAGCAAGGCGGGGCTGAACGCGCTCGGTCAGTCCCTCGCCGTGGCGCTCGCGCCGTACGGCATCACGGTCGCCACGGTGGCGCCGGGTTTCGTGGCGACCGACATGACGACCGAGCACCTGCGCGGCGAGCGGGGCGCGGCGATCCGGGCGCAGAGCCCGTTCGACCGGGTGGCCCGGCCGGAGGAGATCGCGGCAGCGGTGCACTGGCTGGCCTCGCCCGAGGCCGAGTGGGCCTCCGGCACGATCGTCGACCTCAACGGCGCTTCGTACCTACGCAGCTGACCTCGCGATTCACGCTCGGCGCGGCGTTCACCGACCGACCGGCGGTGCGCTGCGCCTCCTGCGGGCGGACGGCGGACAACACTGTGAGCGTGATGCCTGTCAGTCATCTTGATGACTGACAGGCATCACGCTCAATGGAGTGCGCGGCTCCGATCCGCCCGCATCACCGGCCCGCGAGCCGCAGGCACCAGCGGCCGAAGCGAACGCGGGCCCAGGCTGGCGGCCGAAGCCAGCGGCGGCAGGGTGGCGGCCGAAGCCAGCGGCGGCAGGGTGGCGGCCGAAGCCAGCGGCGGCAGGGTGGCGGCGAGTCGGGGGTGGGCGACTACCAGCGGCCGAGGCGGGTGGCGAGCACGCTGAGCGCGGCCACGCCGGCCGTGGAGGTACGCAGCACCTCCGGCCCGAGGCGTACCGGCCGGCCACCGGCCTCACGGAAGGCCGTCAGTTCGGCCCGGTCGATGCCGCCCTCGGGGCCGACCACCAGGACGATCTCCCCGGCCGACGGCAGGTCGACGCCGGTCAGCGGCTCGTCGGCCTCCTCGTGCAGGACGAACCCGGCGGCGGCGCCGGCGATCCGGCGGGCGACCGTGGCGGTGGACTCGTCCGGCGCGCCGGCCACGACGGGCAGCCAGGGCCGGCGGGCCTGTTTCGCCGCCTCGCGGGCGGTGGCCACCCATTTCTCGCGTGCGCGTACGCCCCGGTCGCCGCGCCACTGGGCCACCGAGCGCGACGCCGCCCAGGGCACGATCTCGTCCACCCCGACCTCGGTCATCGCCTGCACGGCCAGCTCGCCCCGGTCACCCTTGGCGATGCCCTGCACGGTGACGATCCGGGGTACGGGCGCGTCCGCGTACCCCCGGGAGGTGACCGCGACCTCCAGGCTGCCCCGGCCGACGGTGGTGACCACGGCGGCGGCCGTGCCGCCCCGACCGTCGGCGAGCAGCAGCTCCTCGCCGACGCGCAGCCGCTGCACGGTTGCGGCGTGGTACCCCTCCGGGCCGTCCAGGGTCAGCGCGTCACCGGTGGGCAGCGCCTCCACCAGGAACAGCGGCGCCGACACCTCAGGCGTGCCCGTTGAACGCGTCGCGCATCCGGGAGAAGAAGCCGCCCTGCTTGGTCAGCTCGGCGACCTCCTCGCCCCGGGTCTTGGCGAAGTCGCGCAGCATCTTCTCCTGGTCGGGGTCGAGCTTGGTGGGCGTCCGGACGTCCAGGTGCACGTAGAGGTCGCCCCGGCCGGTGCCGCGCAGGTGCGGTACGCCCCGGGCGCGCAGTCGCAGCGTGCTGGCCGGCTGGGTGCCGGCCTTGACGTCGACGGTCTCCTCGCTGTCCAGCGTCTTGATGGTGAGCCGGGTGCCCAGCGCGGCGGCGGTCATCGGCACGGTGACGCGGCAGTGCAGGTCGTCACCCTTGCGGGAGTAGACGTCGTGCGGACGCTCGTGGATCTCCACGTAGAGGTCGCCGGCGGTGCCACCGCCCGGGCCCACCTCACCCTGCTGGGCCAGCCGGATCCGCATGCCGTCCTCGACGCCGGCCGGGATCTTGACGGTGAGCGATCGGCGGGTGCGTACCCGGCCGTCACCGGCGCAGGTTGGGCAGGGGTGCGGGATGGTGGTGCCGTAGCCCTGGCAGACGGTGCACGGCCGGGCCGAGACCACCTGGCCGAGGAAGGTGCGCTGCACGGACTGCACCTCGCCGCGGCCGGCGCACGCCTCGCAGGTGGCCAGGTGGGTACCGGCCGCGGTGCCGGCGCCCGAGCAGGTGGTGCAGAGCACGGCGGTGTCCACGGTGATCGGGGCCTCGACGCCGAACGCCGTCTCGTGCAGGTCCAGTTCGAGGCGCAGGATCGCGTCCGCGCCCGGACGGGTCCGTGGACGCGGCCCGCGGCCGGCGCCGCCCGCGGCGCCACCGAAGAACGCGTCCATGATGTCCTGGAAACCGACGAACGGGCCGGCTCCCCCCGGACCACCCGGGCCGCCCGCGCCCCCGCCGCCGGGGGCGAGCGGGTCGCCACCCAGGTCGACGATCTGCCGCTTCCGGTCGTCCGAGAGGACCTCGTACGCGGCGTTGATGTCCTTGAACTTCTCCTGGGCCTCCGGGTCCGGATTGACGTCCGGGTGGAACTGGCGTGCCAGCTTGCGGTAGGCACGCTTGATCTCGTCATCGGAGGCTTCCCGGCTGACACCGAGGATGCCGTAGTAGTCCCTGGCCACTGCGTTCCGTGTCCTCATGTTCGTCTCGCGTTGCGCCGACCGGCGGCCGCAGCCGGCCGTCGGCCCTGACTGGTCAGTTCTGGGCCAGCAGCTCGCCCACGTAGCGTGCCACGGCGCGCACCATGGCGATATTGCCGGGGTAGTCCATCCGGGTGGGCCCCAGCACCCCCAGGCCGCCCACGATGGTGGCCCCCGGGCCGTACCCGGTGCTGACCACCGAGGCGGCACGCAGGTTGTCGAACTCGTTCTCGTCGCCGATCAGCACCCGGGTCGTGCTGGGCTCGGTCTCGCCGATGAGCTTGAGGAGCACGACCTCCTCCTCCAACGCCTCCAGGATGGGCCGCAGCGAACCCTGGAAGTCGAGCAGACCACCCCGGGTCAGGTTGGCGGTGCCGGCCAGGGCGATGCGTTCCTCGTGCCGCTCGACGAGCGTCTCCAGCAGGACGGTGGAGAGCGTGGTCATGGCCGGGCGCAGCTGCACCGGCGCCTCTTCCACCAGCGCCTGCACCAGCGGTGGGGTGTCCGACATGCGCTCACCGGCGAGTTTCTCGTTGACCAGGCGACGCAGGTCGGTGACGTCGTCGGCGGGCACCGGTCCGGGCAGCTCCACCAGCCGCTGCTCCACCCGGCCGGTGTCCGCGATCATCACGAGCATCAGCCGGGTGGTGGAGATCGGCACCAGCTCCAGGTGGCGGACCGAGGAGCGGGCGAGGCTCGGGTACTGCACCACGGCCACCTGCCGGGTCAACTGGGCGAGCAGCCGTACGGTGCGGTGGACCACGTCGTCGAGGTCGACGGCCCCGACGAGGAAGCGCTCGATGGCCCGGCGTTCGGCCGGACTGAGCGGCTTGACCCGGGACAGCCGGTCGACGAAGAGCCGGTAGCCACGGTCGGTGGGCACCCGGCCGGCGCTGGTGTGCGGCTGCCGGATGTAGCCCTCCTCCTCCAGCACGGCCATGTCGTTGCGGACCGTCGCCGGGGAGACCCCGAGCTGGTGCCGCTCGACCAGCGCCTTGCTGCCGACCGGCTCCTGGGTCGAGACGTAGTCCTCGACGATGGCGCGGAGCACGGCGAGCTTCCGGTCGTCCAGACCCATCCTCCGCACCTCCTGTCGCACGTCGGCCGCCGGCCCACCCGGGCCGACGGACCGTCCTGGCACTCGACTGTAACGAGTGCCAGTCTACGTCGGCGTGCCCGCCGACGCGATGATCAACGACGGCCCGTGACATCCCGCGGGCCGATCGGCCCGGACGACAGGGCGATGTCGCTCTGGTGCGGCGTTGCTCACGGCACCTACCGTGACAACCATGACTGAACCACCTCGCCCTCCCGGCGCGGGAGACCCCGGCAACTACCCGCCGGAGCCGAATCTCCCCGGCTCGTCCTCGTCGGCCGAGCCGCCCACCGCACCACTGTCCGGGGCGCCCGGCCCGGGCGGCTATCCCCCAGCCGGTGGCTATCCGCCGCCCACCGGTGACCAACCGCCGTCGGGCGGCTACCCTCCGCCGGGCGGCTACCCCCCACCAGGGGGTTACCCCCCGCCGGGTGGCACGACTGGCGGGTATCCGACCGGCGGCGCGTACGGCGGCCCCGGCGGCGGTTACGCCAACAACGAGGACAAGACCTGGGCGCTCGTCGCCCACTTCGGCGGCGCGGCCGGGATGATCATCAGCGCGGGCGTGCTCGGCTGGATCGCCCCGCTGGTGGCGTTGCTGGCCCGGGGCAGCCAGTCCCCGACCGTCCGGGCGCACGCCGTGTCGGCGCTCAACTTCCAGCTCGTCTGGTCGATCGTCGGCCTGGTCGGCTGGGTGCTGTCCTGCATCTTCATCGGCTTCATCGGCGTCGTGGCGGCCGTCGTGCTCGGAGCCGTGTGCGGCATCCTCGCCGGCATCAAGGCCAACGAGGGGCAGCTCTACCGCTACCCGCTCTCCGCCAACCTCATCAAGTGATCCGGGCCGGCCGCTCCCCCGGCCGGTCCGGCACACCGCCGCCGGCCGGGCGGGCGTCCGGCTCAGGGCAGCAGGTCCCGCACGACCGCGTCGGCGAGCAGCCGGCCGCGCAGGGTGAGGACCGCCCGTCCGGCGGCGTACCTCTCGGCGTCCAGCAGACCGTCGGCGAGGGCCCGCGCGGCACCGGCCCGGCCGGCGTCGTCGAGCACCCCCAGCGGCAGTCCGCTGGCGAGCCGCAGCCGGAGCATCACGTCCTCCATGTGCGCCTCGTCCGTGGTCAGCACCTCGCGGGCCAGGCCGGGTGACGCGCCGGCCGCCAGCCGCTGGGCGTACGTGGTGGGGTGCTTCACGTTCCACCAGCGCACCCCGCCGACGTGGCTGTGCGCGCCTGGGCCCAGGCCCCACCAGTCGGCGCCGGTCCAGTAGAGCAGGTTGTGCCGGCACCGGGCCTCGTCGGCGCGCGCCCAGTTGGACACCTCGTACCAGGAGAGGCCGGCCGCGTCGAGGGCGGCCTCCGCGGCCAGGTAGCGGTCCGCCGCCACGTCGTCACTGGGGTACGGCACCTCGCCGCGCTTCATCCGCGCGGCGAGCCGGGTGCCGTCCTCCACGATGAGGGCGTACGCGCTGACGTGGTCGACCCCGGCGTCGACGACCTGCTCCAGCGTGCCGGCGAAGTCCTCGGCCCGTTCCCCCGGCGTGCCGTAGATCAGGTCCAGGTTGACGTGGTCGAACCCGGCCTCGCGCGCCTCGAGGGCGGCGGCGGTGGCCCGGCCGGCGCTGTGTTTACGGTCCAGGATCGCCAGCACACCGGGCGACGCGGACTGCATGCCCAGCGAGATCCGGGTGTAGCCGGCCGTGCGCAGCAGCTTCAACGACTCCGGTGTGACCGACTCCGGATTCGCCTCGGTGGTCACCTCGGCGTCGGCGGCGAGCCCCCAGGTGCGGTCGATGCCCTCGAGGATGCGGGCCAGGTCGTCGGCGGGGAGCAGGGTGGGCGTGCCGCCACCGACGAAGACGGTGTCGACGCGGGGTGGCGGGTTGTCGCCGAGCACCCGGGCGGCGAGCGCCAGCTCGGCCAGCACGGTGTCGGCGTACGCCTCGCGGCTCGCGCCCCCACCCAACTCGGCGGCCGTGTACGTGTTGAAGTCGCAGTAGCCGCAGCGACTGGCGCAGAACGGGACGTGGACGTACACGCCGAAGCCGCGCGCGCCGACCGCCGTGGTGGCGGTGGCGGGCAACGATCCGTCGACGGGGACGGTCTCACCATCTGGAAGGACGCCGGGCATGGCCACTAGTGTGCCCGGCATGACCTCTCCCGACGTGCTCGTGCGGGTCGCCACGGCCCGTGGGGTGACCACCCTCACCCTGGACAGCCCGCACAACCGCAACGCGCTCTCCACCGCCCTGATGACCCAGTTGCTGGCGGGGCTGACGGACGCGGTGGCCGACGACGCGGTCCGGGTGATCGTGCTCGACCACACCGGGCCGGTCTTCTGCTCCGGCGCGGACCTGAAGGAGACCGCCGCGGCGTACGCCAGCGGAACCGTGCCCGCCGGCATGCTGGGCGACGTGCTGGCGGCGCTCTGGGAGTGCCCGAAGCCGATCCTGGCCCGGGTCGCCGGGCCCGCGCGGGCCGGCGGACTCGGCCTCATCGCCGCCGCCGATCTCGCGGTCTGCGCCGACGAGGCGACGTTCGCGTTCACCGAGGTCCGCATCGGGGTGATCCCGGCGGTGATCTCGGCGACCGTGCTGCCCCGGCTGCACCCCCGCGCCGCCGCCGAGCTGTACCTGACCGGGAACACCTTCGACGGGCGGCGTGCCGTCGAGGTCGGCCTGGTGACGGCCTCGGTGCCGGCCCAGGAGCTGGACGACGTGGTGCGGGGCTACTGCGACTCCCTGGTCCGCGGCGCGCCCGGCGCGCTGGCCGGCGCGAAGGATCTGCTGCGCCGGCCGGGCACCGCCGAGCTGCGCGGTGACCTGGCCCGTCTCGCCGCGCTCTCGACCGGCTACTTCCTCTCCGACGAGGGCCGCGAGGGGGTCACGGCGTTCCGGGAGAAGAGGTCGCCGCGATGGGTGGCCGCTCTGGACGCCGAACGCGGTGACCAGGCCGGGTAGGACCGCGGACGTCGGCCGGCTGCGGCGGCGCCCCGA
The DNA here is from genome assembly GCF_040675055.1 of Micromonospora sp. NPDC049662. Taxonomy (NCBI): domain Bacteria; kingdom Bacillati; phylum Actinomycetota; class Actinomycetes; order Micromonosporales; family Micromonosporaceae; genus Micromonospora; species Micromonospora sp. NPDC049662. The sequence continues at coordinate 19,713 of NZ_JBFAOC010000070.1, forward strand.
AGGGTCACCACGCCGTCGCGCCACCGTCGACCGCGTAGTTGGCGCCGGTGATGTACGACGCCCGGTCCGAGGCGAGGAAGACCACCAGCTCGGCGACCTCCTCGGGGCGGGCGAAGCGCTTGAGCAGCGTCTTCGCCGTGATCGCGTCCCGGGCCTCCTGGTCGTCCCCCAGGTCGCGTTCACTGGCCGGGGTGAGGATGGGTCCGGGGCTGACCGCCACCGCCCGGATGCCGTGCGGCGCCCCTTCGAGCGCGAGCTGGCGGGTCATGCCGATGATGCCGGCGTTCGCCGCCGTGTGGCCGACCATCGGCGGGACGTGACCTGCGATCATCCCGGCCATCGAGGCCGCGTTGATGATGACGCCGCCACCGCGCCGGACGAGGTACGGCCAGGCGAACTTCGACACCAGGTACGGAATGTCGAGTTCACCGGCGATCGTGTACCGCCAGTCGTCGACCGAGAAGTCCGGCAGGGGGCCGAAGCGCAGCGCGGCCGCGTTGTTGTAGACGACGTCGAGCCCCCCGTACGCGGCCACGGCGTCCTCGACGAGCTGACGGACCTGTTCCGGGTCGGTCAGGTCGACGGGCGCGACGCTCGTCATCTCCCCACCGGCGGCCCGGACGAGGTCGACCGTCTCGTTGTTGCCGTCCACCTGGATGTCGGCCCCGACGACCTTCGCGCCCTCGCGGGCGAAGGTCAGCGCCGCGACGCGCCCCAGACCACCGCCCGTGCCGGTCACGAGTACCACCTTGCCGTCCAGCGTTCCCATCGAATTCCTCCTCGGCGCTGGCACGTCCGATTGACGTGTCAACCGGGAAAGGTCCTGGCCAGGCATTCTCTTCCGGCTGTTGACGACGGGTGACGCGGCAGACACGATCTCCCTCCGCAGGTGAGTTCCGCGCGCCAGGGGGAACGTCCCGATCGGCGCGCGACGGCTGAGCGAAGCCCGAACCGGTCGAACGGCCCGGATGACGCCGGCGGGGACGTACGCTTGTCGAACTGTCGATCAGGAGGTGTGGGTGCGAACTCGGGCTGCCGTGGCGGGCGGAGTAGTGCTCATCCTCGTCGCCGTGATCGCGATCTGGCTCGTCCTGAAGCGGGTTGGGGACGAACTGCGGCTGCCACTGGCGGGACGCACCTGCACGGTCCAGGCCGACGGCCGGGTGGTCCTGGACGTGGAGCAGATGGCGAACGCGGCCACCATCGCGGCGATCGGCGTCCAGCGCGGCATGCCCGAGCGCGCCGTGGTGGTCGCGCTGGCCACCGCGTACCAGGAGTCGGGGCTGCGCAACCTCGACCACGGTGACCGCGACTCGCTCGGGCTGTTCCAGCAGCGCCCGAGCAAGGGGTGGGGCACGCCGGAGCAGATCCGTGACCCCCGGTACGCGGCGAACAGGTTCTACAAGGCGCTCAAGAAGGTGCGCGACTGGGAGAAGATGCGGGTCACCGATGCCGCCCAGCGGGTGCAGCGCTCGGCGTTCCCCGAGGCGTACCAGAAGTGGGCCGACGATTCCGAGGTGCTCACCAAGGCCCTGCTCGGCGACGCGACCGAGGCGGTGGCCTGCACGGTGGGGCGTACCCCGGTGATGCACGGCGCGGCGGCGGCCGCGCAGCTGACCCGCAACCTGGCGCTGGACTGGGGTGTGTCGAGCGCCGAAAAGGCCAGCCAGACAGGGCTGGCGGTGACCGCGCAGGGCCAGCGCGACGGCTGGCGGTACGCGCACTGGCTGGTCTCGCACGCCCAGGACCACGGGGTGAAGCGGGTCCGTTTCGGCGACCTGGAGTGGACCGCCCGCAACGGCACCTGGGGCCAGGTGACCGGCGAGCAGGGCCCCGCCGGCCAGGTGGTGGCCGAGGTCTTTGCCGAGGGCTGACCGAGCCCGGATCTCTTAACCGGCAGTGACCGCACAATCGGACAAACAGCCGCAGAATCACCCGATGATCACGTAAATGTGACTCGCCGCACCGGTCCCGCTGCACGCGGTCCGACCCCGGGCCGTACCGTCGCCGCTCGCCCTCCCACCGCCCCGGCACTCGCGTTACGATCGGCGGCCTGTGCCAGAAATGGTTTCACCTCATGGGGAGGGGTACGACGCGGTGTTCGATTACGGCGACCGGACCGGCTACGAACCGATCAGCGACACTGACCGCAAGGAGTTCCACGAGCAGGGCTTCCTCCTGCTGCGCAACGTCCTGACGGAGGACCACCGGGCGGCGCTGGAGGCGGCTGTCGACCGCGTCTACGCGGAGGAGCAGGCCAAGGGCACCACCAAGAAGGACGGCACCCTGCACCTGCTGGGCTTCCTGGAGCGCGACGAGCTCTTCGGTGAGCTGCTGACCCACCCGATCGCCTTCCCGTACATGTGGGGGCTGGCCGGCTGGAACATCTACACCCACCACAACCACCTGGACGTCACCCCGCCGGCCGCCGAGCCGGAGAAGCCGTACTGGGGTTGGCACCAGGACGGGTACCGGCAGAACTCCGACCCGGAGACGATGGACCCGAACCTGCCCCGCCCGATGTTCTCGCTGAAGGTCGCGTACGTGCTGTCCGACCTGTCGGAGACCGGCCGCGGCGCCACCAAGGTCATCCCGGGCAGCCACCTGAAGAACTCGCTGTCCCGGCCGGCGGACCTCACGGTGCAGAACCCCGACCCGGAGGGCACGGTGGAGATCACCGCCAACCCGGGCGACGCGTTCATCTTCGACCGCCGGCAGTGGCACTCGCGCTCGACGAACCTGTCGACCATCACCCGCAAGATGCTCTTCGTCGGCTACACCTACCGGTGGATCCGTCCGCTGGACGAGCTGCACCCCGACGTGAACGGCGAGTGGTACCGCAACCGCACGCCCGTGCAGCGCCAGCTGATCGGTGAGGGCACCCACACCGCCAACTACTGGGGCATCAACTGGGACGGGTACGTCGACGACGAGATCCCGCTGCGCAAGGAGCTCAAGGAGCGCGGTCTGCTCGACCGCAACATCCCCTGGCTGCGCTGATCACCCGCTGCTGAGAACGGCCCCCCGCCACTGTCGGCGGGGGGCCGTCGCCGTATCCGCTTCCGGGCCACCAGGTGCCGCGCTGTCGGTAGCGTGAGGGGTAGGCAGAGCCGGGGCGCGGCGCTCGGGCGGGCGCGGGGTGGCACAGGAGGCAGCCGCGATGACGTCCGCTCCCCTCCCCCGGATCCTTCGCCGTCGGGGCGAGCCGGAATATCCGACCTTCCTGGAACTCTTCTTCGACCTGGTCTACATCTTCCTGCTCTCCCGACTCTCCGCCAGCCTGGGTGATGACCTCAGCATCCGGAACGCGGCGCAGACCGCCGTCCTGCTGCTGGCCGCCTGGTGGGTCTGGGTGCTCACGGCCTGGCTCACCGACCTGTTCAACCCCCGGCTGCCGATCATCCAGGCGACCGTCCTGCTGGTCATGTTCGGCGCCCTGCTGATGGCCATCGCGACACCACACGCCTTCGGCCGGTACGGGTGGCTCTTCGTCGCCGCGTACTTCGGCATCCACCTGGTCCGTGACGCCGTCCTGATCCCCGGCACCCGGATCAACCGCCCGATCCAGGCCCGGAGCATCCGGGTCTTCTTCTGGTTCGGCGTCACCGTGACCCCGTGGGTGGCCGGGGTGTTCGTGGACGGGACGGCCCGGCTGGCGCTGTGGTCGCTCGCGGTGGCGGTCGACCTCGGCTCGGCCCGGTTCGGCTGGCCGACGCCGGGGCTGGGGCGTACCGAACTCGCCAGCCAGATCTTCACCGGGGTGCACCTCTCCGAGCGGCACCGGGCGATCTTCATCGTCGCGCTCGGCGAGTTGATCCTGAGCATCGGCACGGGGCTGGCCGGCAGCGGGTTCACCGCCGGTCAGGTGACCGCCAGCGCGGTCGCGTTCGTCAGCGCGGTGCTGGTGTTCCAGCTCTACTTCCAGCGCGTCCGGCGAATCCTGGCCCCACCGAGCGTCACGACGGTGGAGCGGGTCCGCTCCGGCACCTCCACCTCGTACACCCACCTGGTGATGGTGGCCGGGGTGGTGCTGGTCTCGACCGGCACCTCGATGGTCATCGCCCGGCCGGCCGGTCACGCCCCGGCGGACGTGATGGCCGCCATTCTCGGCGGACCGGCGTTGTTCCTGCTCGGCAGCGTGCTGTTCGACGCCGTGGTGACGGCGCGGATCCTCTGGTCCCGGGTGCTGGCGATCGTGCTGCTGGCGGTCGTGCTGCTGTGCGCGCTTGTCGCGCCCGGCACGTTCCGGCTGCCGCCGTTGGCCGTCCTGGTGGTGGCGAACCTGGTCCTGCTGCTCACCCTGGCCGGGGAGGGGCTGGCCGCCCGTCGCAGACGGGCCGAGGTCACCGCGCCGGCCCGGTGAGGGATCGCCCCACCCACCGCGCGGAGTCTCACCCCAGCATCGGCGGCGCCGGCGCACGCGTGTGTCGTCGGGTGCTGGCCAGGTTCGCCACGGCGATCAGGGCCAGCACGATCATGGCGAGCAGCGCGACCAGGATCGGCGGAAGCACGGGCGTGGCCGGCGCCAGGCACCCCAGCAGCAGCACGCCGGCCAGCCGGGACCGCGAGATGCGTCCGAACACGGTGAAGTCGAGCAGGCCCCGGCCGATCAGGTACAACGCGGGGCTGCCGAGGATGACCGCGGCCCACGACGGCGGGGTCTCGCCCAACGGTCGATTCACCACGAGGTCGCTGGTTACCGCCGCCCCGGCGATGCCGGCCACCATGATCAGATGGGTGATCGCGGCGGACTGGGTGAGCAACGCCGGGTCGGTCGACCTGACGATCGCCTCGGTCAGCAGCTCACCGGCGCGGTAGATGTAGATCCGCCACATCAGCACCACAGTGCTGAACACCACGAGCAGCGCCCAGGCCCTCGCCAGCGTGTAATCGCTCCGACTGAAGGTCGTCCCGGTCACGAAGATCGACACCCCGAGCGCGATGATGACGAACTGCCGGTAGCGCTCGGCCACCCGCGCGTGGACCAGCCGCCAGTCCCCCGGTCGTGAGCGGCCGATCCGGGGCAGCGGCCAGCCGCACACCGCCCCGACGTATTCGACGACGATCGCGAGCGCCCAGATCGACAGCTGGCCCGAGCCGCCGACGAGCGCTCCGGCGATCCAGCCGACGCCGGTGACGCACTTCCAGGTCTGGATCCGGATGGTCGACCGCCGCAGGGGCCGGCCCCTCGAGACGACAACCGCGTAGTAGACGGTCGTGCTGAGGGGGATGAACACGAAGGTGATCGCGAAGAGCAGCGCGCGATCGCCGTACGCCTCGGCCGCGGCCGCCGCCAACAGCAGGCTGGCCGCCGCCACCGAGGTGAGATGCCCCTGCCCGGATGGACTGGTCAGGTCGATGGTGTCCGCGGTCCACACGCTCAGCGCCCAGACCATCGCGAACGCGAGCAGCAGCACCAGCACCTTGGCGACGCCGGTCCAGGTCAGGTCGTTGGCCAGGATCGTCGCCAAGGTGACCAGCGCGAAGACGTAGACGAGGTCGAAGAAGAGCTCCAGGAACGCCGGACGCTCCAGCGCCGGATCGGGCGCCGCTGCCATGGCGCCGCCGTCCGTAGCCATCGACATCGCGCTTCACCCGGCCTCCACCGCATGCCCTCAAGGGGGACGATACGGGCAACGGCAGGCCCTCAGCCCCGACATCCGGTTCTTGGCGACCGCGGGCCACCCCAACGCTGGCCCGTCGCCCCGGCAACACGGTCAGCCCCGTCGCCTTCAGCCGGTCACGTGACGTCTCGACGCAGGGGCAGCAACAGGGCGATCGCCGAGGCGGCCACCGCGTACGCGGTGAGCAGGAGAGCGCCGGCCGCCGGTGGGAGCAGGTTGACGGTGCCGCTGCCGACTTCCGTGGAGATGGCGTCGGCGACGTAGGTGAAATCGGTCAGCGCGGCGGTGGCTCCGCCGGGCAGGATCGGGTAGAGCGTGTTGACGCCCGGGATCATCATCAGCACCGGCTCCCCCACGTACAGATAGCCGATCACGACGCACAGCGCCGCGATCTGGTGGTGGATGAGGGCGCCCATCCCGGCCCCGAGGAGCAGGTAGACCACCATCGCGACGGCGATACGGCCGAGCAGCGCCAGCACCGTGGAGGCTGGCAGACCGAGTGGGACGTCGCGGGCGGCGGCGACAGCGAACAGGGCCACCGCGGCGGTGCCCGCGAGAACGAGCCCGTACGCGAGGCCGACGACCGCGTACGTGGCGAGTTTGGCGGCGAGCACCCGCCCACGGCGCGGAGCGAAGAGAAAGGTGACCGCGGCGGTGCGGTGTCGGTACTCGGAGGTGACCGCCAGGGCCCCGGCGGCGGCCGGCACGAACGCGGTGTAGCCGAGAATGCCGAGGATCGCGCGGAGGCCGGCCTCGGTGTCCAGACCGGGCTGCCCGTGAAGAATCCTCGGGTGCGACGGTGCGCGGCCTCGGCGAGGCCGAGAAGGTCGAGCAGGGTGGTGACCCGGCTGTCCGGATATCCGCCCATCGCGGCGTAGACGCGCAGGTGGTCGCGGGCGGTGTGTCCAGGGTGGAACGCGTTGGCGTCGAACACGGCGCCGACAGTGCGCGAGGGCCGGGCCAGTTGGCCGTACGGCAGCCCGCCGATCGTGGCGGTGCCACTGGTCGGCGACACCAGCCCGGTCATCATGCGCATCGTGGTGGTCTTGCCGGCGCCGTTCGGGCCGAGGAATCCGGTGACCACACCGGGCTGCACGGTGAAGCTCAGGTCATGCACGGCGGTCACGTCACCGTAGCGCTTTGTCAGGCACGACACCTCGATCGCGAGGTGGTCGCCGGTCACGCGCGGGCCGCCATGGCACGCGTGATCGTCTCCACGAGGCCTGGCGCGGCCGGGCTGGAGAGCACCACCTGGTCGAACTCGCCGCCTGCCGACGCCCGGTCTAGAACGAGGTGCAGCCCCGGTTCCGCCCGGCGGGCTGCCACGAGCTGCCGAGGACCGCCGTACAGGCCCCATACTCCGATCTTGGCGAAGCCGGACACCACGTATCCGCGGCGGGCGCCACGGGCCAGACGGAGCGGGTTGTCCACCAGGGCGACGTGCCGCACCGCGGTGAGGGGCAGTGCGAACTGCTCCCGCCCGACCCAGACCCGCTCCCATCCGGTGAACCGAATGTCGATCACATCGTTGGTCACCATGACCGATGCCATCAGTCATCCCCTTTCGTCGTGTCGGAGTCGTCCGTCGGCGCAGGCGTACGCCTGTCGGTCGTCGGCAGATCGGTGGGCAGCAGAACGGTCGCCAACAGTCGCGGGATCCGTTCACCGCCGGGCTGGTTGCCGAGCAACGGGCCAACCAGTGCGTTGAGACCGGCGGCGAACTCGCCCAGTTCGCCGTCGGTCAGGTGCAGCACGAGTTGCTGGTAGCCCACACCGTCGGCGGCGAAGTCGATCCGCTCTCGGGCGAGATAGCGGGAGAACTCCGACAGCAGGCTCGACATGAACGCCGTGAAGTAACGCGCGTGGTCCTCCCGCGTAGCCGTGGCGAGGGCCGCCGGGTCGAGCGTCGCGCCGTGCGCGGGCAACGCGTACACCCGCTCGACGGTGCCGCGAACCCTGCGTTCGTCAACCACCTCGACCAGCCCTGCCCTGACCAGGATCGCCAGGTGCCGGTACATCGTGGCCTGCGGGACATCGGGCAGCAGCTCAAGCAGCCCTTGGGTGGTCAGGCGCGTGCCCGCGACCGCACGCAGGATCCGGATCCGCACCGGATGCAGCGCCAGGTCCGCCCAGCGCTCTCTCGACATCTCCACGACCGAACGGTATCACTCTCGATAATGAGAATGGAAGACCGCGTTCAGAACGACGGATGGGCGCTCGCGCCCTCGACGTCGGCTAACGGGCGGCGAGGCGGCGGCGGACGTTGTCCCGGATCGGCTCCGGCAGGTCGTCCGCGTCGAGCAGGCGGGGCAGCAGCTCCGGCTCCAGGCTGGTCGCCCGGAACACCTCGCCGATGGTCACCCCGTGCGCGGGCCGTTCCACCACCTCGACCGGATCGCCGGCGCCCACCTCGCCCTCGCGCAGCACCCGCAGGTACGCCCCCGGGGTGGCCCGGACCGTGAACCGCTTGATCAGATCCGGTACGCCCCAGAAGCCGGCGAACGTCGTGCACGGGGTGCGCGGCATGGTCACCTGGAGCACCGCCGTGCCCACCGCCCACTGTTCACCGATGACCGCGCCGGTCACGTCGACGGCGTAGGTGGTCAGGTTCTCCCCGAAGCCGCCCGGACGGATCGACCGGCCCATCTCGGCCGACCACCACGCGGCGTCCTCCTCGGCGTACGCGTAGACGGCCTTGTCCGGCCCGCCGTGGTGGGCCCGCTCGCCGATGAAGTCACCGGCCAGGCCGTCGGTCAGCAGCGACACCGGCCCGTCGACAGGCCGCTTGTCGATGCCGCTGCGACCGCTCGCGTCGCCGGCCCACTCCGCCTCGGTCACGATGCCGAGGTTCACCGCTGCCACCCTGCCTGCCATGACGGCCAGCCTAGGGTCTGCCTCGCAGGGGGGTCGAGCCGATTCACCGGGCGGTCGAGCCGATTCACCGGGCGGTCGAGCCGAGGCGGGCTCCGGACGACGACCGGCGGCGGCGCGGCCCTCGACCGGCCCTGCGCTCAGCCCTTGACCGCTCCGGCCACCAGGCCGGAGACCATCTTCCGCTGCACCAGCAGGAAGAAGATGATGACCGGCAGGGTGAACAGCGTGGAGGCGGCCATCACCGGCCCCCAGTTGGTGTCGTCACGGCCGAAGAAGAAGGTCATCGCCACCGGCAGGGTGTAGCGCCCCTGGTCGTTGATGAACGTCAACGCGAAGATCAGCTCATTCCACGCCGTGATGAACGAGAAGATGCTGGTCGCGACCAGGCCGGGCGCGACGAGCGGGAACAGCACCCGCCGGAACGTCTGGGCCCGGCTCGCGCCGTCGATGGCCGCCGCCTCCTCCAGTTCCTTGGGCACGGCCGCGACGAAACCGCGCAGCATCCACACCGCGAACGGCAGCGAGAAGCCGAGGTACGTGAGGATCAGGCTGGGCAGGGTGTTGTAGAGCCCGAGCCGCTGGATCATCAGGAACAGCGGGATGACCAGCGCCTCCAACGGGATCATCTGCACGATCAGCAGCATGATCAGGAAGCTGGTCCGGAGCTTGAAGCGGAACCGGGCCACCGCCGTCGCGGCGAGCAGGGCGACGAGCCCACTGAGCACCACCGTGGACACCGCGACGATCGCGCTGTTCACGAAGAAGTCGAGGAAGGTCACCCCGGGGATCAGGTTGCCGGTGAGGATCTCCCGGTAGTGTGCCAGCGTCGGATGGGTCGGCACCGGCTGCGGGGTGGCCGAGAAGATCTCGTTGCTGGGCTTCAGCGACGTCGAGATCATCCAGTAGACCGGGAAGGCCGCGAAGAGCGCGACCAGCAGCCCGGCGGCGTTGAGGGCGACCTTCTTCACGACTCGTCCTCCTGCTTGAGCACCATCCGTACGTAGAAGCCGGTGACCACGAGCAGGATCAGCGTGAGGATCACCGCGATGGCCGCGCCGAGCCCGTACTTCGGCGGCGGCGAGAAGGCCTCGGCGTACGAGTAGATCGAGAGCATGAACGTCGGCCGGTCCTGGGTGCCACCGGCCAGCACGAACTGCTGGGTGAAGACCTTGAAGTCCCAGATGGTGGAGAGCACGATCAGGATCCCGAAGACCGGGCGCAGCAGCGGGAAGGTGATCTTCCAGAAGACCCGCCACGGGCTCGCGCCGTCCACCCGGGCCGCCTCATGCAACTCACTCGGCACACTCTTGAGGCCCGCGAGCACGCTCACCGCGATGAACGGGAACGAGTGCCACACGACCACCAGCGTGAGGATCGCGAAGAACAGCAGCGGCGAGTTGAACCAGCCGTAACCGGTCCAGTCGCTACGACCGAACAGGGCGTTCGAGAGTCCGTCCGGCAGAGCGTTGAACAGCCAGGTGACCAGGCCACTCGTGTCGTCGAAGATCCACTTCCAGACGATCGTGCCGGTCAGCGCGGGGGTGGCCCAGGCGAGCATCACGCAACTGGCCACGAAGGTCGCCATCTTGCGACCGAGCCGGTTGAGCAGCAGTCCGACCAGGGTGCCCAGCACCATCGTGAGCAACACGTTCGCCGCGGCGAACAGCACGGTGTTGCGCAGGACGGTCAGGAAGAACGGATCCGTGAGAATGTCGGTGTAGTTACCGAGCCCCACCCACGGCCACTCCCGGTCGCCCCGCAACTGCCGGACGCTGTTGAGCCGGTAGAAGGACATCGCCACCACCTGGCCGAGCGGCCAGAGCAGCAGCACCCCGATGATGACGAGGGCGGGCAGGAGCAGCAGGTAGGGCAGGCGGTCGACCCGGCGACGCCGCCGCGCAGGGTTCTCCCGCGCGGCGGACGTCTCCGGCACCTCGGTCAGCGTGGTCACTTGGAGTTGAGGATGCTTTCCATCTCACCGGCCGCGTCGGCGGTAGCCTTCTCGACCGTCTTCTGACCCTTCATGACCGAGCTGTTCATCGCCTGGGTCACCGTCTTCGTCCGGCTGACCTCCACCCACTTCGGGGTGAGCGGCGTGAGCTTGGTGTTCTGCATGGTGGTGGCGAAGGCCGCCATCACCTTGTCGTTGGCGTACGTGTCGCTGGCGACCAGGTCCTTGTAGACGGGGAAGAATCCGAGGCTGCTCGCGAAGCTCTGCGCGTTCTTCTTGTTCAGCAGCACGGTCAGGTAGTCCCAGGCGAGGTCCTGCCGCTCGCTGTCCTTCCAGATCGCCACGTCGGAGCCACCGGCGAAACCGGGCGCGGCCTTGCCGTCCGGGCCGGGGATCGGGAACGTACCCCAGACCTTCTCGATCTCGGGGTTGTCCTTCTTGATGGCGGCCTGCTGCCAGCTACCGGCGAACGCCATCGCGGCCTTGCCGGTGGCGAACTGCGTCCGCGCGTCGATCTCGTTCCAGCCGGCGGCGGCCGGTGGGGCGACCTTGTGGACCGTGACCAGGTCGGTCCAGTACTTGACGGCCCGCTGCGCCTCCGGCGTCGAGTAGCCGGACTTCCACGCACCGCCCTGGTTGGTGGCGATCTCCGCGCCCGCGCCCCAGAGGAACGAGTAGAAGGGCAGCTCGGAGTTGCCCGGCAGCGCGATGCCGTAGGTGCCCTTCTTCTTGGCCTGCACCGCCTTGGCGACGGTCACCAACTCGTCCCACGTCTTCGGCGGCTGCACGCCCGCCTCGGCGAACCAGTCGGTGCGGTAGTAGATGGCCCGCACGCCCGCGTACCAGGGGACGCCGTACTGCTTGCCGTCGAGCTGCGCGTTGCGTACCAGGTCGGGCAGCAGGTCCTTGCCGTCCGCCCAGCCACCCATCCGACCGCTGACGTCGGCGAGCGCCTCCTGCGCGGCCCAGCCCTGGGTCTCGGTGTTGCCCAGTTCGGTGATGTCCGGGCCCTCACCGCCGGCCAGCGCGGCCTGGAACTTCTTCGGCGCCTCCAGCCAGGGGATGTACTGCACCACCACATCGGTGTCGGGGTGCTTCTGCCGGAACTCGGTCTCCACGCCGTCGAGGAAGGCGTTCTGGGCGTCGCCACCCTCGCCCATCATCCAGACCGTGAGCTTGCTGTCGTCGGTCGCTTCCTCGCCGGAGCCCCCACAGCCGCCCAACACCATGGCGACCGAGGCCACCACGGCAGTGACCGGGGCCAACCGCTTCCACCTGTTCACGCCACTTCTCCCCTCGCGTCGCCTGGCACTAACCTTCTCCGCCGCACCTTAGTACGAAGAAATCCTTTACGACAGTGGGCGGGCAGGCCGAAGCGTGGCGACCGTACCGCAGGTGGACGGTGCCGCTGCTCGTGGAACCGGGCCGAACCCGGGCATTGACGTCACGAAAGAGCGCCCAGCCGTTTGGCCGGGCGCTCTTTCGAGTGGTGCGGTGATGCCAGGTTGTTACCGGGTGACGCGGCGGCGGCCACCCACACCAGCCACCAGCGCGACCGCGATAGCGGCCACCACGACCTGCACCAGCAGCTCGGTCCAGTCGATACCAGCGGTCTCGGTCGCGATACCCATCGCCCGCGCCAGCACCGTGCCCAGCAGAGCCGCGCCGACACCGATCAGCAGGTGCAGCCAGATCGGCATGTTCTGGCGGCCCGGAACAACCAGGCGGCCGAGCGCCCCGACGATGAGACCAACAACGATGGCAGTGATGATGCCCCACACGGTGAGCTCCACGGTCGCCCTCCTTCTAAGAATGTCTGACACACAATGTGTGCTTCCTGTCGTGACCGTTAAGTTCCCGACCCACCAAAAATCCAAACCGACTTGATCGCCCAGACGGTCACGACTTGGTGAACACAGGCACGGACCATCCCGCTGCCCGCGATCTTGCACTTTCGGTCGTCGATAGGGGTGGGACGCCCGGGATGTCGCAGCAGAAAGTGCAAGATCGGCGCGGGCACCGTGGGCGGCGTGCGGGGACGGCGGCTCGCCGGGAGCACACGGCCCGTCCAGACACGACAGCGAGGGGGGGGGGGGGCGGGGGGGGGGGGGGCCCCGCGGGGGGGGTGGGGGGTAGGGGGGTGGGGGGGTGTTAGGGGGGGGGGGGGCGGGGCC
>NZ_JBFAOC010000071.1:0-32310 GCF_040675055.1 Micromonospora sp. NPDC049662
TACATCAGCGTCGTGGGCTACCGCGATGCCGGCAACACCGTGCGGATCGCCGACTCCGCCGATGCGAACACCGCCGCCTACGACATCACCGTCGAACACCTCGCCGACTGGATCGCCACCCGCGGCTACGCCACCAGCTGACAACCACACCGCAAAGGGCCGGACCCCACGGGGTCCGGCCCTTTCGGCATAAGGTCACTCGCCAGCGAGGACGGCCAGGATCTGCTCGCCGTACTTGGCGAGTTTGTTCTCGCCGACGCCGTTGACGCGGGACAGTTCGGCCAGCGAGGTGGGCTCGTCGCTCGCGATCTGGCGCAGCGTCGCGTCGTGGAAGATGACGTACGCCGGCACGCCCTGCTCCTTGGCGGTGGCCGCCCGCCAGGCGCGCAGCCGTTCGAAGACGGACGCGGCGGCCGGGGTCAGCTCGGCCGCGACGGTGGACGAGCCGCGCGGCTTCGACGAGCGGCTCGACGCCGGCTTCTCCGGTTCGCGGCGCATGGTGACGGTACGACGACGGCCAAGCACGTCGGCGCTCGCCTCGGTCAGCGCGAGCGTGCCGTAGTCGCCCTCGACGGCGAGCAGCCCTTCGGCGAGGAGCTGCCGGACCACGCCCCGCCACTCGGCCTCGCTCAACTCCGTGCCGATACCGAAGACGGTCAGCGCGTCGTGACCGTACTGGCTGATCTTGTCGGTCTGCTTGCCGAGCAGGATGTCGACGCAGTGCCCGGCGCCGAACCGCTGGTTGCGTTCGCGGTCGAGGCGGAACACGGTGGACAGCAGCTTCTGGGCGGCGACCGTGCCGTCCCAGGACTCCGGTGGGTTGAGGCAGGTGTCGCAGTTGCCGCAGGCCGAGGTTTCGCTCTCGCCGAAGTATTCGAGTAGCTGCACCCGGCGGCACCGGACCGTCTCGCAGAGCGCGAGCATCGCGTCGAGGTGCGCGGCGAGGTTGCGGCGATGGGCCAGGTCGCCGTCGGACGTCTCGATCAGCTTGCGCTGCTGCACCACGTCCTGCAGGCCGTACGCCAGCCAGGCGGTGGACGGCAGCCCGTCGCGGCCGGCGCGGCCGGTCTCCTGGTAGTAGCCCTCGACCGACTTGGGCAGGTCGAGGTGGGCCACGAAGCGGACGTCGGGCTTGTCGATGCCCATGCCGAAGGCGATGGTGGCCACCATGACCAGGCCGTCCTCGCGCAGGAAGCGGTGCTGGTTGGCGGCGCGGGTCGCCGCGTCGAGGCCGGCGTGGTAGGGCAGCGCGGCGATGCCGTTGGCGGTCAGGAACTCGGCGGTCTTGTCGACCGAGGCGCGGGACAGGCAGTAGACGATGCCCGCGTCACCGGGATGCTCGTCGCGCAGCAGGGCGAGCAGTTGCTTGCGGGGCTCCCGCTTGGGCACGATCCGGTACTGGATGTTGGGCCGGTCGAAGCTGGCCACGAAGTGTCGCGCGTCGTCGAGGCCCAGCCTGCTGGCGATCTCGCGGCGGGTGGCGCTCGTCGCGGTGGCGGTCAACGCGATGCGGGGGACCTGCGGCCACCGCTCGTGCAGCATCGACAGGGCCAGGTAGTCGGGCCGGAAGTCGTGCCCCCACTGCGACACGCAGTGCGCCTCGTCGATCGCGAACAGGGAGATGCGCCCCCGGTCGAGCAGGGCGAGGGTGGACCGGACGCCGAGCGCCTCCGGCGCCAGGTAGAGCAGGTCCAGCTCGCCGGCCACGAAGGCCGCCTCGACCCGGCGGCGGGCGTCGAGGGTCTGCGTCGAGTTGAGGAAGCCGGCGCGTACGCCGACCGCGGTGAGCGCGTCCACCTGGTCCTGCATGAGCGCGATCAGCGGCGACACGACGACCGCGACGCCGTCGCGGACCAGGGCCGGGATCTGGTAGCACAGCGATTTGCCGCCACCGGTGGGCATCAGCACCAGCGCGTCGCCGCCGGCGACGACATGGTCGATGACCTGCTGCTGGAAGCCGCGGAAGGCGTCGTAGCCGAACACCCGGCGCAGCGCCGCCAGCGCGTCGTCGGTCCGCAGCTCGGTCGGGGAAGCCATCCGGGGAGTCTACGAGCCCTCCCCGACAGCATCGCCCGCACGGCGGCCGGCGCGTCCGCCGCGCCGCGACGGTCACTGCGCCGACGTGCCGTCTCCGTCGCCCCAGCAGAGCCCACCGATGCCGGCCGCGCTGTGGAAGCCGGGGTGTCCGTTGACGTCCATGCAGACTTCGTTGTCGGGGCCGCTCCGGCCGCAGAACACCGGCTCGACGTGGTGCCAGGCGTCGGCCCGGGACAGCAGCGCGGCCCCGGCGGCCACCTCGGGGCGCAGGGCGGTCAACCCCTCCGTGTAGACGACGGCCTGGTCGCGGGCCTCCGTCAGGTCCGTCGCCAGGTAGGACAGGTGCAGCGTCCAGCGCCGGGCCGCCGGCCGCTCGCGCTCCGTCGGACCCAGAGCGATGAGGTACGACGACAGTGTCTCCGGCGTTGCCAACGCGAATTCGATGGCGGCCCGGACCCGCTCGGACACGTCGGCCCGGTCGAGCAGGTCGGTCAGGTCGTCCTGGCCGTCACGGGGCCGCCGGGACTCACCATCCCAACGAGACGATCGATTGTCCGTCACGATGCCCTGCCTCTCCGTAGCGGATCCTCGTCAAGAGCCTGGACCAGGCGAGGCAAAAATGCAACGTCGCCATTCTTTGGAAACAGATGCTTGAGGTGTCGTCGCTCTTGGGTAAGAATCGATCACTCACAGTGGAGGTGACGGCGGCGATGGCACAGGTGCCCAGTCCGACGATCAGAGCCCGCCGGCTGCGGCGCGAGTTGCGCCGCCTGCGGGACCGCACCGGGCACACCGCCGAGGAGGTCGCCAAGATCCTGGGCTGGCACCGGACGAAGGTCATCCGCTTCGAACTCGGACACTCGCGGGTGATGCCCAAGGACCTGCCCCCGCTGCTCGACCTCTACGACGCATCCGAGGGCGAGCGGGAGTCGCTGAACGCGCTGCTGCGGCAGTCCCGGCAGAAGGGGTGGTGGAGCGCGTACGGCGACGTGCTGCCGGACGACTTCGTCGGCTTCGAGGCGGAGGCGACGTCGATCAGCGCGTTCGAGTGTCTGTACGTTCCCGGCCTGTTGCAGACGGAGCAGTACGTCCGCGCCATCGTCAGAGCGGGTCGCAGCACCGCCGACCAGGACGAGACCGACCGGCGGGTGGCAGCCCGACTCGCCCGCAAGGCCATGCTCTCGCGCGACGTGCCGCCGAAGCTGTGGATGGTGCTTGATGAGGCGGCTGTCCGTCGCGTCGTGGGTGGCAGGGACGTGATGCGAGCGCAGCTCGCCCGCCTGATCGAGGCATGTGAGCTGCCTACTGTCGAGATCCAGATCTTGCCGTTCGCCGCCGGCGCGCACGCGGGAATGGGCGGCCCGTTCACCCTGCTCGACTATGCCGATCCGAGCCTGGACCCCACCGTCGTCTATCTCGACAACGACTCCAGCACGCTCCTGCTCGAAGAGGAGAGGCACGTCGCCCGATATAGACTCATGTTCGATCACCTCATGGCCAAGGCGCTCGACCCTGACGAGTCGGCTGGCTTCCTGGCACGGGTGGCGGGTGACTACTGACCGGGACGCAAGGGGTTTGACCGATGACGGCTCCGGACACTCCCACGGCCACGTGGTGTAAGAGCAGCCGAAGCAGTGCAAGCGGCTCGAACTGCGTCGAGGTGGCCGTACTCCCCGAGGGGCTGGCGGTGCGGGACTCCAAGGACCCGGGCGGCCCGGCGCTCGTCTTCGGCCGGGACGCCTGGTCGTCGTTCGTGACCGGCCTGCGACGCGATCCGCGCGGCTGAACGTTCCGTCGCCGGAGGGCGGCGCTACCACGCCCCCGGCCCGCCCGCGGCGCGCGGCGGCGGGCGTGCCCGTGCCCACCCCGACCGGCGGGATAGAGTCGCTGATTGACCAATCGCGGCCGATGGCGGCCGCGGCGCCACGTCTTGGGGGTACGGGTGAGCGAGGCGCACACTGTCGGTGACGGGCAGCCGACGGCCGAGTCGGAGACCACCCTGGTGGTGGTCACCGGGCTGTCCGGTGGCGGTCGCAGCACCGTCGCCCGCGCGTTGGAGAACGTCGGCTACTACGTCGTGGACAACCTGCCGCAGGCGCTCATGCTCGACATGGCCGAGCTGGCGTTCAAGGCCGGCGGCGCCGCCCGGCGTACGGCGATGGTCCTGGACGTGCGCTCGCGCGCCTTCTCCACCGACCTGGCGGGGGCGATCCGGGAGCTGAAGGAGCGCGGCTTCTCGCCCCGGGTGGTGTTCGTCGACGCCGACGACGAGGTGCTGATCCGTCGGTTCGAGAGTGTCCGGCGCTCGCACCCGTTGCAGGGTGACGGGCGGCTCGCCGACGGTATCGCCGTCGAGCGCGGGCTGCTGGAGGAGGCCCGCGACCAGGCCGACGTGATCATCGACACCAGCCACCTGAACGTCAACCAGCTCCGCCGGCGCATCGAGGAGCTGTTCGGCGGCGAGGACGCCCGGCGGCTGCGGGTGACCGTGCTCTCGTTCGGCTTCAAGTACGGCCTGCCGCCGGACGCCGACTTCGTGCTGGACGCCCGGTTTCTGCCCAACCCGTACTGGGTGCCGGAGCTGCGCGAGCACACCGGCCGGGAGGAGGCGGTCAGCGCGTACGTGCTGGGGCAGGAGGGCGCGGACGCCTTCGTGGCCTCGTACGCCGACCTGGTCAACGCCACCACCACGGGGTTCGAGCGGGAGGGCAAGCGGTACCTGACCGTGGCCGTGGGCTGCACCGGCGGCAAGCACCGCAGCGTGGCCATCGCCGAGGAGCTGGCCGGCCGGCTGCGTCAGTCGGGGCTGGCGGCGAACGCCCAGCACCGCGACCTGGGGCGGGAATGACGACGCGCCGGGTGGTGGCGTTCGGCGGCGGGCACGGCCTGTCGGCGTCGCTGCGCGCGCTGCGGCACTGCGCCCCCGAACTCGACCTGGACATCACCGCCGTGGTGACGGTCGGCGACGACGGCGGTTCCAGTGGCCGGCTGCGCGCCGAACGGGGTGGCCTGCCCCCGGGTGACCTGCGGCAGGCCCTGGTCGCGCTGGCCGGCGACCATCCGGCCACCCGACGCAGCGCCGGGCTCTTCCAGCACCGCTTCGCGGCGGCGCAGGCTGTCCGCGTACCCCAGCATGCCGGGACCGACGCGGCCCCGGCGGCGCGCGACGCGCCCGGCGTGGGCGCGGACCCGGTTGCCCGAGCGCACGCGACCCCGGCAGCCGGCGACGCGCTGCGGACGGACGCGGACCCGGTTGCCCGAAAGCCGACAGACGCGGACCCGGCGGCGGGTGACGGGGCCCGCGCGGACGGCCTGGCCGGGCACGCGGTGGGCAACCTGGTGCTCAGCGGCCTCATGGAGCTGCTCGGCGACCCGGTGGCGGCGCTGGAGCACGCCGGGGCGATGCTCGGCGCGGTCGGGCGGGTGCTGCCGATGTCGCGCCAGCCGGTCGACATCGAGGCGCGGGTGCGCGGGGTCGACCCGGACGCCCCGGACGAGGTGCGGACCGTGCGCGGTCAGCACCAGGTGGCGGTCACGACCGGGCGGGTCGAGTCGCTGCGCCTGACGCCGGCCGCCCCGGCGGCCTGCGCCGAGGCCCTGGCCGCGATCGGCGCGGCGGACTGGTTGATCTTCGGGCCGGGTAGCTGGTACACGAGCGTGCTGCCGCACCTGCTGGTGCCGCAGTTGGCCGACGCGATCGTGTCCAGCTCGGCCCGACGCCTGGTCACGCTGAACCTGGCCGCGGAGAAGGAGACCCTCGGCCTCTCGGTCGCCGATCATCTGGCGGCGCTGCACTGGTACCTGCCGGAGCTGAAGGTTGATCTCGTGCTGGCGGACGCCAAGGCGGTGGGTGACCCGGAACCGGTCGAACGTGCGGCAGAATCGCTGGGTGCCCGCCTGGTCCTAGCCCCCGTCGCCGTCACCGACGGCACTCCCCGCCATGATCCGGCTGCCCTGGGCGCCGCGCTGGTGCCTGTCCTGGGCGCCGATCGTTAGACACGTACGTAATCACCGGCGACACGCCGGAACAGGTCCGTGAGGGGACGCACAATGGCGATGACGGCTGCGGTCAAGGACGAGCTGAGTCGGGTCGACGTGCCCAAGCCCTGCTGTCGGCGGGCGGAGATGGCCGCGCTGCTGCGCTTCGCCGGAGGGCTGCACATCGTCTCCGGCCGGGTGGTGGTGGAGGCGGAGCTGGACACCGGCGCGGTGGCGCGTCGGCTGCGCCGGGAAATCGCCGAGGTCTACGGCTACCCGAGCGAGATCCACGTGCTCGCCTCCGGCGGGCTGCGCAAGGGCAGCCACTTCATCGTCCGGGTGGTCAAGGACGGCGAGGCGCTCGCGCGGCAGACCGGCCTGCTGGACGTGCGCGGCCGGCCGGTGCGGGGGCTGCCCCCGCACGTGGTGGCGGCGAACGTCTGCTGCGCGGTCTCGGCGTGGCGGGGCGCGTTCATGGCGCACGGCTCGCTCACCGAGCCCGGCCGCTCCAGCGCGTTGGAGATCACCTGCCCGGGGCCGGAGTCGGCGCTCGCGCTGGTCGGCGCGGCCCGCCGGATCGGCATCACGGCCAAGAACCGTGAGGTACGCGGGGTGGACCGGGTCGTCGTCAAGGACGGCGACGCGATCGCCGCGCTGCTCACCCGCATCGGCGCGCACTCCAGCGTGCTGGCCTGGGAGGAACGTCGGGTACGCCGGGAGGTGCGGGCCACCGCCAACCGGCTGGCCAACTTCGACGACGCGAACCTGCGCCGCTCGGCGCGCGCCGCGGTGGCCGCCGCCGCCCGGGTCACCCGCGCCCTGGAGATCCTGGCCGACGAGGCCCCCAACCACCTCACCGACGCGGGGAGGCTGCGCCTGGAGCACCGGCAGGCGTCGCTGGAGGAGCTGGGGGCGCTGGCCGACCCGCCGCTGACCAAGGACGCCATCGCCGGGCGGATCCGCCGCCTGCTGGCGCTGGCCGACAAGCGGGCCCGGGACCTCGGCATCCCGGATACGGAAGCAGCCGTCACACCCGACATGCTCGTGGTCTGATAGGACGGTGGGCCCGTACGGTGCGCCGGGAGCACGCCCCGGCGCGGCGTGCTCCCGCACGCTCGGATAGGGTCGCTGAGTACGGCAAGGGGGCCGACATCGGCACCTCTCGTCGTGCCCACCGCCTCGGGCGGTCAGGTCCTCAGACCGCGCGGCGGGGTGGCCGAGATGAACCGTCGACGGCCGGCTCCAACGGTCGGCGCACACCATTCCCGCCGGCCCGTTGAGTCAAGCCGGCGGACCAGAACGCGAGGAGATGGGACCTGTGACCATCCGGGTTGGCATCAACGGCTTTGGCCGAATCGGCCGTAACTTCTTCCGGGCAGTGCTGGCGTCCGACGCCGACATCGAGGTCGTGGCGGTCAACGACCTGACCGACAACGGCACGCTCGCCCACCTGCTCAAGTACGACAGCATCCTGGGTCGCCTGCCGTACGAGGTGAAGGCCACCGCCGACGAGATCACCGTCGGTGGCAAGACCATCAAGGCGTTCGCCGAGAAGGACCCGGCGGCGCTGGCGTGGGGCGAGGTCGGCGCCGACGTCGTCATCGAGTCGACGGGCTTCTTCACCGACGGCACCAAGGCCAAGGCGCACATCGACGGCGGCGCCAAGAAGGTCATCATCTCCGCCCCGGCGAAGAACGAGGACGTCACCGTGGTCATGGGTGTCAACCACGACACCTACGACCCGGCGAAGCACACCATCATCTCCAACGCCTCGTGCACGACGAACTGCCTCGCCCCGATGGCGAAGGTCCTGCAGGACACGTTCGGCATCACCAAGGGTCTGATGACGACGATCCACGCGTACACCCAGGACCAGAACCTGCAGGACGCGCCGCACAAGGACCTGCGCCGGGCGCGCGCCGCCGCGCTGAACATCGTCCCGACCTCCACCGGCGCCGCGAAGGCCATCGGCCTGGTGCTGCCGGAGCTGAAGGGCAAGCTCGACGGGTACGCGCTGCGGGTGCCGATCCCGACCGGCTCGGCCACCGACCTGACCGTCGAGGTCGGCCGGGAGACCACCGTGGACGAGGTCAACGCCGCGCTGAAGGCCGCCGCGGAGGGCCCGCTCAAGGGCATCCTGGTCTACAACGAGGACCCGATCGTCTCCTCCGACATCGTCACCGACCCGGCGTCGTGCATCTTCGACGCGCCGCTGACCAAGGTCATCGGCAACCAGGTCAAGGTCGTCGGCTGGTACGACAACGAGTGGGGCTACTCGAACCGCCTCGTCGACCTCGTCAAGCTGGTCGGTTCGTCGCTGTGAGCATCCGGACCCTCGACGACCTGCTCGCCGAGGGGGTGTCGGGTCGGCGCGTGCTGGTGCGCGCCGACCTGAACGTCCCGCTCGACAAGCAGTCCGGTGCCATCACCGACGACGGCCGCATCCGCGCGGTGCTGCCGACCCTGGGCGCGCTGGTCGAGGCCGGCGCGAAGGTGGTCGTCTGCTCGCACCTGGGCCGCCCGAAGGGCGCGCCCGACCCGCAGTTCAGCCTGAGCCCGGTCGCCGACCGGCTCGGTGAGCTGCTCGGCGCGCCGGTGCACTTCGCCACCGACACCGTCGGTGACTCCGCCCGCTCGACCGTCGCCGACCTGGCCGACGGCCAGGTCGCCCTGCTGGAGAACCTGCGCTTCAACGCCGGTGAGACCAGCAAGGACGAGGCCGAGCGGGGCGCGTTCGCCGACCAGCTCGCCGCGTTCGGCGACGCGTACGTCGACGACGCGTTCGGCGCCGTGCACCGCAAGCACGCCAGCGTGTACGACGTGCCGGCGCGGCTGCCGCACGTGGCCGGCCGGCTGGTGCTGCGCGAGGTCGAGGTGCTCTCCAAGCTGACCAGCGAGCCCGAGCGGCCGTACGTGGTGGTGCTCGGCGGGTCCAAGGTCTCCGACAAGCTGGCCGTGATCGAGGCGCTGCTGCCGACGGTCGACCGGCTGCTCATCGGTGGCGGTATGTGCTTCACCTTCCTCAAGGCCCAGGGCCTGGAGGTGGGCACGTCGCTGCTGGAGAAGGACATGGTCGAGACCTGCCGCAACCTGCTGGAGCGGGCCGACGGCAAGATCCTGCTCCCGGTCGACGTGGTGGTCGCGGACGCGTTCGCGCCGGACGCCGCGCACGACACGGTCCGCGTCGACGGCATCCCGAGCCACCGGCTCGGCCTGGACATCGGCCCGGAGACGGTCGCCGGCTTCGCCGCCGCCCTGTCCCAGGCGAAGACGATCTTCTGGAACGGGCCGATGGGCGTGTTCGAGATGGCCGCCTTCGCGGCCGGCACCCGGGGTGTCGCCGAGGCGATCACCAAGGCCGACGCGTTCAGCGTCGTCGGCGGCGGTGACAGCGCGGCGGCCGTGCGGGCGTTGGGCCTGGACGAGTCGAGCTTCGGTCACATCTCCACCGGTGGCGGCGCCTCCCTGGAGTACCTGGAGGGCAAGACCCTCCCCGGCATCGCGGCCCTGGAGAACTGAGCATGGCGAGCACGACCCGCCGGCCGTTGATGGCCGGCAACTGGAAGATGAACCTCAACCACCTCGAGGCCAACCTGCTCGTGCAGAAGCTGGCCGCGAGCCTCACCGAGAAGCAGCTCACCGAGGTCGAGACGGTGGTGCTGCCGCCCTTCACCGACCTGCGCACCGTGCAGACGGCGGTCGACGGCGACAAGCTGCTGATCGGCTACGGCGGGCAGGACCTGTCCCCGCACGCCTCCGGCGCGTACACCGGTGACATCTCCGGGCCGCTGCTGGCCAAGCTCGGCTGCACGTACGTGGTGGTCGGGCACTCCGAGCGGCGGGCCTACCACCACGAGGACGACTCGGTCGTCAACGCGAAGGTGAAGGCGGCGCTCACGCACGGCCTGACCCCCATCCTCTGCGTGGGGGAGGGGCTGGACGTGCGCGAGCAGGGCACCCACGTGGCGCACTGCTCCGACCAGCTCGACGGGGGCCTCGCCGGGCTCACGCCCGAGCAGGTACGCCAGGTCGTCATCGCGTACGAGCCGGTCTGGGCGATCGGCACCGGCAAGACGGCCACGCCGGAGGACGCCCAGGAGGTCTGCGGCGCGGTCCGCCAGCGGTTGGCGGAGCGCTTCGACGCCGAGACCGCTGACGCCGTCCGGGTCCTCTACGGCGGCTCGGTCAAGGCGTCAAACGTCGCCTCGATCATGGCCCAGCCGGACGTGGACGGCGGCCTGGTGGGCGGCGCGAGCCTGGACGCGGAGGAATTCGCGCAGATCTGCCGCTTCCCCGAGCACATCGCTCGCTGATCGCTCGCTATTCTGGACACCGCCCGTCCACCGGTCGGTGCCGGAGTGCCCGACCTGTCCGGGCGAGGATCGCTACGAGAGGACTGCCCCCAGCCATGCCGATCTGGTTCGCATACACGTTGATCGTGTTGCTGGTCATCACGAGCATTCTGCTCACCCTGCTCATCCTGCTGCACCGCGGTAAGGGCGGCGGGTTGTCGAGCATGTTCGGCGGCGGTGTCAGCTCCAGCCTCGCCGGCTCCTCGGTGGCCGAGAAGAACCTGGATCGGTACACCGTTCTGGTGGGTGTCGTCTGGTTCGCGGCAATCGTCGGGCTGGGTCTCTGGCTCCGTCTCCAGATGAACAGCGGCACCTGAGCAAGCCCGCCAAGTCGTACAATCTGCGCGCGGTCCGTCACTCGACGGGCCGCGCGCAGTATTTTCTCCGCTGCACCGCGTCGCCCGCCGCCCATCCCCGACGGCGGCGGGTCCCCTCCGACGACAGGAGCGAGCAGCCGTGCCCAGTGGCAATGTCATCCGTGGCGCCCGCGTCGGGTCCGCGCCCATGCGCCCGGACGAGCGGCACCAGCCGGCCCCCCGACAGGCCGTCACCTACTGGTGCCGCAACGATCACCAGACCGACATCAGGATCGCGGCCGACGCCACGGCGCCGCCGCTGTGGGACTGCCCCCGCTGCGGGCTCCCCGCCGGCCTGGACGCCGAGAACCCGCCCGGACGGGTCCGCGCCGAGCCCTACAAGAGCCACCTGGCGTACGTGAAGGAGCGGCGTACCGCCGAGGAGGGGGAGGCGTTGCTGGCCGAGGCCCTCGCCGCGCTGCGCCGCCGACGCGGCGAGTGAAAGGAAGGGCCCCTTATTCAACGCCAGGCGGTAATAAGGGGCCCTTCCTTTCACTCAGCGCAGGCTGCGCAGGCGGGCCGGCACGTCCGCGGCGGCCGCGCGGTCCAGCAACCAGCGGGTACGGTCCACGCCGTGCACCCCGGCGGCCGGGAGCTGCACCGGCCCCGCGCCGGCCAGAGCCATGCCCACCGCGCGTGCCTTGTCGGCGCCGGCGGCCACCAGCCAGACCTCCTCGGCGGTGTTGATCGCCCCCAGGGTGAGGGTGGTCCGCACCGGCGGCGGCTTCGGGCTGCCCCGCACCGCGCTGACCGGCCGCGTGTCGTGGTGCACCGGGTGCTCCGGGAAGACCGAGGCGACGTGCCCGTCCTCGCCCACACCGAGCATCAGCACGTCGAAGTGCGGCAGCGCGGCGTGCCCCGGCCGGGCGGCGCGGGCCAGCTCCTCGGCGTACGCGGCGGCGGCCGCCTCGGGGTCGTTGCCGGCCGGGCCGTCGGAGGCCGGCATGGCGTGCACCCGGGCCGGGTCCAGCGGCACCGAGTCCAGCAGGGCGGCCCGCGCCTGGGTCTCGTTGCGCTCCGGGTCACCGGACGGCAGGAACCGCTCGTCGCCCCACCACACGTCGACCCGGGACCAGTCGACCGCGTCGCGGGCCGGCAGCTGCGCCACCGCCCGGTAGACGGCGGCGGCGACCCGACCACCGGTGAGGACCACCGCGGCCTCGCCCCGGTCGGCCTGGGCGTCGAGCACCTTCACCAGCAGTCGGGCCGCCACGGCCTGCGCCAGCAGATCGGCGTCGGCGTGGACGGCGACACTCGCCTCACTCATGGGTTGTGCCTTCGTTTCCGGACCGCTGGGCGGTCGCTGTCGCGTCGTGCCCGGACGCCGAGCGTCCGGAGGTGGCGGTGCGGGGCCGGGACGGTGCGTCCCGGCCCTGCCGGTGTCGTACTGCTCAGCTCTCGCCGCTCGTGCCGGTGTGCGCGGTGACCCCGGCCTCGGCGCGCTGGGCCGTGGCCGGATCCTTCCAGACGTGCACCCGCTGCGGCGGGCGCTGCTCCAGACCGCGCAGGCCGGCGGTCGCGCCCAACGCCTCCGCGTACACCTGGTCGGCGTCGAGGCGGCGCAGCTCCTCGGCCAGCTCGTCGCCGAGCGGCCGACGGACCAGCGGCAGCGCCCGATCCTCCTGACCGGTCCGCCGGAACACCGCCAGGCTGTCCTCGCGGGTCAGCGTCAGCTTGTCGCCGTTGGCGCAGGTCAGCTGCACCTCGCGCATGCGGGGGAAGTCGTTGGTGTCCACCCGGCGCGGGGTGATGCCGAGCCGGCTGGACAGCCAACCGACCATCAGGGCCGCCGTCGGGTCGCTGGGTGGCGCGACGACGGTCGCCTCGGTGACCTGCTCGCTGGTGGTGTCGAACGCCCCGGCGACCAGGGTCCGCCACGGGGTGATCCGGGTCCACGCCAGGTCGGTGTCGCCCGGGGCGTAGTCCCGGGCCCGCTGGCGCAGCGCCTCCACCGGGTCGGCGGCCTGCGCGGAGTCGGTGATCCGCCGGTCCGCGACCACACCGAGGAAGTCGGTGGCGATCTCCGCGGGCGGCTCACCGTGCCACCAGGTCACCACCGGTACGTCCGGCACCAGCAGCGGCATGACCACCGACTCGGCGTGCAGGGCGAGCCGCCCGTACATCCGGGTGACCACCGCCTCGCACGGGCCGAGACGACCGCCGACCACGATCTCCGCGTCCAGCCGGTTCCGGTCCCGCTCGATGTCGGAGCGGACCACGACCACCAGCCGGCACGGGTGGGCGGCGGCGGCGATGGTCGCCGCCGCCTCCGCCTCGCGCACGCGCTTCTCGTCCACCACCACGATGAGGGTGAGCGCCATGCCGCTGGCCACACCACCGGCGCTACGCCGCTCGGCGGCCAGCGCCTTGACCACCTCGTTGCCGGTGGTGTCCCACAGCCCGATCATGCTCTTCTCCAAGCGCGGCCCTCACGGGCCAGCATCTCGTCAGCCGCCCGTGGACCCCACTCGCCCGCCCGGTACGGCTCCGGGGTGGTACCCACCCAGGCGTGCTCCAGCGGGTCGATGACCTGCCAGCTCTGCTCGACCTCGGCGGCGTCCGGGAACAGCGTGCGGTCCCCGATCAGCACGTCCAGGACGAGCCGCTCGTACGCCTCCGGGCTGGACTCGGTGAACGCCTCGCCGTACTGGAAGTCCATGGCGATGTCGCGGACCTCCATGGTGGTGCCCGGTACCTTCGAGCCGAACTTGAGCACCACGCCCTCGTCCGGCTGCACCCGGATGACCAACTGGTTGTTGCCCAGCGACTCCATGTCGGCGTCGTTGAACGGCAGGTGCGGCGCCTTCTTGAACATGATGGCGACTTCGGTGACCCGCCGGGGGAGTCGCTTGCCGGCCCGGATGTAGAACGGCACCTCGGCCCAGCGCCGGTTCTGGATGCCGAGGCGCACCGCCACGTACGTCTCCGTGGTGGAGTCGGCGGGCACGTCCCGCTCCTCCCGGTAGCCGACCGCGCGCTCGCCGCCCACCCAGCCGGGCAGGTACTGGCCCCGGACGGTGTCCCGGGCCACGTCCTTCGGCAGGGTGATCGCCTTGAGCACCTTCAGCTTCTCGGCCCGGATCTCGTCGGCGTCGAAGCTGGTCGGCTCCTCCATCGCCACCAGGGCCAGGAGTTGGAGCAGGTGGTTCTGCAGCACGTCGCGGGCGGTGCCGACGGTGTCGTAGAAGCCGGCACGGGTGCCGATGCCGACGTCCTCGGCCATGGTGATCTGCACCGAGTCGACGTACTTGGAGTTCCACAGCGGCTCGAACAGGTTGTTGGCGAACCGCAGGGCCAGGATGTTCTGGACGGTCTCCTTGCCCAGGTAGTGGTCGATCCGGAAGACGTCCTGCCGGGTGAACACGTCGTCGACCAGGTCGTTGAGCGCCTTCGCCGACGGCAGGTCGTTGCCGAACGGCTTCTCCACCACGACCCGGCGCCAACCGCCGGACTTGTCGTTGTCGGCCATCCCGGTGCGGGCCAACTGCTTGAGCACGACGGGGAAGGCGGCCGGGGGGATGGAGAAGTAGAACGCCGCGTTACCGGCGATGCCGTGGGTCTGGCGCAGGTCGTCCAAGGTCGAGGCGAGCTGGTCGAAGGCGGCGTCGTCGTCGAACGAGCCGCCCACGAACTTGATGTTGCCGGCCAGCCGCGCCCAGACCTCGTCCCGCCACGGCGTACGGGCGTGCTTCTTGGCCGCCTCGCAGGCCAGGGTCTCGAAGTCACCGTCGCCCCAGTCGCGGCGCGCGAAGCCGAGCACCACGAAACCGGGCGGCAGCAGCCCCCGGTTCGCCAGGTCGTAGACCGCGGGCAGCAACTTCTTGCGGGCCAGGTCGCCGGTCACCCCGAAGATCACCAGAGCGCACGGCTCGGGGATCCGGGGCAACCGGCGGTCCTGCGGGTCGCGTAGCGGGTTCACGCCTTGGGTCACGTCGTCCATCCTCACGTGCGCAGCTGACCGGCCGCGTCGAGCAGTTGGGCGACCCCGGCGGCCCGGTCGGTCAGGTGCAGTCGCAGCACCGGCCGGTCCCGGCCGGCGAGGGCCTGCCGGTCGCCGGCGGCCTGCGCCGCCTGCAACTCGCCGAAGGTGTACGGCTTGCCCGGCACGTCCAGGTCCTCCGCGACCGCGCCGGTCACCTGCAGGTAGCTGCCCACCTGCGGGCCGCCCTTGTGGTACTGGCCGGTGGAGTGCAGGAACCGCGGCCCCCAGCCGAAGGTGACCGGCCGGCCGGACGCGCCGGCCAGCAACGGCCGCAACCCGGCCGTGTCGGCGTCGGCGAACCGGTCGAGGTACGCCATCACCGCGAGGTAACCGTCGTCGCCCAGCCCGTCGAGCAGCCACCGCAGCACCCCGGCCAGGTCACCCGGGGCGCCCTGCGGCGCGTACACCTCGATCGCGCCCTCGGTGAACGACGGCTCCTCCGTCGGCAGCCCCGAGGCCAGGATCTTGTTGGTGTTCTCCTTGGACTCGGTGACGTTCGGCTGGTTGAACGGGTCGATGCCGAGCACCACGCCGGCCACCGCGGTGGCGTACTCCCAGGCCAGGAACTGCGCGCCGAGCGGGCCGTTGACGGCCACGTCCGGGTCGGCGCCGCCGCCGGGCACGTCACCGGCGGCCAGCGCGCCGCCGTAGCTGACGGTCAGCACGTCGGGGCCGGTCGCGCCGGGGCTCTGCGGTGACTCCACGACCACCGGCAGGATGCCCACGCCGGCCTTGCCGGTCGACTCGGCGATGAGCTGCTCGGCCCAGTCGCCCAGACCGTCGATGCCGGTGCCGTCGGACACCAGGGCGACCTTGTCGCGGGCCAGCGTGGCGGCGGCGCCCAGCGCGGCGCCCAGCGCCAGCGCCGGGTTGTCGCTGTCGGCGGCGAGCGACCGGGCCAACGCGTCGGCCTGGTCGATCAGCTCCGACACGTCGACGCCGGCCAGCGCGGACGGCACCAGCCCGAACGCGGTCAGCGCCGAGTACCGGCCGCCCACGTTCGGGTCGGCGAGCACGGTGAACGCGCCCATCTCGGTCGCGGTCGCCTCCAGCGGCGAGCCCGGGTCGGTGACGATGACGAAGTGCCGGCCGGCCTCCGCCTCGGTCATCCCGGCGTCCAGGAACGCCTGCCAGTAGGCGCGGCGGTGGCTGTCGGTCTCCACCGTCGAGCCGGACTTGCTGGCGACCACCACCACGGTGCGTTCCAGCCGGTCACCGAGGGCCGCCCGGACCTGGCCCGGGTCGGTGGTGTCCAGCACCGTCAACGGCCGGCCCAGGGTCCGCGTGATGACCTCGGGGGCGAGCGACGAGCCACCCATGCCGGCGAGCACGACGTGGTCCAGGTCGGCCAGCTCCGCCTTCAGCTCGGCGAGCTGCGCCAGCAGCTCCCGGCTGCGCTGGTGGGTATCCACCCAACCGAGCCGGATCTTCGCCTCGGCCTCGGCGTCCGAACCCCACAGGGTCGTGTCCTTGGCGGCCAGCCGCCCGGGGACGCCGGCCTTGACCAGCGCCTCCCGGGTCGAGGCGGGCGCGGCCTTGTCGACCGCGTCCGCGCCGTAGACGGCGAGCCCGGCGGCGGCCTCCGCCGGCCCGGCAAGAAGATCACTCATGCCGCCACTCCACTTCGTTCCGTGCCGTCATGAGGCGCCTGCACGCTGGGCTTGCCGATTCGCTCGCTGCGCTCGCTCATGCCGCCACTCCACTTCGCTGGGTGCTGATCGGCTCGCTCACGCGCCACCGGCCTTCTCGGCGGCCTTGGCGTTGCCTTCGGCGGCCTTGTTCGGCGCACCCTGGCCCTTCGCCGCGGCCTTCAGCGACTTGCTGACGCCGTCGAGCAGCTCCTGCCAGCTCGCCTCGAACTTCTCCACGCCCTCGCGCTCCAGGGTGACGATCACGTCCGCCATGTCCACCCCGACCGACTCCAGGTCCGCGAAGACCTTCCGGGCCGCGTCGTAGGACCCGGTGACGGTGTCGCCGCGGGTCTCGCCGTGATCGGCGTACGCGTGGATGACCGACTCCGGCATGGTGTTGACCGTTCCGGCGGCGATCAGCTCCTCGACGTAGATGACGTCCCGGTAGTCCGGGTTCTTCGTCGAGGTGGAGGCCCACAGCGGCCGCTGCGGGTGCGCGCCGGCGGCCTCGAGCGCCTTCCAGCGGTCCGAGGAGAAGACCTCGGTGTACCGCTCGTACGCGAGCTGCGCGTTGGCCACGGCGGCCTTGCCGCGCAGCGCCTTGGCCTGGTCCGAGCCGATCTTCTCGAGCCTCTTGTCGACCTCGGAATCCACCCGGGAGACGAAGAACGACGCGACCGAGCCGATGGTGGACAGGTCGTGACCGTTGGCCTTGGCCCGCTCCAGGCCGGCCAGGAACGCCTCCATCACCGCCGAGTAGCGGTCCAGGCCGAAGATCAGCGTCACGTTGACGCTGATCCCCTCGGCGAGCGTGTCGGCGATCGCCGACAGGCCCTCCTCGGTGGCCGGGATCTTGATGAAGAGGTTGGGCCGGTCGACCAGCCACCACAGCGCCTTGGCCTCGGCGACCGTCTTGTCGGCGTCGTGCGCGCTGCGCGGGTCCACCTCGATGGAGACCCGGCCGTCCACGCCGGCGCTGCCGTCGTAGGACGGGCGCATCACGTCGCACGCCCACCGTACGTCGTACGTGGTGAGCATCCGGACGGCCTCTTCGACGTCCACGCCACGGGTGGCCAGGTCGCGAAGCTGCCAGTTGTACTCGTCGGCGTCGCTGAGCGCCTTTGCGAAGATCGTCGGGTTGGTGGTGACCCCGGCCACGTGCTTCTCGCGGCGGAGCTGGTCCAGCCCGCCGGAGCTCAGACGCACCCGGGAGAGATCGTCGAGCCAGACCGCCACACCCGCGGCGGTGAGCTCATTCAGCTTGTCGGTCATGCCGTTTACGCTCCCTCAGTTGCCGGTGGTGAAACCGGTGATGTCGCCCACCCGGGCCAGCGAGGCGTGCGCCGCCGCCACGATCCGGTCGGGGGTGAACCCGAACTGCTCGAAGAGCACGGTGTGCGGGGCGCTCGCGCCGTAGTGCTCGATGCTGACGCTCTCGCCCAGGTCGCCGACGATCCCGCGCCAGGACATCGCGATGCCCGCCTCCACGCTCACCCGTGCCTTTACCCCACGCGGGAGCACCGACTCCCGGTACGCCTCATCCTGCTCGTAGAACCACTCCTGGCAGGGCATCGAGACCACCCGGGTCGGGGTGCCGTCGGCCTCCAGCCGCTCCCGGGCGGTCAGGGCGAGCTGCACCTCGGACCCGGTGCCGATGATGATCACCTGGGGCTTGCCGTTGGACGCCTCGGCCAGCACGTAACCGCCCTTGGCCACACCTGACGCATCGCCCAGAACCTCCCGGTCCAGGGTCGGCAGGGCCTGGCGGCTCAGCGCCAGCGCGGTCGGTCGGTCGGTGTGCTCCAGCGCCTGCCGCCAGGCCCACACCGTCTCGTTGCCGTCCGCCGGGCGGACCACGTCCAGGCCCGGGATGGCGCGCAGCGCGGTCAGGTGCTCCACCGGCTGGTGGGTCGGGCCGTCCTCGCCCAGACCGATCGAGTCGTGCGTCCAGACGTACGTCACGGGCAGCTTCATCAGCGCGGCCAGCCGCACCGAGGGGCGCATGTAGTCGCTGAACACCAGGAACGTGCCGCCGTACGGGCGGGTGCCGCCGTGCAGGGCGATGCCGTTCAGGATCGCGCCCATGGCGTGCTCACGGATGCCGAAGTGCAGCGTGCGGCCGTACTCGTGGCCCGGGAAGTCCTTGGTGGCGTGCGAGGCCGGGATGAACGACGGCTCGCCCTTCATGGTGGTGTTGTTGCTCTCGGCCAGGTCGGCCGAGCCGCCCCACAGCTCCGGCAGCACCGGCGCGAGCGCCTCCAGCACCTTGCCGGACGCGGCCCGGGTGGCCACACCCTTGGCGTCGGCGGGGAAGACCGGCAGCGCGTCGGTCCAGCCGTCGGGCAGCACCCGGCCGGCGAGCCGCTCGTAGAGCGCGGTGCGCTCGGGGTTGGCCTTCTTCCAGGCGTCGAACGACGCGGTCCACGCCTGCTCGGCGTCCGAGCCGCGACCCATCACCGTGCGGGCGTGACCCAGCACCTCCTCGTCGACCTGGAAGGTCTGCTCCGGGTCGAAGCCGAGGATGCGCTTGGTGGCCTTGACCTCGTCGGCGCCGAGCGCGGAGCCGTGGATCTTGCCGGTGTTCTGCTTGTTGGGCGCGGGCCAACCGATGATGGTGCGCAGCGCGATGAACGAGGGGCGGGTGGTCTCCGCCTTGGCGGCCACCAGCGCGTCGTACAGCGCCTCGACGTTCTCATGGTAGTCGCCCTGGTCGGCGTCCCCGCTGCGCCAGTCGACGGTCTGCACGTGCCAGCCGTACGCCTCGTAGCGGGCCGCCACGTCCTCGCTCTTGGCGATCCGGGTGTCGTCCTCGATCGAGATCTCGTTGTCGTCGTAGATCAGCGTGAGGCTGCCCAGCTGCTGGTGCCCGGCGAGGGCGCTGGCCTCGTGGCTGATGCCCTCCTCGATGTCGCCGTCGGAGGCGATGCACCAGATGTTGTGGTCGAAGACCGACGTGCCCGGCTCGGCCTCCGGGTCGAACAGGCCCCGCTCGCGGCGGGCCGCCATGGCCATGCCGACGGCGTTGCCCAGACCCTGCCCGAGCGGGCCGGTGGTGGTCTCGACGCCCGGCGTGTGGCCGTGCTCCGGGTGGCCCGGGGTCATCGAGCCCCACTGGCGCAGCGACTTCAGGTCGTCCAGGCTCAGCGGGTAGCCGGAGAGGAAGAGCTGGATGTAGAGCGTCAGGCTGGAGTGGCCGGCGGAGAGCACGAACCGGTCCCGGCCGGGCCAGTTCGGGTCGGCCGGGTTGTGCCGCATGACCCGGTTGAAGAGAAGATAGGCCGCGGGCGCGAGGCTCATCGCGGTGCCCGGGTGGCCGTTGCCGGATTTCTCCACGGCATCCATGGCCAGCACGCGGACGGTGTCGACGGCCCGGCGATCGAGGTCGGACCAGTTGAGTGCGGAGTGCTCGGGTCGGTTGGCAGCCACGATGGTTGTGCTCCTCGGCAGATGGGCGGAACCCTCACTGGTGACCCTATCGAGCGTGACTAAACGTCCGCCCGGGGATCTCGCATGGTGTGCGGTACGTGACGGCGGCCCAGGTCGTTCAACCCGGTGGTGTGACGGCCCGCACCGTTGTCGGGTCGGCCGGGCAGCCAAAACGACGACGCGTAGTGTGTGGGTCGGTGTGCGGTGCCCGAGCGGGGCCCCGCCGATCCGATCTCCCCGTGCCGATGCCGGAAGGTGGCAATCCGTGAGCATGATCACCGAGCGCCCCGCGAGCAACCCCGCCGGGCAGCCCCCGGCACGGGCGGCCGAGGGTCCGGTGGCGCGGCGGGACGTGCGCGCGATCGTGTCGTCGTACGTGGCGCTGACCAAGCCGCGCATCGTCGAACTGCTGTTGGTCACCACCGTCCCGGCGATGATGCTCGCCGAGGGCGGCCTGCCGTCGCTGTGGCTGATGGCTGTCGTGCTCGTCGGTGGCTCGCTCGCGGCCGGGGCGGCCAGCGTCCTCAACTGCTACATCGACCGCGACATCGACCAGTTGATGCGGCGCACCAAGCGGCGTCCGCTGCCGGCGCACACCGTGTCGCCCCGTAACGCGCTGGTCTTCGGTCTGGTGCTGGCGGCGGTCTCGATCGTCCTGATGGCGGCGTTCACCAATCTGCTCGCCGCGGGGCTGACGCTCGCCGCGATCGTCTACTACGACGTCGTCTACACCATGTGGCTCAAGCGCTCCACCCCGACGAACACGTTCTGGGGTGGGGCCTGCGGCGCGGCGCCGGTGCTCATCGGCTGGGCGGCGGTCACCGGTGGGCTCGCTCCGGCGGCCTGGGCGCTGTTCGCGGTGGTCTTCTTCTGGCAGATGCCGCACTTCTACCCGCTCGCCATGAAGTACAAGGACGACTACGCCCGCGCCGGCATCCCGATGCTGCCCGTGGTGGCCTCGACCCGTCGGGTGAACGCCGAGATTCTGATCTTCGCCTGGCTCACGGTGCTCACCTCCCTGGCGGTCTGGCCGCTGGGGCTCAGCGCGATCTACGGCGTGCCGACCCTGGTGGTGGGCGCCATCTTCATCCTTGAGGCGCACAAGCTCTGCCGGCGGGCGACGCGCGGCGAAGCGGTCAAGCCGATGCGGCTGTTCCACTGGTCCACGACGTACCTGACGATCGTGTTCGTGGCCGTCGCGCTCGACGCGCTGATCTGACGCCGCCCGGCGCGCGGCCCGCGTTTCGCCAACAATCCTGCGAACAGTCATCGTCATGGATGAGTTGTCCCGCTTTAACGTCACATCAGAGTAACTTTCGGCATGAGTCGGATCGGCTCAACCTGCGGGAGTTGCAGCCTGGTTTGCTCCGGAAGTTGAGGCGGGAAAGTCGTGATTTAAGCGGACAAAGTGTCCCTGCTGTTCCTTAAACCTCTAGGTAATTGGCATCACAAAAGCTTCATGGTTCTCGCCCGCGCGAGTGGAACTCTGCTTAGGCTTCGCGTCATGGCAGATGGTTCCGATACGACGCTGACGGCCGAGCAGAGCTCCGGCGAGCAGGCCCCGCAGGGTCTGGTCGCGGGTCTCAAGTCGTTCGCCGCCGGGCACGGCGGCGCGAAGGCCGTCATCGAGTACGTCGGTAAGCGCGGCGCGCGGATCGTCCTCGTGGGCGCCGACGGTGAGTGGGGCGACCAGTTCGCCGAGGACACCGTCACGGCCCGGGAGGCGTGCGCCAAGGCGGGAGTCACCGTCGAGAACGCCTGGGAGCGTGAACTGATGGACCAGATGCGACCGAGCAACGACCTCTGGCGGTCGATGGCCCGGCGCACGATGGCCCGCTGAGATAGCTAGCTGGATTGACCAACCACCACCAGTCGACCCGGGGGGAACCCCGGGTCGCTCTCGTTACCTGCTCCCGCCTGGTCGACCTTGACCCCGACGACCGCCTCGTCCTCGACCCGCTCGCCGCGCGGGGGATCACCGCCGAAGCGGCGGTCTGGGACGACCCGGACGTCGACTGGTCCGCGTACGACCTTGTCGTGCTCCGCTCGCCGTGGGACTACGCGCTGCGCCGCGACGAGTTCGTCGCCTGGGCCGCCACGGTGCCCACCCTGGTCAACCCCGCCGACGTGGTGCGGTGGAACACCGACAAGCGCTACCTCGGCGAGCTGAGCGCCGCCGGCGTACCCACCGTGCCGACCGCCTGGGTCGAGCCGGGCGCGAGCTGGTCGCCGCCCGCCGACACCGGCGAGTACGTGATCAAACCGGCGGTCAGCTCCGGTAGCCAGGACACCGGCCGTTACGACCTGGCCGACCCGGAGCACCGGGCCCTCGCCGACGCGCACGTACGTCGCCTCTCGGCCGCCGGCCGGACGACGATGGTCCAGCCGTACCTGAGCGCCGTCGACACCGAGGGCGAGACCGCGCTGCTCTTCCTGGCCGGCCCGGACGGTCTCGCGTTCAGCCACGCCATCCGCAAGGGCGCCATGTTGACCGGCCCCGACCTCGGTCCGGACGAGCTGTACAAGGCCGAGGAGATCACCGCCCGCACCGCCGCGGTCGAGCAGTTGGCCGTCGCGGACCGGACCCTAGCGGCGGTCCCCGGCGGCACCCGGCAGCTGCTCTACGCCCGCGTGGATCTGATCTCCGGCCCGGCCGGCGACCCGGTCCTGGTCGAGTTGGAGCTGACCGAGCCGTCGCTCTTCCTCGGGTACGCCGAGAACGCCCCCGACCGCCTGGCCACCGCGATCGCCACCCACCTGACCCACCCGGCCTGACCACGTCGAGGTAGGGCGGTGTCCCGGCGTGCCCCCTACGAGCTCCGTGGCGTGTCGCGCCGTGCCGTGTCGCGCCCTGCCGTGGCGTGCCGTGCCGTGCCGTGGCGTGCCGTGCCGTGCCGTGGCGTGCCGCGTCGTGGCGTGCCGTGCCGCGTCGTGGCGTGCCGTGGCGTGCCGTGCCCTGGCGTGGGTGCCGTGCCGTGGCGTGGGTGCCGTGCCGTGTCGTGTCGTGTCGTGTCGTGCCGTGTCGTGGCGAGGCGGTGACCGCCCTGGAGGTGCGCGGATGCCGGGCGGGGCGCCGATGCGGCGCTGCCTCGACGTTGGCGGCTGGCCCAGCACCGCCTCGACGGCGGCGGCGCCCGCAAGGTCGCGCTGCATCCAGGATGTAGTGGTATCGCGGACACGTCGATGCCACTACATCCTGGTTCGAGCGTGACCATGAGCCCTGCGGGGTGCCCCGCCGCCGCGCCGGCTCTGTCGCGACGCCCGCCAGTCCTCGCGCACCCGCGCACCCGCGCACCTATCGCCCTTCGCCCCTCCCACCTCTCGGTCCTCGCCCCTCTCGCCCCTCGTCAAGATCCGCGCAACTTCGGGGATGTTGCTGCCTCCCGCGTCCCGGAGGCAGCAACAACCCTGAACTTGCGTAAATCTTGGGCAGGCGTGCAGACGCGATAGCGCAGGCGGGGCGGCGCGCAGGCGCGGACGCACGACAGCGCGCGAGGCGCAGGCGTGCACCCGAGAGGGGACACCGGCGGGCGCAGGACGCAAGGGCTGCGCCCCGCACGTCTCGCCCATCGCGCCGATCTTGCACTTTCTGTCCCGACCTATCGCGCGAATATGGGCACTTCGGCGTTCGTAAGTGCAAGATCGACGCGTGTAGGGCGGGGCGTGCTTGGCGCGGGGCCCGGCGAGGCGCGCGGGGCGGGGCGCGGGGGTGGGCCGGGGCGCGGGGGTCAGGCGGGGACGGGTTGGGCTTCCGTCGCTGTGGTGGGCTGGGGTGCCGGGGTGGCCGGGTGGCGTTCGCGGGTGGACCACTGGACGGACAGGGCGGCCAGTAGCACCAGGCACGAGCCGAGCATGTGCGCGCCGACCAGGAGCGCCGGCACGTGGGTGAAGTACTGCACGAAGCCGATGAGTCCCTGACCCAACTCCACCGCCACCAGGACGACGGCGGCCCGGGTGGCCCGCCGCGCCTCCGCCGCGCGGAACGCGAAGATGAGCGCTACCGACAGGCCGATCAGCAGGAATACCCCGTCGGCGTGGACCTGGGAGATGGCCTCCGGGTCCAGGCCGTTGCGGGCCGCGCCGTGGTCGCCGGCGTGTGGGCCGCTGCCGGTGACCCAGGTGCCGATCACCAGTACCGCGACGGTGACGCCGGTGGTGATCCGGGCGAGCGCGCGCAGGGGAGTGGGTACCGCGGCGACCGTCGGGCCGTCCGGGTCGCCGATCCGCCGCCAGAGGGCGTACGCGGCGGCGATCACCGCCATCGAGGAGAGGAAGTGCAGCCCCACCACCCACGGGTTGAGGTTGGTGAGCACCGTGATGCCGCCGATCACCGCCTGGGCGGGGATGCCCAGGAACACGGCGACGGACAGCGCGAGGAGCCCGGGCCGGCGGGGCCGGTGGATCAGCACTGCCAGCACGGTGGCCAGCGCGATGAGACCGACCGCGAAGGTCAGCATCCGGTTGCTGAACTCGATCACGCCGTACACGCCCATCTCGGGTGTGGTGACGTACGAGTCGTCGGTGCACCGGGGCCAGGTGGGGCAGCCGAGGCCCGATGCGGTCAGCCGGACCGCCCCGCCGGTGACGACGATGGCCACGTTCGCGATGATCGAGGCGAGCGCGAGGCGGCGCAGCAGGACGCTGGATACCGGACGGACGAATCGGTTCACGGCGCAAATCCTACGCACTGTAGTGATCGAGGTCCGTCCGACTCCGTCGGCTCGGTGGTTCGGATCACCGGGGCCCGGGTTTGCGACCCTCCGGGCAATTACGTAACGTTGGCGTTGTGAAAAACGCGGCGGCGCTCTCCGGGCACCAGCCGGCGGCTGTCCCGGCCGTCGGCGCGTCCGCGTCCGCCCTCGTCGGGGCCTCGCCGTCCGTACTGGGTGGCTCCCCGACGGAGACCTCCACCCGGGACCGCGTCACCCAGTTGCTCCTGGAGCGGGGCGCGACGACCGCCGCGCAGCTCGGTCTCGCGCTCGGCCTCAGCCCGGCGGCGATCCGCCGGCACCTGGACGCGATGCTCGCCGACGGTGACGTCGTCGCCCGCGAGCAGGCGGTGCAGGGCAGCCGGGGTCGGGGTCGTCCGGCCAAGGTGTTCGTCCTGACCGAGGCGGCTCGGGTTCGCTGTGGCACACACCACTACGACAACATGGCCACCGCGGCGCTGCGCTGGATCGCCCGCAACGGTGGTGCGGACGCGGTCGAGACGTTCGCGGCCGAGCAGGTCTCCGCGCTCGAGTCGCGCTGTCGCGCCGCCATGGAGGACGCCGGCGACGACCCTCTCGCGCGGGCCGAGGCGCTCGCCGGAGCGCTGACCGCCGAGGGTTACGCTGCCAACGCGACCACGATCGCCTCCGGCGGCCAGCTCTGTCAGCACCACTGCCCGGTGGCGCACGTGGCCGCCGAGTTTCCTCAGCTGTGCGAGGCCGAGACCGCGGTGATCTCCCGTCTGGTCGGCACCCACGTGCAGCGCCTGGCCACCATCGCGCACGGCGACGGGGTGTGCACCACGCACATCCCGACCCAGCCGGGCCGTGCTTCATCCGGTAATCCCGTCACCACTGTGAGGACAGATAGATGACCGAGCAGATCGTCCAGCCCCTGACCCAGGAAGAGCAGCTCGCCGCCCTGGGTCGCTACGAGTACGGCTGGTCCGACCCGGACGCCGCCGGGGCGGTTGCCCAGCGCGGCATCAACGAGGCGGTGGTGCGGGACATCTCGGCCAAGAAGAACGAGCCGGCCTGGATGCTCGACCTGCGCCTGAAGGGCCTGCGGCTGTTCGGCCGCAAGCCGATGCCGGCCTGGGGCGCGGACCTCACCGGCATCGACTTCGACAACATCAAGTACTTCGTGCGGTCCACCGAGAAGCAGGCCACCAGCTGGGAGGACCTGCCCGAGGACATCAAGAACACGTACGACCGGCTGGGCATCCCGGAGGCCGAGAAGCAGCGGCTGGTCGCGGGTGTCGCGGCGCAGTACGAGTCGGAGGTCGTCTACCACAAGATCCGTGAGGACCTTGAGGAGCAGGGCGTCATCTTCCTGGACACCGACACCGCGCTGCGGGAGCACGAGGACGTCTTCAAGGAGTACTTCGGCACGGTGATCCCGGTCGGCGACAACAAGTTCGCCGCGCTGAACACCTCCGTGTGGTCCGGTGGCTCGTTCATCTACGTGCCGAAGGGCGTGCACGTGGAGATCCCGCTGCAGGCCTACTTCCGGATCAACACGGAGAACATGGGCCAGTTCGAGCGGACGCTGATCATCGTCGACGAGGGCGCGTACGTGCACTACGTCGAGGGCTGCACCGCGCCGCTCTACTCCTCCGACTCGCTGCACAGCGCGGTAGTGGAGATCATCGTCAAGAAGAACGCGCGCTGCCGCTACACGACCATCCAGAACTGGTCGAACAACGTCTACAACCTGGTCACCAAGCGCGCCGTCTGCCACGAGGGCGCGACCATGGAGTGGGTCGACGGCAACATCGGCTCCAAGGTGACCATGAAGTACCCGGCGGTCTACATGACCGGCGAGCACGCCAAGGGCGAGGTGCTCTCGGTGGCGATGGCCGGCGAGGGTCAGCACCAGGACGCCGGCGCCAAGATGGTGCACGCGGCTCCGCACACCTCCTCGAGCATCATCTCCAAGTCGATCGCCCGGGGCGGCGGCCGCACCTCGTACCGGGGTCTGGTGCAGGTGCTGGAGGGCTCGCACCACAGCCGCAGCACGGTCAAGTGCGACGCGCTGCTGGTCGACACCATCTCCCGCTCCGACACGTACCCGTACGTCGACATCCGCGAGGACGACGTGTCGATGGGCCACGAGGCGACCGTCTCCAAGATCAGCGACGACCAGCTCTTCTACCTGATGAGCCGGGGCCTGAGCGAGGACGAGGCGATGGCGATGATCGTGCGCGGCTTCATCGAGCCGATCGCCAAGGAACTCCCGATGGAGTACGCCCTGGAGCTGAACCGCCTGATCGAACTCCAGATGGAGGGCGCGGTCGGCTGACGCCGCCGTTCCCCGCGTGGCGGGCCGGCGACGCCGGCCCGCCCGCACGAAGCCCAACCTCGCCGTCACGGAACAGACAGACCAAGGAAGACATGACTACCCAGGCTTCCGCGCCGCCGCCCAGCACCAAGTCGCAGGCGCTGCGCTCGTACGACGTCGCCGACTTCCCGGCCCTCACCGGCCTGGAGGAGGACTGGCGCTTCACCCCGCTCAAGCGCCTCCGCGGCCTCTCGGGCGACGTGCCGGCCGAGACCGGCACGGTCCGGCACGAGTACGGCGACCTGCCCGAGGGCGTAGCCATCAGCCGGATCGGCCGCGACGACGAGCGGATCGGCAGCGTGCTCACCCCGGTGGACCGGGTCAGCGCGCTGGCGTACGGCGCTGCCGCCGAGGCCCTGTTGGTGCGGGTGGCCCCGGACGTGGTGCTCGGCCAGTCGGTGGGCCTGCGGGTGGTCGGCACGGGCGCGGGGCAGCCGGCGTTCGGGCACACGTTCGTCGAGATCGGCCGCTTCGCCGAGGCGACCCTGGTGCTGGAGCACGTCGGATCGGCCACCCTGGCCGACAACGTCGAGGTGGTCGTGGCCGACGGCGCGAAGCTGACCCTGGTCACCGTCGCCGACTGGGCCGACGACGCGGTCCAGGCCCAGCACCTGAAGGTCAGGCTGGGTCGGGACGCCAAGGTCATCCACATCCAGGTGTCCCTGGGCGGGGACCTGGTCCGGCAGTTCACCTCGGTGGAGTACACCGGTCGGGGCGGCGAGGCCGAGCTGTACGGCGTCTACTTCGCCGACGGCGGCCAGCACCTGGAGCACCGGCAGCTCGTCGACCACAACGTGCCGGACTGCCGCAGCTACGTCGGCTACCGGGGCGCGCTGCAGGGCGCGGACGCGCACACCGTCTGGGTCGGCGACGTGCTGATCCAGGCCGAGGCGACCGGCACCGACACGTACGAGATCAACCGGAACCTGCTGCTCACCGATGGCGCGCGCGCGGACTCCGTACCCAATCTGGAGATCGAGACCGGCGAGATCGCCGGCGCTGGCCATGCCAGCGCGACCGGCCGCTTCGACGACGAGCAGTTGTTCTACCTGATGGCCCGGGGTATCCCGGAGGGTGAGGCCCGTCGCCTGGTGGTCCGTGGCTTCTTCGCCGAGGTGATCAACAAGATCCCGGTGGAGTCGCTGCGCGAGCGCCTGGGCGACGCGATCGAGGCCCGGCTCAGCAAGGCCGGCGCCTGATGATCCGGATCTGCTCCACCGAGGACGTGCCGAAGGGCACCGCCATCAGAGCGGACGTCGACGGCACCCCGATCGCCCTGGTGCACGGTGAGGACGGCGAGTTCTACGCCGCGTACGACGAGTGCTCGCACGCCGCCGTCGCCCTCTCCGAGGGTGAGGTCGACGGCTGCACGCTGGAGTGCTGGCTGCACGGCTCGCGCTTCGACCTGCGCACCGGCGCGCCGACCGGCCTGCCCGCCACCGAACCCGTACCCGTCTACCCCGTCGAAGTCCGCGACGGCGACATCTACCTGAGCCTGACGCCGAGTAATGGAGTGACCCGATAATGAGCACCCTGGAGATCCGCGACCTGAAGGTGTCGGTCAAGCTGCCCGAGGGTGAGCTCAAGCCGATCCTGGCCGGCGTCAACCTGACCGTGAAGTCCGGTGAGACCCACGCCATCATGGGCCCCAACGGCTCCGGCAAGTCCACCCTGGCGTACTCGATCGCCGGCCACCCCAAGTACGAGATCACCGGCGGCTCGGTGACCCTCGACGGCGAGGACGTCCTCGCCATGACCGTCGACGAGCGCGCTCGCGCCGGCCTCTTCCTGGCCATGCAGTACCCGGTCGAGGTCCCCGGCGTCTCGGTGGCGAACTTCCTGCGCACCGCGAAGACCGCCATCGACGGCGAGGCGCCGAAGCTGCGCACCTGGGGCGGCGAGCTGCGCGGCGCGATGGAGCGCCTGCAGATGGACCCGGCGTTCGCCCAGCGCAACGTCAACGAGGGCTTCTCCGGCGGTGAGAAGAAGCGGCACGAGATCGTCCAGCTGGAGCTGCTCAAGCCGAAGATCGCCATCCTCGACGAGACCGACTCGGGTCTCGACGTGGACGCGCTGCGCGTGGTCAGCGAGGGCGTCAACCGGGTCCGCGACACCGGCGACACCGGCGTGCTGCTGATCACCCACTACACGCGGATCCTGCGCTACATCAAGCCGGACCACGTGCACGTCTTCGTCGCCGGTCGGATCGTCGAGCAGGGCGGCCCGGAGCTTGCCGACAAGCTCGAGGCCGAGGGTTACGAGCGGTACGCCGCCGGGGCCGGTTCGGCCAAGGCCTGAGTGCGAGAGGCGCTGTCGAGATGACCAGCATCGCGATCCCCGAGGGGATGCCGCAGTACGACGACGTGCCGCGTTTCGACGTGGCCCGGGTGCGCGCCGACTTCCCGATTCTCGACCGGGAGATCAACGGGCACCCGCTGGTCTACCTCGACAGCGCCAACACCTCGCACAAACCGCGTCAGGTGCTCACCGTGCTCGACGAGCACTACGCGCGGCACAACGCCAACGTCTCGCGCTCGGTGCACACGCTGGGCACCGAGGCCACCGAGGCGTACGAGGGGGCGCGGGCCAAGCTCGCCGCGTTCATCAACGCCCCGAGCGTCGACGAGGTGGTGTTCACCAAGAACTCCACCGAGGCGATCAACATCGTGGCGTACGCCTTCTCCAACGCCTCGCTGCGTCCGGACGGCGACCCGCGGTTCCGGCTCGGCCCCGGGGACGAGGTGGTGATCTCCGAGATGGAGCACCACTCGAACATCGTCCCGTGGCAGCTGCTCTGCGAGCGCACCGGCGCGACCCTGCGTTGGTTCCCGGTCACCGACCAGGGCCGGTTGGACGAGTCGGGCCTGGAAGATCTGGTCACCGAACGGACGAAGATCGTCTCGCTGGTGCACATGTCGAACATCCTGGGCACCGTCAACGCCACCTCCCGGATCACCGCGCGGGTCCGTGAGGTGGGCGCGCTGCTGCTGCTGGACTGCTCGCAGTCGGTGCCGCACCTGCCCATCGACGTGGTCGACCTCGACGCCGACTACATCGTGTTCACCGGGCACAAGATGCTCGGTCCGACCGGCATCGGCGTGCTCTGGGGCCGGGGCGAGCTGCTGGCGGCCATGCCGCCGGTGATGGGCGGCGGCTCGATGATCGAGACGGTGACCATGGCCCGGTCGACGTTCGCCGCCCCGCCGGCCCGCTTCGAGGCGGGAACTCCGCCGATCGCCGAGGCGGTCGCGCTCGGCGCGGCGGTCGACTACCTCACCGGGATCGGCATGCCGGCCATCCAGTGGCACGAGAAGGAGCTGACGGCGTACGCGCTGGACGCCCTCGGGTCGGTGCCCGACCTGCGGATCTTCGGCCCGACCGTACCGATCGGCCGGGGCGGCACCATCTCGTTCGCCCTCGGTGACGTGCACCCGCACGACGTGGGCCAGGTGCTCGACTCGCTGGGCGTGCAGGTGCGGGTGGGTCACCACTGCGCGAAGCCGGTGTGCAGCCGGTTCGGCGTTCCGGCGATGACCCGGGCGTCGTTCTACCTCTACACCACCACCGGGGAGATCGACGCCCTGGTGGGCGGTCTGGAGCAGGTACGGAAGGTGTTCGACTGATGGTGCAGCTCGACCAGCTCTACCAGGAGATCATCCTGGATCACTACAAGCACCCGCACGGGCGGGGCCTGCGTGACGCCGACGACCCGGGCGACCAGGTCGCCGAGGCGCACCACGTCAACCCGACCTGCGGTGACGAGGTCACCGTCCGGGTGGCCACCGACGGCACCGTTCTGCACGACATCTCGTACGACGGCATGGGTTGCTCGATCAGCCAGGCCTCGGCGAGCGTCCTGCACGAACTGCTGCGCGGTCGGGGCGCCGGGGAAGCATTCGAGGTGCACGAGGCGTTCGTCGAGTTGATGTCCGGACGTGGCCAGGTCACGCCGGACGAGGACGTACTCGGTGACGGGGTTGCTTTCGCGGGTGTGGCCCGCTATCCCGCCCGGGTCAAGTGCGCGCTGCTGCCGTGGATGGCGTTCAAGGACGCCGCGGCACGCGCCGGTGTGGGCGTGAGCCCGGAGGTGAAGGCATGAGCAGCGAGGATACGGCTACTGCGGCGACGCCGGAGGCCGGCGACACCGTCGCGGCGCAGACCGGCGCGGTGAGTGGCGACGCCGCCGCCCCGGCGGGTGGCGTCAGCAAGGCCATGATCGCCGACATCGAGGAGGCGATGAAGGACGTCGTCGACCCGGAGTTGGGCATCAACGTGGTCGACCTGGGCCTGGTGTACGGGGTGCACGTCGACGACGAGAACGTCGCGACCCTGGACATGACGCTCACCTCGGCGGCGTGCCCGCTGACCGACGTGATCGAGGACCAGGCCCGGCAGGCCCTCACCACCGGCCCCGGTGGCGGCCTGGTCAACGACATCCGGATCAACTGGGTGTGGCTCCCGCCGTGGGGCCCGGACAAGATCACCGACGAGGGTCGGGACCAGCTCCGTTCCCTCGGCTTCAACGTCTGACCCCGACTCCCGACCTTCTCCGTTCGAGCGCGGTGCCCTCCGGGGTGCCGCGCTCGTCGTGTTTAGAGGTGAAATCTATTGTGGAACGGACCGTTCCGGTCTGCTAAGCTGAGTTTGAAACGGAGCGGAACGTTCCGTTTCACGGGGAAACTCGGCGGATCAGCGGAGAGGGTCGGGACAATGAACGAGACGGCAGCGGGACAGTGGCGGATCGTGCTCGACGAGGCGCACCGGGCGCTGCGGACGACCGCCGAGGGGATCCCGGCCGAGGCCTGGGACCTCTCCACCCCCTGCGAGCGGTGGACGGTCACCCAGGTGCTCCAGCACGCGACCGGCGACCAGCTCGCCTACGTCGCGGCGATCACCGGCGGATCGGGGCCGGAGGAGGACCCGTTCGCGCCCTCCGGGCGGATCGAGGGGGACAAGCTGACCGGCCTGTACGCCGCCCTCGACGCGTCCGCCCTCGCCTGGGTGGGCGTCGCCGACGAGGATCCGCAGGTGCCGACACCGCTGCCGCACGGCGCGCTGCCGGCCCACCTGGCTGCCGTCGCCGCCGCCCTCGACGCGGCGGTGCACGCCTGGGACATCGCGGTGGCCACCGGTCAGCCGTCCCCGCTCCACGACGACCTGGCCCGCCCCCTGTTCGAGGTCGCGCGGCAGATCGTCGAGCCGCTGCGGTCCTACGGCGCGTACGCGGCGGCGCTCGACCCGGGAGCGGAAGCCGACGACGTGAGCGCGCTGCTCTCCTACCTCGGCCGTGACCCCCGGTGGGCCGAGTCGCGGCACTGACCGGTCCCGATCCACCAAGATCGTGCTCGATCATTGTTGTAGTGGGCGCGGGGGGGGGGGCGGGCGCCGCCCACCTTGGTGGGGGGGGAGGGGGGGTTGGGGGCCCGGGCGGGGCCGCGGGGGGGGGGGGGTGGGGTGGGGGTTTAGTGGCGGCGGAGGACTACTACGGCTACGTC
The DNA here is from genome assembly GCF_040675055.1 of Micromonospora sp. NPDC049662. NCBI lineage: Bacteria > Bacillati > Actinomycetota > Actinomycetes > Micromonosporales > Micromonosporaceae > Micromonospora > Micromonospora sp. NPDC049662. The sequence continues at coordinate 32,308 of NZ_JBFAOC010000071.1, forward strand.
GTC
>NZ_JBFAOC010000072.1:0-32161 GCF_040675055.1 Micromonospora sp. NPDC049662
CCGAGGTGTTGGTGAGGTCGTCGTTGAACACGGTGATGTTGCGGGTCACCGTGGCGTTGCGGGCGTAGCTGGGCACCGCCTGCGCCAGCGGGAAGCTGCCGTTGGAGTCCGAATTGCCGGAGGCGGACCAGTACGGGAGGTCGATCGCGGCCACCGGGTTGAACGCCGCCTGCACACGCTGGATCTGCGCGTTGCTCCACGGATCGGGCAGGTTGTCCACGCCGTAGATGGGGTGACCGCCCTCCTCCGGGGTGAAGTCGGTGGACCGCACGCCGGGCACGACGCTGGCCCAGGCGGAGAGCAGCGTGTACGGGCGCAGGTCGGTGGCGCCCTTGCCGCGCTTGGCAGCAGTCGCGGTGGCGAACCACTCGAAGCCCTGCTTGTTGTTGCATGCCGGCCAGATGAACTCGCCCTCGCCGTCGGGCCGCCCGTTCACGCTGACCAGGCCCTCCCCGTACCTGCCGAAGCCGTCGACGTAGTGCGGGATCACCGCGAAGTTGGCGTACGTCATCCCGGGATACAGGCTGACATTGTTGCCGACGCCCACCTCGACAATGATCGGCCGGGTGCCGTCGGCGCCGTTCATCGCCGCGTACAGGTCCTTCTCGAACTGCTCGGAATCCTGGCCGCTCTGGTTCGGCTCGTTGTTCTGACTCCAGCGGATGATCGCGGGGTGGTTGCGGTCGCGCAGGACCAGCGCACGGGCGTGGTTGATCATGTTGTCGCGCCCGACGGAGTTCTGCCACTCCTGCGAGGACTGAGAGCCGCGAATCGCGACCTCGTCGATGATCATCAGGCCCATCTCGTCGGCGACATCCAGCATGTACGGGCTTCCGGGCTCCTGGTGGATGCGCACCACGTTGTAGTTCAGCCGCTGGTAGTTGTCCACCGCCTGCGGCCAGCCGCCGTTGCCGGACGACGGGGGCAGGAAACCGGGCAGGGTGTGGTACGCGTCGCCCTTGCCGCCGTTGTTGATCCGGTCGTAGTCGCCACCCTGGAGGTTGTCGCCACGGAAGTTCACGCGCACGCCGTTGAGGTAGTAGTAGTCACCGTTCTGGGTGGCCTCTCGGAACCCGAACCGGGACGTGGCGTCGCTCGTCCGGCCGTCGTCGGTGACCGCATGCACCGTCAGCCCGTGCAGCTGCGCCCGGTACCCCGACCGGTACGGCACATTGGGCCACCAGTACGAGGTGCTGTCGAGGTTCCACGCGACCGGCCCCACAGTCACGGTCACGGTTGAGCGGGCCGCCACGGTGACCGTACGGCTGGGCAGTGCCGGGTAGCTGAAAGCCGTTCCGTTGCTGGACGACAGCGACCCGGTCAACGTCACCGACCGGGAACTGTCCGACGTGTTACGCACCGACACGTCGTAGGTCAGCGTCTTGTTCGCCACCGACGTACGCACGAATGTGTCGCTGACGTATACCGCCGGGTACACCCGCAGGAACGCGGACCCGAAGATCCCCTGCGGTATCGCCTCGGACCACGTGGCGGCGTCGGGCACCAGGTACCGGCCGTTGGATGCCTTCAACGCGCCGCGGCCCTTCACGTTCACGGTGATCGTGTGGGTGGTGCCGGGCGCCGCGTATGCGCTGATGTCGAAGTTCGACGGGGTGAACGCCGTCGTCTGGGTGGCGACCACGCGGCCGTCGACCGACAGTGTCGCCTGGTGGTTGACGGCGCCGAACTCGATCCAGGTCGACTGCGGCTGCCCCGAGTCCGGCACGGTGATGCTGCGCGAGTACACCGCCTCGTTCACGGTGGTGAAGCCCTGCTTGTACCAGCCGCCACCGGGCACCGCGATCGTGGTCGCCCCCCGACCCGCGGGCGTGAAGTTCCACGTCCCGCTCAGATCGACCGAGGTGATCGCAGCGTTACCGGCCGCCACACCGTCAACTCCGGCGGCCGCGGCACTCTGCGTCGCGACCGGCGCGGCCAGGGCCGACCCGGGGGTCGCCAGGGTCAGACCACCCAGCGTCAGGGGCAGGGCGAGCGCCACGGCTGCGGCCAGCCCTCTGGCCAACGCCGACAATCGGCCGCCCCAGTGGACGTTCGTACGATGCACGGTAACCCTCCTGTGACTCACCCGACAGCTCCGCAACACCGGTTCAGGGCACAGCCTCAAGGCCGATACTCGAATCGATTCGACAAATCTGCCGGCGTCGCCGGCCACCCGGGAAGGGTGGTTACGGCCCAGATACATAGATATGTATTAATGGGTGTCTGGAGCGTGAAGTCAAGGTTTCAAGACGGTTACTTCCTGCTCATGATGCCTCACAAGCCTCGAGTGGCCGCCGATGAGTACGACCCCTTTGGAGTGCCAGGGCATCGCGCTCAGGCACTCCGTGTCGCCGACCCATCGCCGCAGCGTCGATCGAATAGCGAACCGATTCGCCTCTGCGGCACCCGACCGCGTGACATATGGACAGCACTGTGGTCCTCGGCGAAGTCGGCGGGCGACGCGGCCTGACTTGTTCGGTTCGAAACTGAAGTTAGGCTGCTGGCAAGGAACGTGCTTCGCCAGCGTCACGGGCGGGTTACGGGAACTTAACGGTGAGTGTCTGACTGCGTAGACATGACTACGCAAACATACAGGACTATGGCCGGCGATGGGAGATGCCGTGACGCGATTGGCGGGGCCGGGTGGAAGCCCTCCGACGCCGCGCAGCGTGGACGTCGCGCGGCTGGCCGGCGTCTCCCAGAAGACGGTGTCCAGGGTCCTCAACGACGAGCCGTATGTCTCGGCCGACGTGCGCCGGCGGGTCCTGGACGCCGCCGAGGAGCTCGGCTACCGGCGCAACCAGGCGGCCCGGGCGCTGGCCTCCGGGCGGACCCGGTCGATCGGCGTGGTGACGCTCGGCAGCTCCTTGTACGGCCCGGCGTCGTGGCTCATGGGCATCGAGCGGGCGGTCCGGGAGGTGGGCTACACGCTGCGGGTGGCCACCACGATGGAGGGCGACCCGGGCGGCATCGCGAGCGCCCTGGCGTCGCTGCTGGACCAGGGCGTGGACGGCGTCATCATCTCCGAGCCGATCGACGAGGGCGTCGGCCCCATCAGCGTCGACGTGCCGGTCCTGGTCCTCGGCGCGCCGCCCACCTTCACCGCGCGGCAGGTCGTGACCGCCAGGGTCGGCGCGGGCCGGCTCGCGCGGGCCGCGACCGAGCACCTGCTGGAGTTGGGGCACGCGACCGTCCATCACCTGGCCGGCCCGCAGCGGTGGTATTCGGCACGGGACCGTCTCGCCGGCTGGCGCGAGGCGCTGCGAGCCCACGGCGCGGACGAGCCGCCGGTCGTCGAGGGCGACTGGTCGGCCGCGTCCGGCTACGCGGCGGGCCGGGAACTGGCCGGCGACAGCACCGTGACCGCGGTGTTCGCCGCGAACGACGACATGGCAATCGGTCTCATCCGCGCGCAGCTCGAGGCCGGGCGCCGCGTGCCCGAGGACATCAGCGTCGTCGGGTTCGACGACATCCCGGTCTCCGCCTACGTCACTCCCCCGCTCACCACCCTGCGGCAGCCGTTCGACGAGGTCACGCGGCAGGGCCTCGCGCTGCTGGTTCAGGTCATCGAGAAGCCGGACGTCGAGCTTGCACCGGCGGCCGACCAACCGGTCGAGCTCGTCGTCCGCGCCTCGACGGCACCACCGCCGCCCCGGCCGATCCCGGGACGTGGCCGCCGAGCGATCCCCCAGCCCACGGTGGCCCGCACGGTCAGCCCGCCGGCAGCGAAGTCGCATCCGCCGCGCCCGTGATCAGCGTCGATTTTTCCACCTACGGCGGCACGTCACCCGATGCCCCCACGGCCGTCGCCGACCAGCGGCGGTAGCACCCGCGCGGACGCACACCTCTCGATACCCCCTGTCCCCAACACGCCGTTGCCCGACGCGCCGGTCCCGCTACCCTTGCGACGGGAGTTGACCATGGCCACATCGTCCCCAACAGTCCCCGGTAAGCCGCCGAACCTTGCTTGCCTCGGCCGCAGCGGTGTCGTCGAGTGCCGCGCTGGCCGCGTGCGGCGGCGACGGCAAGGGCGGCGGTACCTCCGCCACCGCGGCGGTGAGCCAGGCCGACATCGACAAGGCGATGTCGACCGCGACCGAGCTGACGTTCTGGGGCCTGGGTTCCGGACATCGCGCAAGAGGTGGCGCTGTTCGAGCAGAAGTACCCGGCTGTCAAGGTGGCCAACGCCGGTCAGGGCGCCCCGGAGTACACCAAGCTGCGCACGGCGTTGCAGGCCGGTACCGGTGCTCCCGACGTGGGGCCTCGCCTCCTGCGCCTCCCAGACCGCAGGGGGCGGACCTACGAACAGCGACACGGTCGTACTCGTGGTGACCGGGTCCATGCTCTCGATCGTCCCGCTCGTCGTGGCCGTCCTGCTCCTGCGGCGGTACTGGCAGAGCGAGCTGGCCACCGACAGCGTCAAGCAATGACCGACCGCTCCACCTCGGAGGTTCCCCCCATGGCAGTGCTCCCCGCCCGCGTCCTCTTCGGCGCCGCGTACTACGTCGAGTACCAGCCCTATGAACGACTCAAGACCGACCTCGACCTGATGGTCGACGCCCGCTTCACCGTCATCCGGGTCGGCGAGTCGGTCTGGTCGACCTGGGAACCGGAGAACGGACGGTTCAACCTCGAGTGGCTCCAGCCAGTGCTCGACGGCGCACACGAACGCGGCATCTCCGTCATCCTCGGCACGCCCACCTACGCCGTGCCGCCGTGGCTCGCCCGGCAGTACCCGGAGATCGCCGGCGAGCGGGCCACCGGGCAGCGCATCGGATGGGGCGCGCGGCAGGAGGTCGACTTCACCCACCCGGGCTTCCGATTCCACGCCGAGCGGGTCATCCGGCAGATCGTCGGCCGGTACGCCGGCCACCCCGCAGTCATCGGGTTCCAGGTGGACAACGAACCCGGCAACGAACTGCTGCACAACCACGGCGTCTTCCAGCGATTCGTGGACCACCTGCGCACCACCTACGGCGACGTCGAGACCCTCAACCGCGAATGGGGCCTGGTCTACTGGTCGCACCGCCTCTCCACCTGGGCGGACCTGTGGACCCCGGACGGCAACGCCCAGCCCCAGTACGACGTCGCCTGGCGGGCGTTCCAGGCCCGCCAGACGACCGAGTTCATCGGCTGGCAGGCCGGCATCGTCCGGGAGTACGCGCGCGGCGACCAGTTCGTCACCACGTGCATCGCCTACGGCCGACCCGCGGTGCACGACGACGAGCTGACCGAACGCCTCGACGTCGCCGCCGGCAACCCGTACTACGTCATGCAGGACGCCCTGGCGCTGCCGGACCGCGACCACGACGACGTCGAACAGCACGGGAAGACCACCGGGGTATGGGCGCTGTACCAGAGCGCAGACCGCATGTTCTCGTCGCGCCAGGCGCCGTTCCTGGTCACCGAGACCAACGCCATGTCCATCGGCATGCCGTGGGACAACCGGCCGGCGTACGACGGCCAGTGGCGGCAGGCGGCCTGGGCGCTCGTCGCGCGCGGGGCGCAGATGATCGAGTACTGGCACTGGCACACGCTGCACTTCGGCGCGGAGACCTACTGGGGCGGGATCCTTCCGCACAGCGGCCGGCCGGGCCGCACGTACGCGGAGCTGTCCCGCCTCGGCGCGGAACTGGACGCCGCCGGCCCCCTCGTCGCCGCCCTCGAACCCGACGCCGACATCACGATGGTCTACTCGATGCCGAGCAACTGGCTCATGCAGAAGTACCCGCCGCTGTCTGCCGCGGACGGTGGACCGGACGCCGCGGCGTACCACGGCATCTTCGACCCCTTCTATCGCGGCGCATTCGACGCCGGCCGGCAGGTGCGCATCGTCCACGCCGGGCAGTTGCACGACCCGAGCGGTGAGCGGACCGGCCCAACGCCGGAGTCGGCCGCGCGACGGCATCCGGTCCTGGTCGTCGCGGCGCTGTATGTCGCCGACGACGCGACGCTCGACTGGCTCGCCGCCTACGCGGCCGCCGGCGGCCACCTCGTACTCGGCCCGCGGACCGGCTACGCCGACCACGAGGCCCGCGCGCGACACGAGCCGGCGCCCGGACGGCTCGTCGAGGCCACCGGAGTCCGCTACGAGGAGTTCAGCAACCTGGTGCGCGATGTCCCGGTCCGTGCCGCCTCGGGCGGGCCGCTCGACCTGCCGGAGCGGGCGGCGGCGACGCGCTGGGCCGACGGCCTCACCGTCGTGGACGCCGATGTGCTCGTCGAGTACCACCATCCGCACTTCGGCCGCTGGCCGGCGGTCACTACCCGCCGCCACGGCGCGGGCCGAGTCACCTGCGTCGGCACGGTACCCGGACGCGACCTCGCCCAGGCCCTCGCCGCATGGCTCGCGCCGGTGCCGACCGGCGGATGGCGCCGCCTCCCGGCCTCCGTCACGGCCACCACCGCCACCTCCCCGGACGGGCGCCGGGTCCACGTCGTGCACAACTGGAGCTGGGAACCCGTCGCGGTCGAGGCGCCGGTGCCGCTGACCGACGCCCTGAGCGGTGCCGCGGTCGCGCCGGGCACGGCGGTGCACCTCGGCGCGTGGGACGTGCGCGTCTTCGCGTCGGACGGAACTGAAGCTTCTGGCTGACCCGCCGGGGGTGAATCGCGGATCAACGAGCCGATCGTCGCGTTGCCGAGGGTCCGCGCTAGATCAGGATCTTTGGCGCGACGTCGGCGAAGAGCCCTGGTGGCGTCGAAGTGTTCGCGTCGGCCGTGGTAGCGGGCCTTCGGGATCACGCGCAGCTTTCCGAGGTCTCTGGATTGTCGCGTGCGGGCGACTACCCTGCTCGTGTGACTCTGCTACTCGAGACGCGTCCGTCCGACTCGCCGTGGGTCGAGTCCGTTGGACCTCGACGAGCGAGCAGGTCTTCGAGATGACCTCCGTCGCGGCGGTGCGCTGGGGTCTGGTGTTCTGGCAGCGCGAGGGCAGGTCCTACGCGAGCGTCACGGGTCCGGAGAGCAGGTCCAGCATCGCGCCCGTGCCCGACGGCGCGACGTTTCTCGGCATCGACTTCGCCTTGGGCACGTCGCTGCGGACCATGCCTACCCGGGCGCTGCTCGACGGCGGCATCGAGCTGCCCGACACCACACACCGGACCTTCCGGCTGGACGGCGCCCGGTGGGAGATCCCATGCCCCGACGATGCCGAAGCGCTCGTCACGCGTCTGGTCCGCGCGGGAGCCGTCGTCCGTGATCCGGTCGTCACCGAGGTCCGGCGGGGGCACGTTCCCAAGGTCTCGGAACGCACCGTCGAACGCCGGTTCCGCGCGGCAACCGGGCTGACCCAGGGCACTGTGCGGCAGATCGAGCGTGCCAGGAAGGCATCGATCCTGCTGACCGCCGGTATGCCGGTCGCCGATGTCGTCGCCAGACTCGAATACTTCGACGAGCCGCACCTGGCCCGTGCCCTGCGCCAATACATCGGGCACACGGCACGGCAGCTGCGGGAAGGCGTCCGTGGCGCGATCTCGCTGGACCTCAATCAGCGAACGACGTCGTAGATCAGCTTGACCACACCGTTCGGATAGGCCTCAGACTCGCGTAGACGAAGCATCTGCTTGTCGTTGTCTGCCCGGCTGAACAGACTCTTTCCGGCACCGAGTAGCACCGGGAAGAGCAGTAAGTTGTACCTGTCGATCAGTCCCGCGTCCGCGAGGCGGCGAGCAAGCGCAGCGCTCCCGTGTATGAAGATCGCGCCGCCGCCGCTCTTCTTGAGTTCCGCGACGTCATGAGTTGAGCGCAGGATCGTCGTCGGGCCCCAGCCGTCGAGGAGCGCGTCGTCGGCCAGGGTGGTCGACAGAACGTACTTCGGCAGTTCCTTGTAGGCGGCATGGTCCGGCGAGTCGCGCCAGACCGGCGCGAACAGCTCGTAGCTGTGCCGGCCGAACAACAGGGCGGTCGTGTCCTGCAACTCCTCATCTTTGAGCGAGAAGACCTCGGGCAGGACCTCAATGTCCTTGATCACCCAGCCGCCGCTGCGGTGCTCCTCACCCGGGCCGCCACCCGGGGAATCCAGCACGCCGTCGAGCGACATGAAGCCGGTGTAGACAAGATCGCGCATGGCGACACCCCCTGGTAGATCAAACACAAGCTGGTCCGCCCAGGGTAAGAAACGCCACCGCCCATCGTCTTGGACGGAAACGACACCCGCGGAGCCGTCAGCACGAAAGAGCGTCACCAACAGGGCCATGGACCGGCAAGATTAGTTGCCACGCACTCACATCGGCACGTCCGGATGCCTCACCCGGGCGTTATCTGGCTGCGCTCCGTGACGCGCAGGACACGGCAGATCCGTACCCGCACGGACCCCGCTGGCCAGGCGTGTCAGAGCGGATCCAAGAGCAGCACGCCATCCGGTGAGTAGACGAGCACCGCCCTGCAGAAGCCACGTAGCGGCGCACCCGTCGCAGCCCCACCCGCGCGAGGTTGACCAGGAGGATCACGTTGCCGTGCGACCTGGCATGACGAAGATGTTTCATTGACGTGAACCAATGCTGACCCTACTGTTGTCGAATCGATTCGAACACGCGGACCCGCGGCCTGTAGGCAGACCCGACCGGGCTGCAGCAGCGCCGGGGCCATGTCGCACACAACGCTTGAGCCTCGGTGTCGAGAGGAACTTCTGATGACGGACCTGCCCGTGAGCCGTAGGCGCCTGCTCGCCACCGCCGCGCTGAGCGCCGGCTCGGCGGCCGTAATCCCGGCCGTGGGTGCCGGACGGGCCGCCGCCGCTGCGCCTCAGGTCACGCTGCCCGAGCGGGGGATCTACGACGCGACGGCGGCGACAACCTGGACGGACGGGTTTCTCACCGGCAACGGCGAGTACGGCGCCGTCCTGTACGGAACGCCGACCCTCGAGAAGGTGATCTTCAATCACCACCGCTTCGTACTGCCCAACAGCAGCCGGGGTGTGACCCCGCCAGTAATCTCAGGGCGGCTGGCCGGCGTGCGCGACAAGGCGCTGGCCGGGAACTACGGCGGAGCCAACACGGACTTCGCGGCTGGCTGGAACCTGCGCTGGACCCAGACCTACCACCCCGGCTTCGAGTTGCAGATCAGCACGCCAGGCATGACAACGGTCAACGGATACGCCCGCACCACCGACTTCCGGACCGGGGAGGTCAACTCCACCTGGATCGACAGCTACGGCACCTGGACTCGCCGCGCCTTCGCCTCCCGAGCCGACCACGTCGTCGTACACGAACTGACCCCGGCATCCGGACGATCCATCGACGCGACGCTGAGCGCCAACACATCCCTCGCGGGCGTCCCCGGCTCGGTCCGTTTCACCACCCTGGCCAGCGTCATTGACGGCTCCGGCTACCTGAACCTGCGAGGCGCCTACCCGTCCGGACAGGGCGCGTTCGGCTTCGAGGGCGTCACCCGGGTCGTCGCCAGCGGTGGCACGGTAGCCGCGAACGGGTCGACCATCGTCGTGACCGCGGCAACCAGGCTCCTCCTGCTGACCAAACTCGACCGTTACGAGTCCCCCACGGCCTGGGACAGCAAACCGTTGCACGCGGCGCTGGCCGCGGTGCGCGCCGACTATGCCGAGCTACGGACCCGGCACGTCACCCTGCACGCGGCGATGTACGACCGCTCCCGCCTGGACTTGAACGTCTCCGCCGCCGACCGGCAGCTGTCGACCACCGAGCTGATCGCCCGGCAGAACGCCAATCGCAACACCATCGATGTGGCCCTGCTGGAGCGCCTCTACGACAGCGGCCGTTACCTGTTCATCAGCTCCAGCGGCGTCCTGCCGCCGCGGTTGACCGGAATCTGGGCCGGCACCTGGAACGGCGCCTGGGCCGACGATTTCACCACCGATGCCAACATCAACCTGCAGGTCGCCGGCGGCAACATTCTCGACCTCACCGATGCCATGCAGGGCTACTTCAACCTGATCCTCGGCCAGCTCGCGCACTGGCGTACCAACGCTCGCAACCTGTACGGCGCCCGCGGCTTCCTGGCCCCATCGCGAACCGATGGCGAGTACGGACACATGCTGCACTTCGACGCCGGCTTCCCCGGCCAGTGCTGGACCGGTGGCGCGGACTGGCTGCTCTACCCGCTGCTGGAGTATTACCAGGTCACCGGGGACCGGACGTTTCTGGCTGAGAAGCTGGGACCGGCACTGATGGAGCTAGCACTGTTCTACGAGGACTTCCTGACCCGCACCGATTCGGCCGGCCGTGTGGTCTTCGTGCCGTCGTTCTCGATGGAGAATTCGCCGGCCAGCACGAACGTCCTGCTGGCGATCAACGCCACCGGCGACATCCAGGCCGGCAGACACGCCCTGCGGGCGGCTGTCGAGGCCGCCAACGCGCTCGGTGTCGAGCAGGGCGCCGGTCAAGGTGTCGCACGCTGGACGGCCCTGCTGGCGAGGATCCCGCCCTACACGGTCAACGGCAGCGGCGCCCTCGCCGAATGGTCCTGGCCGGGACTCACGGACCGCTACAACCATCGGCACGTCCATCACCTGTACGGCGCGTGGCCCCTGCACGAGATCAATCCCGAGGAGGCGCCCGGTCTGGTCACCGCCGCGCTCAGGGCCCTGGCGCTGCGCGGTGACGAGAACACCTCAGCGCACGGCAGCCTGCATCGAGCCCTTGCCTCCGCTCGGCTGAAGGACGCCGCCGGCGTCTACAACAACCTCCGGAAGATCATCGGCAACAACATGATCTTCCGGTCGCTGATGACAGCACACAACCCGAACCTGGAGACCTACAACGCCGATGCGGCAAACACGCTGCCGGCCGTGCTCAGCGAAGCGCTCGTGTACACCAGGACCGGTGTCATCGAGCTGCTGCCCGCCGTGCCCGGCCAGCTCGCCAAGGGCACCATCACCGGGGTCCGCGGACGCAACCAGGTCCGCATTCACAGCCTCTCCTGGGATCTGCCTGGTCGCTCAGTAACCGTGGCACTCACCTCGACGATCACCCAGGCGATTACCCTCATCAGCCGGCGCGGGATGGCGTCCATCACCACTTCCGCGACGGTCACCCCCTCGCCGCTCGGCCCGCATGCCCGGGTGATCTCGATGACGGCCGGACAACAGATACAGGTCGTCGTAGGTCTACCAGCCGCCGCCGGCGGCGGCGTCGTTCGACTGCTCAACCGGCGCAGCGCAAAGGTGCTGGACGTCAACGGCGGCTCCACCACGGACGGGGCAACTGTCATCCAGTGGCCGTGGACTGGCGCGGCCAATCAGCAGTGGCGACTGCTACCCAACAGCGATGGCTCATTCCGTCTGTCCGGTGTCAAGAGCGGGAAAGTCCTCGACAGCCCAGGCGGCTCCGGCCAGGGCGCGGCACTCGTTCAGTGGGCCGACAACGGCGGACGTAACCAGTGGTGGAACCTCGTCCCGGCAGCGACCAGCGGATACTACCGGCTCGCCAACGTGAGCAACGGCTGGTGTGTCGGGATCGAGGGCGGCTCCACCGCAGACGGCGCCAGGGCGGTCCAGCAACCCGTCAGCGGCGAGATCAGCCAGGAATGGCAGATCCTTGATGCCTGAGGCGGATGGTCAGAGGCACTGGTCGCAGCGGCTCCGGGCGATGGGCCGCCAGCACCTCAACAGCCACCGACGATCGTGCAAGCGGTGAGCGCACACCCCCAATGGCTTCGCCGAGCGCCCGTACAACACCTCACCCAACGGTCGATGACCGTCGATCGCCGCGGTGTCGTGCCGGGAGACATGGTTGTCGCGGAGTGAGCGGCTCAGCCCGCCGCAGGCTGCTTGTGTCTGATCTCTTCGAGCTCCCACAAGCCACGGATGTGGGCTCGGTTACGAGCCGTGCTGGTCGGGACGACAGCATCGCCGCGGTCCGGAGGGCAACACCTTGACCTTCGGTTGTTTCGGTTTTCGCGGCAGATGAGCATGCGTCTCGTCGGGGGGAAGCGGGACAGCGAGCAGGCCATCCCGCCTCGTCTTGAGATTTCGTCTACACCGTAGATAGAATCTACGACGTAGACGAGGCGTACGGTGGTCGCGAACTGACAGGGGCGGCGAGCATGACTTCGGAATATGTGACAGTTCCCGGGGCTCGGCTCTACACAGAGCGGGCAGGCTCCGGCGCTCCGCTGCTGCTCATTTCGGGCGGCGGGGGCGATGCAGGAATGTACGAGGAGGTCGTCCCGCTTCTCGCGCGCCGGTACACGGTGTTCACCTACGACCGGCGGGGCAATTCGCGCAGCCGGTTCACCGACCCGCAGGCACCGATCGGAGTCGCTGCGCAGGCGAGCGACGCCGTCGCGGTCCTGGACCATTACGGGGTGAAGAAGGCGTACGTCTTCGGCGGCAGCGGCGGCGCGATCATCGCACTCGAGGTGCTGGCCAACCACACCGACCGGCTATCCGGTGTGGTGGCGCACGAACCACCGCTAGTCTCGCTCCTCCCGGACGACAGCGCGGAGCGGCGGGCGCTCGCCGAGATCGCCCGGATCGCCCGAGAGAAGAGCCCTTTGCGGGCGTACGCGGCCTTCGGTGCCATGACCATGGACGACCCGCCCTGGCTGTTCCGCTCGACTGTGGGACAGGCCCTGGTCGCAGCCGCCTCCCGGGCCGCTCTACCGGTCGGCGCGGCCGTGCGCCGGGTCACCGGCCGCGAGCCCAGCTCGATGACGCGCCAGTTGGGCAATGCCGACCTGCTGCTGCGGCGGGAACTGCCGCTCATCGGCCTCGACTACCACCCGGACCTGCCCGCGCTGCGCGAGGTCGCCGTGCCCTGGCGGCTGGCCACCGGCCGGGACAGCGTCGGCAAGCCGTACTACCGGCCGGCGCACATGCTCGCCGAGCGGCTCGGCGTGCCGTGCGAGGAGTTTCCGGGTGGACACACCGTCTACCTCGAACAGCCAGACAGGTTCAGCGAAACCCTCGAGAGGATCCTCGAAGGATTCCCCAGGTGAGCACACCCGCCGTGCCGCCGCCCCCGACGCGTCCGACACTCAACCGCGAGTACCTGGCCACAGCCGCGCTCGCGCTGATCGACGCCGAAGGGCTGCGCAAGTTCTCCATGCGTCGCCTCGGTGCGGTCCTTGGCGTTGACCCGATGGCCGCTTACCGCCACTTCGCGGATCAGGAGGCGTTGTTCGACGGCATCGCCGAGGTGCTGTTCGTCGAGATGGACACCGACTCACTGCCATGGCAGGCGCCGTGGCCGGAACTGGCCGCGCAGTACTGCCGCCGCCTGCGCGACGTGCTACTACAGCACCCGAACGCCGTTCCGGTGTTCGCCACCCGACCCGTGCGATCATCTGCGTCCATCGATATGGGTATCCGCGCGGTGGCAAAGCTGCAGAACGCCGGCCTGCCGCCCGCCACCGCCTTGCGGATCCTCCGATGCCTGCGGGAATTCACCATCGGGCACGCGCTCAGCGTGTCCATCCTTCAAGCGGGCGCACAGTCACGAAGCAGGAAACCTGACAAAGGCAGCTCGCAATACAACCTGTTGGCTCAGGCGGCCGACGAGACCACACCGGACGACCATTTCGAACCAGGCCTGCAAGCTATGCTCTGCGGCTTTCAACATTCCTGACCTCACCACCTGGACCGAAGTACAACCGTGACCGATCAACGCCCTGGGCTCAGGAGATCGTCCACCCGCTCCCGGCAACGGCGTCGCCTATCTCGGTGACACCCCAGGCACATACTTCGAGAACCCGGACGCGGCGCGCGGCACCGATGACGCCGCTGCGGTGATGGCGCGCCCTCGTGACACGGGCCATCGAGCCGTCGCACAATCCGTGGCATGAGTGCCGACGAAGTGCAGCCGCCGGTAATCCTGCGGGTACAGCAGCCCACCGACCCAGTCGGCGCGGTCACCGAGGAGGACGCGGCACGGCGAGCGGCGGCCTACCCGATGACACGCATCGGCGCCCCCCTGTTCGGCCACGCAGTGCAGGTAGATGACGGGCGGTGGCAGGTGTACGCCGTCGTGTCGGATACGCCACAGGCCGCCCGGGACGAGCTTGCGCACCACCTCATGGAGCAGCTCGACGAAACCACTGACCCCCCGCGGGCTGCGGAGTTGACCACCGCGCTCGACGTCCTGGACCGGGAGAAGGTAGACGAGGTGGTGATCAACGGCCGCGTGCACCGCGTCGTGCGGGTGGACACGTTCGCGCGGTTCGGCCCGGACGGGCCCGAACCGCCCCGACCCACCGACCGCGACCCCCGCAACGCCGAGGACCACGACAGCTTCCTCACCCCAGAGATCGTCATCGACCCAGACGCGGCGACCGGGCCGAGTGAGGCGATGCTGCGGGCAGAGCTGACGACCGCGCACTACCCCCGGGCCCAGGTGCCCGCCACCGTATATGCCGAGAGCGTCGCCGCCATCGCCTCTCACCCAGTCGGCGTCATCCTGCCGACCCGCTACGCCGCAGCCGAATCTGTAGCAGGGTCGTGGCGGCCCTACAGTCGCGCGGTCGCCACACCGCAGCTGGCCCGCGACGAGATCACCTTCGGCCTGCGCCACATCGAACCGCGTCTGCTGAGGCTGACCGACGACCAGACAGCCGCCTACCAGCAGACCGCCGACGACCTCGATACCAATCCCGTCGACGACGTCACCGCGCTGGGACGCCATTTCCGGGTCACCCGCATCGAGACGCTGCTGCGCATGAGCGCCAGCGGCCCGGAGATGCCCCGACCATCGGACCCCGATCCAGACCAGCCTCCGGGCGCGGGCCGCCAGCGCTAAGACCAGCAACGGCAACACTTCAGGCCCTGGACATCGTTCAACCGGCCGCCGAGAGCCGCTTCGCCCCCCTCGACGTCGACCGGTCTGGCACCACCAACTCCCGGACAATGAGCTGCGGCTGCTGACACGACCAGCGGTGCGACTGACGACACGGCGCCGAACTGGTGTAGGCATGATCCGAGAGCGCATGGCTGGGGAGGTGGCATGCCGATGGAACCCGAGATCGTCGGGTTGCCCGGTCAGGTCTGGGGCCTGGCGGCCGCGGACCGAGACGGGCCGATCTATCTGACCAGTTATGCGGGCCGCAGCCCGAGCACCCGCAACCTGTACACCACCGTCCTCACCGCGGTCGATTTGAGCGGAGCCACGCTCTGGCAACGCACATTCGCAGGCCATCCGTTCCCACCCCGCGTCGACGCGGGTGGGACCGTGTGGGTAACCCACCACGACGGTGCCAGCCCACCCGTGTTCACACTCACCAGCGTCGGCGCCGAGGGCTCGGTGCTGCATGAAGTCACCCCGCAGCAGGAGCCGGGCGAGCACCTGGGAGCTGCCGTTCGGATGCCGGACGGCTTCTGCGTCCTGTGGCTACCGACCGCGCCACGCCAGCGGCTTCCCCAAGGCCGCACTGCGCGCCTGGCTCGCCTCAGCGACACCGGCAGCACCATGTGGTCCACGCCCCTGCCCCTCGAGACGGTCTCCTTCTCCGGCGTCGTCGAAGCCGGCGTAGCGACCGGATGGCACGTCCAGCCCAAGAAAGAGTGGAGACCATCAACCCTGGAGGCGGATCACTGGCAACCGCTGCTCGTGGCCGGCGATCGCATTCTCGCTGGGATCAGTGACGGAGGCAGCGGCATCGGGAGGTGCACCATCCTCGACACCGAGACCGGAAACATCATCTCCACCACAGAGCCCGGCCCCTACCACCACAAGGCCATCGCCGGCCACGGCCGTTTCCTCGTCGGCGCCCAGGGCTACGGGGCGTTCTCCAGCACCCTCTACGGCCCTGACGGCCAGCCAATCCACACGTGGCCCAGCCACGGCCAGATGCTCATCGACCAGCACGGCACGATCCGTGGCCCGGAATCGGAGAACAGGCTGCCGTCCCGGTCGCAGTTCCGGGTTCTCAACCCCGACGGATCAATGGACGACGGCCCGCCTCTGTCCGGCTACTACACCAGCTATCCCGCGCTCGACGCCAACGGCGCCGCAGTGTTCTGGCGCGACGGCAAGCTCCTGGCCGTCGACGCGAACCTGGACCAGCACGAACTGTTCCGGCGCACCGATGACGACCGAACCGTCATGAGCAGAACCCTCCTCCTCCAGGACGCAACCGTCGCTTTCGCACTCGGCAACGAGCTGCTCATCTTCGGCGACACCGGCCTGGCACCGCTCGCCGCCGGCCCATGGCCCTGCGCCGACGGCAACATCCACGGAAACCCCGTCATCCCAACGCTGGCACCTCCCACCATCTGAACACCCACTCGACGAACCGCTCCCGACACCTACTCGTTCGGGCCCGCTGGAGATGTCAGCCTGCCTGTTCCCGGTCGTCGATAAGGCCGCCATGTCGACCTGCGGGTGTTCCTGGTAAATGCGGTAATCAAAGATGTTGGCCATGAGCCACGAGCACCACACCTTTCACAACCCGCCATCGGCAACGCCCGACGATGTGCGGAAGGCTCTCGACCGCAACGACATCGCCGGGGCCACGGATGCCATGGTCGGATCGGCGTTGTACGGCGACGGCGACTGGAGAGCCTCGCAGGAGCTCTACCTAACCCTGCTCGATCACCCCGACCACCAGGTGCAGGCGCTCGCGGCCACCTGCCTCGGGCACCTCGCGAGGGTCTACGGTCAACTCGACCAAGATCGTGTAGTGCCCGCACTCCGCGACGTACGCGCCAGACCACACGTCCGGGGAACCGCCGGTAACGCCCTGGAGGACATAGAGACCTTCTTGCATCCTCGGCGTGCGCGCTGGCGTGGGCGCCTCTGACGACTTGTACGACCGGGAACCTGGTTCTGACGCAGTCCGGCGCAGCAGTCTTCAGCAGTCGCGAGCCGGGTGCAGGCAGGACGTGCACGCTCAGTGGTTTGCCGCCGATCGGTCGGCCGCGCGTCGATCTCAATCCGCAGTGAATGGCAGTCGAGGCCGTGCGGGGAATCGAACCCCGGTGCGCGGTTTTGCAGACCGCTCCCTGACCACTCGGGCACACGACCAGGATGCCCACGGAAGGATTCGAACCTCCGCCAACCCGGCTCCGGAAGCCGGTGCTCTATCCGCTGAGCTACGTGGGCATGCGTGGGAATCGAGAGATTCGAACTGCGCCCGTGTGGGCGCAGGGACCGGCTGCGCGATGACGGCCGGGCCGGTTTCACGGCTGCGGCGAACGGAGGCCCAGAACAGGCATGTGGCCAAGGATCCGCGTGCATGTGGTGCACCCAAGTCCCAGAAGGCCAAGCTGTGTCGATCCTGCACGTACGAGAGCAAGCCGATCGTGAGCGTGCCCGACCTGGCGCGACTGGCCTGGATCGCCGGGCTCATCGAGGGTGAGAGCGCCTTCGTTCGAAGGCGGTCCGGAGGAGGGGTTGTTCGCGTTCAGATGACCGACCTTGACGTGATCGAGACGCTGACCGAGCACCTTCCGTTCGCTCCGCGGGTCTGGTCGTACTCGCCCACGGTGGCTCACCACAAGCCGTCATGGATCCCCAGTGTCCAGCGGCGGCGCACCAGCGCAATTGGCCGCCTAATCTCTGTGCGCGCCCCTGGACTTGAACCAGGCGTGCCGTAAGGCGCCCGTTTTACAGACGGGGGAGCGACCAGCCGCTCACGACGCGCTTGGGGTGACTGAGCGGAATCGAACCGCCATCACCGGGACCACAACCCGGCGCTCTACCGTTGAGCTACAGCCACAACTGCGGCCCGGAGGCCAGTGCCCGTACCTGGACTCGAACCAGGGCGACCCGGTGTGTGGGACCGGTGCTCTGCCGCTGAGCTACACGGGCGTGGCTCCCCCGCCTGGACTCGAACCAAGATCAGCCGGTTAACAGCCGGCCGCTCTACCTTTGAGCTACAGGGGAATGGCAGCGCGGACGGGACTCGAACCCGCAACGTGTCCCGGGTGAAAGCCGGGCGACTCTTCCATTCGTCCACCGCGCCAGGTGGGTTGCGTGCCGCGAGCTGGAATCGAACCAGCGACCTACGCCTTGTCGAGGCGCTGCTCTCCCGCTGAGCTACCGCGGCGGGAGCGGGGGCGGGATTCGAACCCGCGTTACTCCGGCTTATGAGGCCGGCGAGGACAACCGAACTCCTCCACCCCGCAGTGCCGCCCGAGGGAATCGAACCCCCGCAGTCCGGAGTAAAAGTCCGGAGCCCGGCCATCAGGCGCGAGCGGCTTGTGTACGTGCCCCGGGCAGGATTCGAACCTGCGAGTGGCGTCCGACCGCGACGTGGAACGTGTGCCGCATCAACGAGCTGCGCGAACTGCTTCTGGAACTGCGGCCGTGGCTGAAATCGCGCCGCCGCGTGGCCGTTGACCGAGCACTGATCTGCCTCGCAGGCAAGCGCGGAAGGTAAAGGAGTCGAACCCTCGCCGTTTCCGGCGGCCCGGCTTTCGAGGCCGGTTGCCCACCACTGGGCGCTACCCTCCATGAGTCGGGTACGGGCGATTCGAACGCCCGGCCTCTCGGTCCCGAACCGAGCGCTCTACCAAGCTGAGCTAGTACCCGTTAGCGGCGCGGGGCTTACGCGCCGTGCTGACACCTACTACTCTCCGGTGCGTGCCGCCGACATCGCCGTCCCTGTGGACCTGGGCCGGGTGGGGCGCGCTCGAAGCCCTCGGAACGCTCGCTGCCGCGCTCGTTGCTCTCTCCGTCTACCTCAGCGAAGTTCGGCGACGCCGCCGGGCCGAGCGGAGCACCGTCCGAGTCTGAGCCTCAAAGGAAGCTGGCGAGACGGTGATCTACATCGCCAACGACTCCGCCGTGCCGATCGTGGACATCACCTTTCACGCCTTCTACCAGGAAGCTTTCTGGTCGAGCAGGATCTCTGGCGGAATGAGATGGTCCGCGATCGGCTGGCTCGCCAGAGGACCGGCCATAGTGCACCCTTCTCAAACGTTGGTGCTGAAGCTGAAGCACCTGAGGATGCACGGGGTGGAGGAGCCAATCAAAGGGCTACCCGAACTTACGCTCCTACACATGCGCTACGAGGCGCGGGCGGAGGCGCGGAGGGTGGCAAGCTTTCGTCGCGTCAAAAAGGCCCCGACGAAACTCCGCATGATCGGTGTTGGTGGGCTAGAGCGATGCGATGGGCAGTACCTGAAGTCGGGATAGCCGGATTCGAACCGACGGCCCCCTGACCCCCAGTCAGGCGCGCTATCAAACTGCGCCATATCCCGTAAGTGCCCCCGAGACGATTCGAACGTCCGGCCTCCTGATCCGTAATCAGGCGCTCTATCCGCTGAGCTACGGGGGCGAGCCTTACTGCGTGCCGACGCCCGGATTTGAACCGGGGGCCCCCGACTTATCAGGTCGGTGCTCTCACCAGGCTGAACTACGACGGCTTGGCGAAGGGTGAGAGATTCGAACTCCCGGCGGTGTGACCCGCTCCGCGCTAGCAACGCGGCGCCATCGACCAGACTCGGCCAACCCTTCATGCGCGCCAACGACGGGGATCGAACCCGCGGCCCCCCGATCGACAGTCGGGTGCTCTCACCACTGAGCTACGTCGGCATGGTGGACCCGACAGGACTCGAACCTGCCACCTCCGCTGTGCGAAAGCGGCGCTCTACCAGATGAGCTACGAGCCCATGCGTACCCGGGGCGGGAGTCGAACCCGCAGAATCTCCGCAGTCTGAGTGCGGCGGCTTTGCCAGTTTGCCCACCCGGGCAGGTGGTGTTGCGTGCCGACGCCCGGTGTCGAACCGGGGCCACAATTGGTAGGATCAGGTGTGGCACATTCCAATCCCGAGGACCGAAAGCGATACGCGCAGGCCCACTACGCTGCCAACAAGTCAGCCTACAAGGCCCGCGCTGTTGCGTTCAATAAGAAGAACCGCGAGAAGTTAGCGGCTCTCGTCAGGCAGGCCAAAAGCAAGCCATGCGCCGACTGCAATGTGCAGTACCCCCCTTATGTGATGCAGTTCGATCACGTGCGCGGCGAAAAGAGCTTCAATATCGGCGAGTTCGCCGGTCGCAACATCTCCATCGCTCGGATGCTGGCTGAGATGGACTTGTGCGAGGTGGTGTGCGCGAACTGCCACGCCGAGCGCACTCACCGGCGCGGACGACCTCCCCAGCAGGAGTTGCCGCAGAGGAGTCCGATCAACGAAGCCCTCACGCTGTTCTGAGAGTGCCGACGGCGGGAGTCGAGCCCGCGGCCTTCCGGTTATGAGCCGGATGCTCTGACCACCTGAGCTACGTCGGCGAGAGAGCCACCGCCCGGACTTGAACCGGGTGCCTACGTCTTACGAGGACGTCGCTCTGCCAGGTGAGCTACGGCGGCAAGGTGTGGAGCCGGCGACCGGGATCGAACCGGCGCGCGTCGCCTTACAAGGGCGCTGCTCTGGCCTCTGAGCTACGCCGGCATGGTGCCCTCGACAGGATTCGAACCTGCCCTTTACGGCCCCTCAGACCGTCGCCTCTACCGCTGGGCTACGAGGGCATCGAGCTGGGAGCAGAGGATTCGAACCTCTACGCGCTGGGTCAGAGCCAGCGATGCTGCCGGTTACATCAGCTCCCATCGCGGCCGGCGGGGTGATGGCCCGCCGGCCGGGTCAGCGCTGCGCCAGCGACCCCCACGCGGGCACGAGCGGGCTGATGCGAAGCACCATGCCGGCCTCGGCCGGGGTCCGGTCGCCCTTGGCCTGGTTGCAGGGCGCGCACGCGCTGACGGTGTTCCGCCAGGTGTTCTGCCCACCCCGCGAGCGGGGCAGGATGTGGTCGACCGTGGCGGCCGGACCGGAGCAGTAGCCGCACTGCCGGTTGTCGCGGGCCAGGACACCACCCTTGGACCAGGCGGGGCCCTTCGTATACCGCCACCGGGTGACGACGTACCGCACCAGGCGGACGACCTTCGGCATGGGGAACACGCCGAGGGTCCGGTCGGGTTCGGCTTCGTGGATCTCGGCGACCCGCCGGCACAGCATCCGGATCGCGTGGGCGACCGTGACCCGGTGAAGGGGCCCAAGGTCGGCGTTGATGACGAGTACGGCGTCCACCAGGTCCCTCCTTCGGGTCGTGGGTGGTTGGACGGATTGACAGATGATCTGTCGATTGAGAGCGGCTGGCCGGATTCGAACCGGCGATCTTCTCCTTGGCAAGGAGACGCGCTACCAACTGCGCTACAACCGCGTGGAGCCACCGGCGCGAATTGAACGCGCGGCCTTCCCCGTACCAGGGGGACGCTCTCCCAATCTGAGCTACGGCGGCATGGGTGCCTCTCCCACAATGGGCGGGAACGTACCTGTCGCCCCGGAGGCGATTGATCCCGCTGTGCCGGGTCAGCCGGCCGTACGGTTTCACCGTGGTCACAACGAGGCGTTGCGTGCCCTGCGGCGGACTCGAACCGCCACCAACACCGGGTTTGAGCCGGCGACCTTCCACGCTGACTCGGGGAGCTGCCCCGCGTCGGCCGTCAGCCAGGCTGCGCACCCCGACCTCCGGATTCGCGGCGTCCGCCGCCCCACTCCCTGCCCCGTCGAGCGGTACCGGGGACTCGAACCCCGCCAACCTGCTTGGAAGGCAGGCGCTCTACCAGATGAGCTAGTACCGCGAGATCGTGCGTAGGCCGTGTCGGGCTCGAACCGACGATCTCCTGGCTGAGAACCAGGTGAGCTTTGCCATCAGCTCCAACGGCCCATCTAGCCGGCGGGGGCCGGGAGCCTCGCCCCGGGAGGTCCCCCGCCAACGTGCCCACCCCCCGACGTGAACGGAGTCCTCGGGAGCTTCACGCCCGTGCGCTGCCAGTCACGCCAGGTGGGCAAGTTCTTGCGGGTGTGCCCACGTAGTCGCAGCACACCCTGTGCGTGGAGTCGGAGGGGTTCGAACCCCCGGCCTTCGGTCTGCCAGACCGATGCTCTACCGGCTGAGCTACAACCCCATGGTCCGGGACCGGGGTGTCGAACCCCGTGTCTCTCGCTCCCAAAGCGAGCGGGTCAGCCGTCTCCCTCGTCCCGGATGTAATGCCCCCGGCCGGCCCGTGCAGGCGCCGGCCGGGGTCTTGCTTATGCCATTCACTGTGGAATTAAGAATCAACAACGCCACCGACCGAAGCCGGGACGGAAGCAGGGGCGACAGGACTCGAACCTGCGACCTTCGGTTTTGGAGACCGGTGCTCTACCAGTTGAGCTACGCCCCTATGAAGTTGTTCCGGTAACGAAAAAGCCGCCCTGTCCCGGTCGGGGTGGGCGGCTTCGCGCTTGCGCTGACGCTATTCGCGCCGCCACCCCGGCTTCCAGTTCTGCTCACTCGCGCACAGATCGTGAGCCCGCCCGATCGGGAGCAGCACGACACCGCCGCGCGGCATGAGCCGCGTGGTTTCGGTGTAGGCGTACTGCGACACGGGGAACTCCTCTGGTGGATCGGTTTGACCTTGCTCATTCAAGGTAGGCGCGCTGCCCGTGGTTGGCAACGGATATTCCGAAGCCACATTCACGTACCCCACAGCCGGCAGTGATCAGTCGCTCGGGTTAGCGTCCGATGAGGACGACGTGTACGCGACCGGCAACGCCGGCTGACACCGATCGCAGCGGCGGTAGGTCAGGACGCAGGCAGGGGTGGGTGCCACTGGCCGCCGATCGGTGCCGTTGAACCTTGGTCAGCCCTTGACGGAGGGCCGAGGCGCTAACGGATGGTGAAGGTCAGCGGGTTTGAGATGCCGAGGCCGCCGTGGGAATCGTGGACCCGCACGGTGAAGGTGGACGACGTGCCGGCCGCCAGGGCCGTCTGGAACTGGTAGCGCTGTCCGCTGTTGGTCGGCGTCACGGCCAGCCGGGTTGCGCCGAGGTAGAGCTCCACCCGGCTGACGAGGTCCCCGGGATCGGTGTCGGCGACGTCGGCGACCAGCGTGACGGTCGTCGGCTCGAGGAAGTAGGTCTGCCCGCCGGGGGTGCTCATCGCCACCGCCGGCGGGTGGTTGGTGCCGGTGGACGGCGGCGTCACGACCGTGACCAGCATCGGCGGCGCAGCGCCAGACAGCGACTGGTCGGTGCCGGCCGAGACGTACAGCACGAAGGTGGTGCTGGTGCCGGGCTCCCCGATCGGTGGTGTCCACAGCGCCTCGTACCGGTCACCGGTCGTCCTCACCCCCTGGGCCACCGTGACGCCGTCCACCCGGAACGACACCGAGGTGATGCCGTGTCCGCCTCCCACGGTCGCGGTCGCCGCCAGCGGGACGGTTCCCGGTGTGGTGTACACCGCGCCGGCGGTCGGGCTGAGCCAGGTGACGATCGCTGGGTAGTCAGCGACCGGCGGTGGGGTCGTCCGGGTCGGCGTCATGCTGGGCAGGACGCCGCCGGTGCACGTGACGCCGTTGAGCGTGAACGACTCCGGTATGGGGTTGCTGCCCGACCAGGCGCCAACGAAACCGATGTTCGCGGAGCCATTGGTGCCCAGGGTCGCGTTCCAGCTCAGATTGGTCGCGCTGACCTGCTGGCCCGCCTGGGCCCAGGTGGCGCTCCAGGTTTGCGTGAGCCGCTGGTCGACTGCAGGGAACGCGAACCGCAGCGTCCACCCATTGACTGGGTCACCCAAGTTGGTGACCGCGATGTCGGCGTGGAAGCCACCGGTCCACTGGCTGGTGACGACGTAGTTCACCCGACACCCGGCCGCCGCGTTCGCCGCACTGGCGTGTGAGATCGCGGCCATCGTCGCGACCATGGCAACGGCGATGGTGGCCACAGCAGTCAGCGACTTCCGCATGGCACACCTCGCCGCAGATAGTTGAACGTCTATGAATATGTCGACTGTCCTGCTGCTCCACCTTCCTGTCAAGGCACGCACGGCAGTCCTGCCGCCGGCAGGACAGGTCGTAGTCCGGGTCCGGTGGGATCCACTTGTGCGAGCCGTCGCTGTGGTGGAACTTCCCGTCGCCGGGCCGCAGGCTGCTCACCGCAGCCAGCCGAGGAAGCGTCTGTGCAGCGCACCCGCCGGCACCCAGCTCAGGTCCTGGGAGGCCCGCACCAGCTGGGCACCGAGGTAGATTGCCAGGGAGATCGGAGCGCCGTCGAACTCGGCGCGCAGCTCGCGCTGCCGTGTGCGGCAGGGCCAGGGCGCAGCGCAGCCGCCGCAACTCCAGATCGGCAGCACCGGGCCGTGCGTGGTCATGCGCGACCTATGAGCAGCGCCGCCGCCAGGGACCGCGACCGCCGACTGGTCCCCGAGGCCATCTGCCAGCATGGGTACGTGGTCACGGTCGCTGCCCTGCAACGGCGGCGGCCAGGACGTCGACGCTGACCAACACCTCGAAGCACCATGGGACGGCGCAGTCGGCCGTGGACCAGCTGCAGTCCGGGCCGTGGCCGTACACCCACGCGAACCGCGGGTCGTGGGACTCGTGGACCTTGACGATGACGATGGTGTGGTGCGTCTGGCCCTCGATGCCGGGGCTGGGTTGCCACTGGCTGGGCCGCACCGACACCCGCGCGCCGGGCTCGGGCATCTGCCGGCCGCTCACCGGACCGTCCCGTCGGGGCGGCTGGCGCGGCGGTGCGCCTGCGTCACGGTCCGGGCGCTGGCCAGGAGTTGCCGCTTGGCCGCTTCCTGCTCGACGGCCTGGATGCGCTGGCCGGTGCCGGGCGGAACGGGCGGCGCGGCGGGCGTGAGCAGCCGCCGCAGCCTCTGGACGATGTGCACGGTGTCGCCTCCCCAGGTCAGGGGCGCGACGATCTTCGCGACGACGCTGCAGTTGATCCGCGCCCGACTTAGTAACCAGGGACGCTATGTACGACCACGCAACGCGATGGGGACAGACCGTCCCCCTGGCACGGTTACCCCTCGACGCCGATGGCGAGTGCCAGCTCGCGCGCGTCCTCTCCGACAGTCCCGGGACGCGAGGACAGCTCGAATGCGGCGCTCCGCGAATACGGGTTGTGCCGGACCGTGTCGACGCTTTCGCGTAGCGCGCGGCCGAGCAGGTGCACAGCGGCTACTTCCTCGCGGCGCAGCAGGTGCGCGCGGGCCGCGTCGATCAGGTGACCAGCGCGGCGGGTACGCGAGGGAAGCGCGCTGTAGTTCGTCGAGTCGGCTCGCCGAACAGCCTCCCCCACGTGGCACAGGTCCGTCTCCAACGTCACCGCGTACGCAGCGCAGGCGGCCGGACCAAACATGAGCCACGGGTGGGCGTAGCCGGCTCCAAGGCGGCCAGCGGCGGCATCAGCGGCGTCCCACGCGCGCCACGCCTGCCCGGCGCGGCCGGCCTTCGCGTGACCGAGCGCGCGCCCCAGTTGAAGCTGGGCCCAGCGCGCGTACGGCTCTGCTCCCGCTTCCCTGTCAACGAACCGCTCGGCATCGACGAGCACCAGCTCGGCCGCGTCGACTTGGTTCGCCGACCGGTAGACGTGCGCGTAGTACCACGCCGCCGCAGCGATCGCGTTCGGGTCGTCGGCGTCCTGCGCGGCGCCCATGGCGCGGTCAGCGGCCAGCCACACCAGTTCTGGGTAAGGCTGGTGAGCGACGTACAACTGCGCCAGGTGGTAGACGCGTGCCAGCTCGGCCAGCGCCGCCCGCCGGTCGGTGCCTTCGAGTCGTCTGACCGAGCGGCGGGCGTCGTCGAGCAGGCCGGGCAACACCACGGCCACGGCGGTCCGTTCGGTGCTGGACTGGTGCCACAGCGTCCACGCCTGGTTGACCAGACCGCGCAGGACGCCTACGGGCGTCGGCTCCCCGGCAGGCACCGTGGTGCGCTGCATGGCGGCGGCGACGTTGTCGACCCCCGGGTGCCCGGCCCGGGTCACCGACGCGACCGGCAGGGACTGGTCGCCGGTCAGCTCGGCCAGGTCCGAGACGTCGAGGACCTCGGCCAGGCGCAGCAGCATGGGCAGGCGCGGCGTGAGCAGCCGCCCGGACTCCAACGCCTTGACCCAGTCGGCGCTTCGACCGACCAGGCCACCGAGGACAACGCGCGTTTTGCCCGCTCGTTCGCGGTGGGCGCGTAGGCGGGCACCGAATGACGTTGGCTCGGTCATGGCCGCTCCCAGGTAGAGGACTGGGCGGCGGCACCGCCGGCCTCTACACCAGCGGGGCCGCCATGTCCGACCGTACCGCAGCAGTGGCAGCCTGAGGTTGCCTGCGGTATTCAGGGCACCGGGGTACCCCCCACTGTGGGTGGCCGCTTAACTGCGGCCTCGGGCGGCTCTCCGCGCTCGGCAGCCGGCCGCTGCCCTCGTCCTGGCCGGTTGCTGTCAGCCTTGCTGTCGGCGCTATCGATGCGCAGGGCTTGGGAGCCCCGACATCGCCGGGGCTCCCCGGACTCGGCCCGGCTCGAACGGGCTGCCACCCTCTCCAACTTGCGGGCGTGGTCATCCGGAGCCACCACGCCTTGAGCGAGGACAGCCGGATTCAACCAGGTGACCAGGCGACGTGCTCGGACAGCAACGCTTAACTGGGCGGACGCTTCGTTTTCCCTCCAACGGCGGCCCGCAATTAGTCGTGACCGACTCATGGGTGACTCATGATCTCTGCTACGGGACAGCGAAAAGCCGGCTGGACTGTGTCCAACCGGCTTCTGACCTGCAGAAACTGAGAGTGGGCGATGCTGGTATCGAACCAGCGACCTCTTCGGTGTGAACGAAGCGCTCTCCCACTGAGCTAATCGCCCTCAGCGCCGTTGACTCTACCCGATCGTGGAACCAGACCAAAAATCCGGGGTCAGCGCGCCGCGAGGTACTGCCTCGCCTCGGCCACCACGTCGATGCCGAGGCTGAGCTTGAGGGAGAGCCAGACCACCGCCGCGACGAAGACCAGGCCGACGGCGCCGAGGACGAAGCGCAGCGGCAGTGACTGCCGTCTCACCCAGCGTGTCCAGCCGTGAACGTGTCGGCGGGTGAAGCCGAGCAGTCGGCGGGCCCAGTGGAATTCGACGGCCCAGATGCCGAGGCCGGCGATGACCAGCAGCCAACCGGGGCCGGGCAGCGGGATGAGGGCAATGCCGATGGTGACCACCAGTGCGCCGGCGATCGCGATGAAGATCTTGAGGGCGATCCGGCCGGTGGGGTTGGCCCGGATCAGGTCGAGCGTGGTGGAGATCCGCTGTCGCCAGTGCGGGCGGCGCGGCGGCTCGCCGACGACGAGGACGCCACCGGGGCGGCCCGGCTCGGGCGTCGACCGTCCGGGTCGCTCGGGCTGCTCCATCGGCACGTCGTACCCCCGCTTTTCGGCTGCTCGGACCGCGACGTTCGGCGGGCCCGGCGCGGTCACCGGATCCACTGAGGATCGGTTCGTGACCATTTCACCCCCCAGTGTCGCTCGGGCCCGTCACTGCAACGGCCGACTGGACGTTACCGGAGTAAGTCGACGACTGAGCCACCCGACGCCGGGCGGCATCACGCACTGGGCAGAACCGGAAATCCTACATGAATGTTCACATTCACGAGGCGCTTCCGTCCCCCTTCCCACCACTGGGTGAAGTCAGCGTATGGCGGAGCGTAGCCAGGAGTAGCACCTGAGTATGGGAAAAGCGGGACACGCGCGTTCCGCAGCGGTGCCGGGGGGAGAACGTCCATGAGTGTCATCCGACCGACGACCGTAGAGGTCGAGACGTCGCTAAGGCTCGTCGCGCCTGACGCCACCGCCTTGCCGGTGCGTGCCAGTCTGCGTTACGACCCTGCTGACCCGTATGCGGTCCATGTCCTGTTCCACGCCGAATCGGCCGGTGGGGAGGCGGTGAGCTGGTCGTTCGCTCGCGAACTGCTGGTCACCGGCCTGGACGAGCCGGCCGGCATCGGGGATGTGCGGGTCTGGCCCTGGGCCACACCGCGCGGCGACTTCGTCGCGCTGGCCCTCTCGTCACCGGATGGCAACGCCCTCTTCGAGGTGCCGCGCAGCGTCCTGGTGCGATTCCTTCGACGCACGTACGTGGTCGTCCCGCGCGGTCGTGAGGCCGAGCACCTGGACGTCGACACTGCGGTGAACCGGCTGCTCGCCGGCCGCTGACGCACGAGCAACACCGGGGCCGCGCGGATCTGCCGAGTCCGCGCGGCCCCGGCACACCCACCCCCAGGGGGTACGACCACAGCCGGACCCGGGTTGGCCCGTGCTCAGCCGTGCGTGGTGATGCCGCCGTCGACGGGGATGACCGCGCCGGTCAGGTACGCGCCGGCCCGCGACGACAGGTAGATGGCGGTGCCGGCCATGTCCTCGGGGCGGCCGATGCGGCCCAGCGGCACCTGCTGCTCGATGGCGGAGCGGCTGGCCGGGTCGTCGAGGGCGAACGCCATCATCTTGCTCTCGAACGGGCCGGGCGCGATCGCGTTGACGGTGATCTGCTCGCCGGCGAGCTGGTGGGCGAGGCTGCGGGTGAGCATGTGCACGGCGGCCTTGGTGGCCGAGTAGGCGTACACCTCCATGAACGGCACCCGGATGCCGTCGATGGACCCGATGTTGATCACGCGGGCCGGGTCGTCGGCGCTGGCGGCGGCGCGCAGCGCCGGCAGCAGCGCGGTGGTGAGCCGGAAGACGGCCTTGACGTTGACCGCCCAGAGCTTGTCGAACGCGGCCTCCGGGTAGCTCTCCAGCGGCGCGCCCCAGGTGGCGCCGGCGTTGTTGACCAGCACGTCGAGGCGGTCGACGCGCTCGCGGACGGCGGCGGCGAGGGCCTGCGCGCCGTCGTCGGCGCTCAGGTCGGCGGGAATGGCCTCGCACCGACCCTCGGCGGAGAGTTCTTTGGCGACCTGCTCGCAGACGTCCGCCTTGCGGGACGAGATGATCACGCGGGCGCCGGCGCGGACGAAGCCCTGGGCGATCATCAGCCCGATTCCCCGGGACCCGCCGGTGACCAGGACCGTCTTGTCTTCGACCGAGAACAGCTCCGTCATAGGAATCCCATCGCGAGTCGGCGTCTTGCGTCGTCCGGCGAGCGGCCGGTGGGGCGCCGGGCGGACCGGGACCGGACGGCGCTACCGCCGGGTAACGTAGCCCGGCCGTGGGGACCACGACAAGCCACGACGTCGCCGCGTACCCCGGTCGGGATGCGGTGACCTGCGGTTCGGGCTACCGTCGCAGGCGATGGTCTCCACCGATCCCTCCCCCGCGCCATCGATCGGAACGGCATCACCCGTACCCGACGAGATCTCCACGTTCGCGCTGGCCGACCTGGCCGGTGACCCCGGCTGGCGGCGGCCGGTGTTCGTCGAACAGGAGCTGCTGATCCTCACCACCCGCGGCCACGGCGACGCCGAGCTGGATTTCCACCTCCTGCCGTGCCGACCCGGCACGCTGCTGCGGGTCCACGCCGGTCAGGTGCTGCGCTGCGCCGGCCCCCAGTTCGACGCGTCGGTGGTCGGCTGGACCGCCGACGCCCTGCACGGCCTGGCCGTCGACGAGGACGCGGCGCCGACCTGGCGGCAGTTGGCCGGCGAGGACGAGGACGCGGTGATCAACGAGGTGAGCCAGTTGGCGGTGGACTGCCAGCGGCACGGCGACGGCCCGGCCGGCCGCGCGCTGCTGCGGCACCAGCTCGCCGTGCTGCTGCTGCGGTTGGCGCTGCCCGACGCGGACCCGGCCGGGCAGCGTAACGAGGCCGAGACGTTCCAGCGGTTCGCCCGGGAGGTGGAGCACGGCTACCAGGTGTCCCGGCGGGTCGAGGACTACGCCGCCGCGCTCGGCTGCTCGGTGCGTACCCTGACCCGGGCCTGCCTGGCCGTCACCGGCCGCAGCGCCAAGCAGGTCATCGACGAGCGGGTGGCGTTGCAGGCCGCCCGGCTGCTCGCGGCGAGCGACGAACCGATCGCGCAGATCGGCCGGGGGCTCGGCTTCTCCGAGCCGACCAACTTCGGCCGGTTCTTCACCCGGGAGATCGGGGTCAGCCCCGGGGCGTTCCGGGCCGCCCGCGACCAGCCGGCCGGCGGCCGGGTCGTCCGACCCCGACCACCGGTCGAGCCGACCGGCGCCAACGGCGGGCGGTTCCGCTCCGGCGCACCCGGCGCGCCCGGTAACTCGGGCCGGCCCGGTGGCCCGGGTATCCCGAGCGGGCGGGCATGATGACGGGGTGCAGATCTCCGCGCGCGGCGACTACGCGGTACGTGCGGCGCTGAGCCTCGCGACCGCGTACCCCTCGCTGCTGTCCACCCAGGCCATCGCGGCGGAGCAGGACATGCCGCGCAAGTTCCTGGAGGCGGTCCTGGCGGATCTGCGCCGGGCCGGGATCGTCCGCGCCCAACGCGGCGCGGAGGGCGGTTACACCCTGGCCCGTCCGCCTCGCGAGGTGACCGTCGGCGCGGTGTTGCGCGCGGTGGAGGGCCCGCTCGCGGGCGTACGCGGCCTGCGCCCGGAGGAGACCCGCTACGAGGGCTCGGCGGAGAACCTGCCCGGCCTGTGGGTGGCGGTGCGCGCCGCGGTGCGGCGGGTGGTCGACGAGGTGAGCCTCGCCGAGATCGTGAGTGGTCGACTGCCCGCGCACGTCCGCAAGCTCACCGCGCTGCCCGACGCGTGGGAGCCACGCTGACGCCTCACAGGGCGCGCACCACCTCGTCGGTGTCGAGTCGGGGCAGCCGGTCGCCCCAGGCGTCCGGACCGGGGTGGCCGACGTTCACCAGCAGCAGCGCCTCGTGCCGGCCGTCGGGAAAGAACTCCCGGGTCACCCCGGCCGCGTCGAACCCGGCCATCGGGCCGGCGGCGAGCCCCGCCGCGCGTATCCCCAGCAGCAGGTAGCCGATCTGGAGGGTGGCGCTGAAGCGAGCCTGCTCCGCGCGGGCCGTCCGATCACCCAGCCACTCCCGGGCCTGCGGTCGGTGCGGGTACAGCTCGGGCAGCCGCTCGTGGAAGTCGACGTCGGCGGCGAGCACCGCCGCCAGCGGCGCGCTGGACGTCTTCGCCCGGTTGCTCGACGACACGTACGGCAGCAGCCGGGCTCGGGCCTGCGGCGAGCGCAGCAGCAGCACCCGCAGCGGCTGGCCGTTGTACGCGGTCGGCCCGTACCGGATCAGATCGTGGATCGCGGCCACCTGGGCGTCGGTGACCGGCTCGTCGGTGAACCTGTTGGCGGTGCGGGCTGCCCGGAACAAGAGGTCCTGGGCAGCCCGATCCAACACGAGCGGGTCGGCCGTGACGGGCCTGCTCACCCGCCGGCCGGCGTGGTGTAGCCGCCCCGGTGGTGCACCAGCGGCGGACCGTCGTCGCCGTCGCCCAGGGCGAGCGGTTCGGCGATGACCAGGGTGTGGTCGCCGACCGGGATGCGGTGCACCACCCGGCAGAACAGTCGGGCCAGCACCCCGGTCAGCAGTGGCACACCGAACGGCCCGGCCGTCCAGTCCGGATAGGCGGCGAACCGGTCGATGCCGCTGGTGGCGAAGACGGCGGCCGCCTCCAGTTGCCCGGCGGCGAGCAGGTGGACCGCGACGTGTTCGGCACGGGCCAGCACCGGCCAGCTCGACGACTCGGTGCCGAGGCAGAACGAGACGAGCGGCGGTTCCAGTGAGACCGAGGTGAACGAGGTGGCGGTGAAACCGGCCCGGATCGGTTGGCCGATCCCGCCCAGGCAGGCCGGGTCGGTGGACCGGGCCACGGCGGTGACCACGGTGACGCTGGTGGCCTGCCGGCGCAGCAGCGCGCGGAACAGGTCCCGGTCCACCGGTCGCAGGTCGGTCGCGTCCGTCGTCGGACGCTCCACGGTGGTCACGTCGGCACCGGGGCCGGCGCGGCGTGGGCGATGAGGGGAAGCTCAGTCCGCGGCAACATGAAACCCATGCTGCCGACGGCGCGAACGCCCGGTCAACGGTCTTCCACAAGATGAGACTTGCATCGCTGACGATGTTACGGAGCGCCTTTAGCAGCGTTTACCGCAGCGCAACACCCATCTGGTGGATAGGAATTCCCGTGTCATGGCGGCGCACGGTCCACCCGGGACGACGAGGGGGTTTCGGAATTCGCCCGTCCGGGAATATTCGATCCCAACACGGCAGGGAACGGTTGACGAGGGGAGTGCTCCGATGGGCCTCATGTTTCGCAAGCGCAAGAAGATCGGTCCGCTGATCCTGAACTTCACCGAGAACGGTTTCTCCTCGTGGAGCATCAAGATCGGGCGTTGGTCCTGGAACTCGAAGGCCCGGGCACACCGCGTCGACCTGCCGGGACCACTGTCCTGGAAGCAGGACAAGGCCCGGTCGTAACGACCCGGGAGTCGAGCGGGGCGCCGGTGCCGAGTACCGCATCGGCCGCGAGGCCAGCGGCGAGTACGGCGAACCCTGGGCGCCCGCCGAGGCCGACGACATCACCCTCGGCAGCACCCTGCT
>NZ_JBFAOC010000073.1:0-2545 GCF_040675055.1 Micromonospora sp. NPDC049662
GGTCGCCCGCCCCCGCCCGCTGCCCGGCCATCCTTGTTAAAACCGCCCCTGGCTTCCGGGGCCGCCACGGGGGGGCCGGGGGCGGCCCCTGATTCTGTGCTCTGCAGAGGTCAGCGCCGCTCGGGCGCCGCGTTCGCCGTGGAATCGGCGGCGACCTGGTCGAACGCGGGCGCTCCGTCGACCGCGTCGGCGGCCAGAGCCGTCGACGTGGCGGCGTCCGGCAGGTCGAGGCTGGTCCGCAGGGTGACCGGCCGGAGCAGGAGCGCCGCGATGACGCCGACCACCCCGATGGCCGCGGAGATGAGGAAGATGTGGCCGGTGGCGTCGCCGTACGCGGCGCGCACGATGTGCTGAACTCCGTCGGGCAGCGCGGTGATGTTGAGGTTGCTGTCGCCACCGCTGCCGGAGGTGGGGATCCCGGCGGCGGCCAGGTCGCGCGTGATCTGGTCGGTGACCCGGTGGGCCAGCACGGCGCCGAGCACCGAGACGCCGACCGCGCCGCCGAGCGACCGGAAGAACGCGACGCTGGAGCTGGCCGCGCCGATGTCCTTGAGGGCCACCGTGTTCTGGACGGCCAGGACGAGGTTCTGCATGGTCATGCCGACGCCGGTGCCGACGATGAACATGCCGACGCCGACGAGCACCAGAGACGTCTCGTGGTCGATGGTGCCGAGCAGGCCGAACCCGACGACCAGGGTGATCGAACCGGCGACGATGTACGGCTTGATCCGCCCGGTCCGGGTGATCAGCCGGCCGGCGACGATCGAGGAGCCGAGGACTCCGGCCATCAACGGGATGGTGAGGAGGCCGGCCTCCGTCGGGCTGTAACCCCGGCCGATCTGGAAGTACTGGCCGAGGAAGACCGCGCCACCGAACATGGCCATGCCGACCGCGAGGCTGCCCAGGATGGCCAGGGCGGTGGTGTGCTGGCGCACGATGGCGAGCGGGACGACCGGCTCGGCCGCCCGCGATTCGACCCAGACCGCGAGGGCGAGCAGGAGGAGCGAGCCGGCCACCATGGCCGCGCTCTGCCACGAGACCCAGGCGAACGAGCTGTCGACGAAGGAGATCCAGATCAGCAGCACGCTCACGCCGGCGGCGATCAGGCTCGCGCCCAGGTAGTCGATCTTGACGTTGTCCCGTCGGAACGTCGGCAGGTGCAGAGTCACCTGGAGCAGGATCAGCGCGACGACGGCGACCGGCACGCCCACGAAGAAGCACCAGCGCCAGCCGAGCCAGGACGTGTCGACGATGAGGCCGCCGAGCAGCGGGCCGCCGACGGTCGCCACCGCCATGACGCCGCCGAGGTAGCCGTTGTAGCGGCCCCGCTCGCGGGGCGGGATCATGGCGGCGATCGCCACCTGGACGAGAGCCTGCAGGCCGCCGACGCCGATGCCCTGGAACGCACGGGCCGCGATGAGCTGGCCGGCGCTCTGCGAGAAGCCGGCGATGACGGAGCCCAACAGGAACACCACGATGGCGACCTGGATGAGGAGCTTCTTGTTGAACAGGTCGGCGAGCTTGCCCCAGATCGGGGTGGTGGCCGTCGCCGTGAGCAGGGTCGCGGTGACCACCCAGGTGTACTGGGTCTGGGAGCCGTTCAACGCGCCAATGATCTTGGGAAGCGCGGTCGAGACGACCGTGCTGCTCAACATCGCGACGAAGAGCACCAGCAGCAGGCCGCTGAGCGCCTCGAGGGTCTGCCGATGGCTCATCGGCTCGGCGCCGGGCGTGGTGGTGGGTGCGCTCATCGCGCGGCCTCCCGCTTGTCGTGGGTTCCAGGACGACAACCAGGCGTACGCGGCGGCCTCGGGTACGGACATCCGCGCGCCTGAGTTGGTTGCCTCACGCAAGCATCTACCGATCTTGCCCAGTCGGCAAGTTTGCCCATTGAGAAGCCGGTCACTCGACGTACGCTGACGACGATGGACGAGATCACCGGCCTGCGGGAGCGCAAGAAGGCGGCCACCCGCCTGGCCCTGCACGAGTCAGCCCTACGCCTCGCGGCCGAGCAGGGCCCCGACAGCGTGACCGTCGAGGCGATCGCCGACGCCGCCAATGTCTCCCGGCGGACATTCTCGAACTACTTCTCGAACAAGGAGGAGGCGCTCTTCTACGGCGACACCGTGCGCCTGCGCCGCCTGTTGCAGTTGGTGCGCGAACGGCCGGGCGGTGAGCCGCCGTGGACCGTGCTGGGCCGGGCGGCCGAACACTTCACCGCGGAGTCGGCGCGCGACCGCGACCACGACTGGCTGACCCGACGCCGGCAGTTGCGCGGGCACCCGGGCCTGGCCGCGCACCAGGTCGCGGCGTACACCGCGATCGAGCGCGAGTTGGCGGCCGAGCTCGCGCATCGCCTCACCGGCGCCGAGGTGGCGCTGCGCGCCCGCCTGCTGACCGCGACCTTCCTGGCCGCCCTGCGCGTCGCCATGCAGCACTGGATTGACCACCCGGGCCGCGACCTGCTGGAGATCGTACGAATCGCGCTGAGCGAGGTCGGTCCCCCGGCCGGCCTGCGGGCGGGGGGGGGCGGGGGGGGGGGTTG
>NZ_JBFAOC010000073.1:2555-30830 GCF_040675055.1 Micromonospora sp. NPDC049662
GGGCCCGCGCCGCCCTCCCCCCCGCCGGCCCCCGCCCCGCCCCCCGTGGTCTCTGGGGGGGGGGGGGCCCCCGCGGGCGGGGGGGGCGGCGGGGGACTCGGTGTCCTGATCGTCGTCAGCGGTAGCCGGCGCTCACCACGTTGGACTGGACCGCGTTCTCGGTCGCGTCGGACGGGTAGCCCGCGACCATCGCGCCCTCGTAGAACGTGCCGGCGCTGAGGTTCGCGCCGCCGTCGGGCTTGCAGCAGTCGCCGCCGCTGCCCAGGATGATCGCGCCCTGCTTCTTCATCGGGCTGTAGCCGGACGGCAGCGAGCCGTCCCACAGCGTGTACAGGCCACCGGACTGCGCGTCACTGCCCTTCATCGCGAAGCGGGACGTGCCGTTGTTCTTCAGCGTCGCGGTGACGAACTTGCTGGTGAACGCCCGCTGGTTCGGGTTCCACGAGCTGCTGCCACCCGGGAACAGACCCCACTCCAGGTCGGCCTGCACCCACGGGCCGCTGCCCGAGCAGCCGCCGAACCAGCACTGCTTGCCGAAGTTGATGGCGTCCATCGCACCGGCGGCGTCGGCCTTGCGGGTCGTCTCGCTGTTGCCGTAGTCGAAGCAGCAGCCGCTATTGACGTGCGTGCCGCTGGTCACCATGTACATGCCCTCGGGCGCGGCGCCGGTCGGCACGCCGGTCAGGTGACCGTCCCGCCAGTAGCTGTTGCCCGGGTTGATGTAGAGCGAGTACGCCTTGCTGCCGCCCACCGTCAGGGACTCGGTGGTCGCCGTGGCCGGCCTGCTCTGCGGCGAGCCCGGAACCACGCTCGATCCCTGGTACCAGAGGTCGTTACCGCGCCCGGACTGGTCGAAGACGACCGTGATCACGCAGGTCGTGCCGGCGCAGAACGAGTCCTGCGTCGCCGCGTTGGCGGTGCCGCCCGTACCGGTCAGCCCGATGTTGCGGGTCGTGTTGTCCGACGAGCGCCGGACCTGGTAGAGGTTGCCGGCGTACGTCCCGTAGAGGGCCCGCGTGGTGCTGTGGGCCGCCACGCACGGGGTGCCACCGGAGGCGTAGATGTCACACGGGCGCGCACCGCCCGGCGGCGGGCTGGTCGGCGGCGCCGTGGTCGGCGGGACGCTGGTCGGCGGGGTGGTCGGCGAGGCCCACTGCTGGTTGGCGCCACCGTTGCAGGCCCAGAGGATGACCTTGGTGCCGTTCGCGGTGCCGGCCCCGTTGGCGTCGAGGCACAGCCCGGACTGCACTCCGGTGATGGTGCCGTTGCTGTTGACGTTCCACTGCTGGTTGGTCTGGCCGTTGCAGTCCCAGATGATCGCCTGGGTGCCGTTGGTGGTGCCGCGGCCGGAGGCGTCCAGGCACTTGTTGCCGTACACCGAGAGCTGTTTGCTCGACGTCCAGGTCCAGGTCTGGCCGGCCGCGCCGTTGCAGTCCCAGAGCTGGGTCTGGGTGCCGTTGGCGGTGCTGGAGTTGGGGACCTCCAGGCACCGGCCCGAGGCCGCGCCGACGATGGTGGTGCTCTGCCCCGGCGCGATGGCCGCCGCCATCGCCGCGGCCTCCGCGGCGGACGACGAGGCACCGGCCGTGGCGCCGACGGTGACGAGGACGAGGGCGCCGGCCAACGCGCCGGCCAGCATGGCCAGGCGCCCGGGGCGACGTCTCGGGATGGGATCGCGGGCCAGGCCGGGCCCGGTGGGGGACGGGGTACGCACAGGGTGGCTCCTGGAGAGTCGTGGCAGCGCACGGGGTGTGCCGACGCGCCGCAGGGTGGTGGCGGGGCGGGCGAATCGATTCGTAGCGATCGTAGGAGCGGATTTTGATCAGTGTCAATGAAAGCCCGGTCGGCGGGAATCCGGCGGTGGCCGTCCGTGCCGGCGGCCACCGCCGGGGTTCACGCGCGTCGCCTACCGACCCCAGAGACGCCAGGTCTGGTTTAGCGGGCTGCCCTGGGTGACCGCGTTGCAGGGCCACTGGATGACCGACGCGCGGGCCGCCGTGGAGACCCCGTTGACGTCGACACACTTGCCGCTGTGCCGGGCCACGAGTTGGTAGTCGTGCGCATCGTTGCCGGAGTAGGTCACCTTCCGGAGGGCGAACTGCTGGTTCGTCGCGTTCTGGCAGGTCCGCTGGATCACTGCGGCGGAGTTGGCGGTGGAAGCGCCGCTGACGTCGAGACACTTGCCGCTCTGCTGGTTGACCACCGTGTACGTGTTGGCCACGCCGGCGACCGGCCGGAAGTTCCAGAGCTGCTGGTCACCGCCCTCGCAGTAGAACTGCTGCTGCGCGTTGCCGTCGGCGGTGCTCAGGTTGGTGTTGTCCAGGCACTGCTGGGAGTGCTGGGCCACCGCCACCGACTGGAAGCCCGCCTCGGAGGGCGGCAGCAGGGTCACCGTGTACGTGTCGTTCTGGTTGCCGTACGGCAGGTTCACGGTGGCGTTGTTGTTGGACAGGTTGACGACGGTGTTCGAGACCGTGACGGGCCCCTGCACCGCGCCACCGTTGTTGTACGGGATGCGCTGCGTGAGCACCCGCACCTGGTTGTTCTGCACCACGCCGCTCGTCGTGTCGAGACGTTGCAGGTTGACGGCCAGGTTTCCGGTCGTACGACCGCCGCCGACCAGGACCTTCGCCACCCCGCTCGCCTTCGTGGCGTACGCGTCGTAGGACTGGCTGCCGTTCACCGCCACGATCTCCCCGGCCTGGGAGGCGTAGTAGCGGTAGACCCACCACTCCCCCTTGGGCTGGTGCTGACCGGCCGAGTTGCGGACCAACAGGTTGCCGAGGTCGTTGTGCAGGTTGCCGGCGCTGGCCCAGTTGGCGCGCAGACCGTCCGCGCCGGCCCGCTCCAGACGCGAGATGTACCAGGCGCCGTCGGCCGGGTTCTGCTCGTTGGACGCCCCGTACTCGTTGATCTGGTACGGGCGGGGGTGCGCGATTCCGCGCGGATCGAGGGTGGCGTTGGCGGCCGCGACGTTGGCGACCGGGTCACCCGGCAGGGAGTGCCAGCTGATGATGTCCGGCACGGTGTTCGTCGAGCGGACGAAGTCGAGGTACTGGTTCCAGAACGCGTGCGAGGTCGACGGCACGCAGGCGCAGCTCGGCCCGACGATGAGCTGGTTGGGGAACTCCGTGCGGAGCCGCTGGTACGTGCGTCGCCAGAGCTCGAGGTACTGGGAGATCGGCCGGTTCCAGAAGATGGTGATGTTGGGTTCGTTCCAGATGTCCCACTGCACGGTCAGCCCGGACGCCCGGACGTCGCCGATGACGCGGTTCAGGAAGTTGTCGTAGTCGGTCCAGTTGCCGTTGTCGCCGGGAAAGCGCGAGATGCCGGCACCGTCGGCGCCCCACAGATCGTGCGGCAGCAGGATGAACTGCCCGCCGAGGGCGACGGTCCGGCGGGCCTGGGCGAGGGTGGCGTTCCAGCGGCGGTCGTAGTTTCCGCCGACCCAGCCACTGCCGGGCAGTTGCGCGCCGCCGGCCCGCATGTAGCGGAAGTTGACGTCGCGGTAGAAGTGGTCGGGTGGGCCGCTGGCGTTCTCGGTCATGCCGTAGATCCAGCCGGACGCACGGTAGGTCGGTGTGCCGGTGGTCGTGGAGAAGTTCACGCTTATCGACTCGTCGGCGGCCTGGGCGGGGGACGCGGCGACGGTGACGGCCGTGGTGGCGGCGAGCAGGCCGACGGCGAGTCGGGCGACGAGCGCGCGCGCTCGGCCGGGCCTGCTGCGGGACGGGGTTTTCACGGGCGGCTCCTTGGTGGGGCGCGGGGGACGCTCTCCGGAGGGCTGCGCTTGCGAATCGATTCGCTCGGATCGTAGGTCGGAGACTCACTCATGTCAATGAAGTGACGGTCCGGTAAAGCCGGTGTTTCCCGGTGCTCCTCACGAGGGCTGCCGGGCAACTCTTGACCACCGAACACGGACGGTCCTATCTTCGTGCGAACCGGTTCGTCGAATCGGTTCGCCTCATGGTCGGACCCGGTCCGGCCCGCGACGGTCAACCCACGACCCCACCACCCGATCGAGTTGAAGTGAGGCAGCACATGACACGACTCAACCGACGGCGGCGACTGGCCGCCGTGGCCGTGATAGCACTCGCCGCCGTGACGACCAGCGCCTGCTCGTCGTCCGGAGGCTCCGGCAACGACGACGGTGGCGGCGGCGCCTACCTCGTCTGGGACCCCTACCCCCAGTTCGCCGACGACTCCGACTGGGTCGCCCTGCTCAAGAAGTGCGGAACCTCGGCGGGCGTGACGGTCGAGCGGACCGGCTACGACACCACCGACCTGACCAACAAGGCGCTGCTCGCGGCCCAGCAGGGCAACTCGCCGGACGTGCTGATCGTCGACAACCCGGTCATCTCGACCCTGGCCGAGGCCGGCGCGCTCACCACGACCGAGGAGAACAAGCTGGACACCTCGAGCATGGAGAAGAACCTGCTCGGCGCGGGACAGAGTGGCGGCAAGACGTACGGCGTGCCGATCGGCGCCAACACGCTCGCGCTCTACTACAACAAGGACCTGCTGACCGCCGCCGGCGTCGACCCGGCCTCGGTCACCGACTGGACGTCGCTGACCACGGCGCTCACGAAGGTCAAGGCCAAGGGCAAGAAGGGCATCACCTTCTCCGCAATCGGCACCGAGGAGGGCAGCTTCCAGTTCCTGCCCTGGTTCTGGGGCTCGGGTGCGCAGCTGACCAGCCTCGACTCGCCACAGGCGGTCTCCGCGCTGACGCTGTGGAGCGACTGGCTGAAGCAGGGGCTGGCCCCGAACTCCGTCATCAACAACACCCAGACCACGAGCTGGCAGGAGTTCGCCACCGGCGACTTCGCGTTCGCCGAGAACGGCACCTGGCAGCTCGCC
The DNA here is from genome assembly GCF_040675055.1 of Micromonospora sp. NPDC049662. NCBI lineage: Bacteria > Bacillati > Actinomycetota > Actinomycetes > Micromonosporales > Micromonosporaceae > Micromonospora > Micromonospora sp. NPDC049662. Next base: position 7,416 of record NZ_JBFAOC010000073.1, read on the forward strand.
AACGCCGAGAAGCTCGGCTTCTCGTACGGCACCATCGCGATTCCGGCCAGCGCGGGTGGGCCGGCCCCGGCGCCGACCGGTGGTGAGTTCGTCTCCATCCCGGTACAGAAGAAAACCGGCCGGTACGCGACGTCGCAGCAGCTCGTCACCTGCCTGACCAGCGCCGACAACCTCCTGACCACCGACACCACCCTCTCCTACGTCGCACCGGTGGCCGCCGTGCAGGACCGGCAGGCCACCGAGAACCCCAAGCTCAAGGTCTGGGTCGAGGCGGTCCGGGCGGCCAAGGGTCGCACCGGCGACAACCTCGGCACGAAGTACCCGAAGATCTCCGAGCCCCTGTGGAGCGCCGTGCAGGCGGCTCTGAGCGGTGGGAAGTCGCCGCAGGAGGCGCTGACCGCCGCGCAGGCCACGGCCGCGAGCAAGTAAGCGCGCCGACGCGACGACATGACCCCCACGACGCAGACCTCCAGTACCACGCGGAGCGACGGTGGGGCGGCCGACGCCGCCCCACCCGGGCCCGCCGCGCCCCGTACCCGTCGACCCGGCCGCTGGCTGGCGTGGTGCTTCCTGGCGCCGACGGTCGTCTACCTGCTGGCCTTCTACGCCTACCCGCTCTATCGCAACGTCGAGCTGAGCCTGCGCGAGTACACCGTCCGGTCCTTCGTGCAGGGTGGCGCGCCCTTCGCCGGCCTGGACAACTACCGCACCGTCCTGACCGATCCGGCGTTCTGGCCGACGTTGACGCACACCCTGGTGTTCACCGGCGCGTCGCTCGTCTTCCAGTTCGGCATCGGCATGGCCCTGGCGCTCTTCTTCCGCCAGCACTTCCCGCTGTCGGGCACCCTGCGGGCGCTGATCCTCGTACCGTGGCTGCTGCCCCTGATCGTGTCCGCCTCGACCTGGTCGTGGCTGCTCAACAGCGACTCGGGCCTGGTCAACGCCGCGCTCGGCGTGGTGGGGGTCGACCCGGTCAACTGGCTCACGTCGCCGACGTGGTCGCTCACGTCGGTGATCATCGCCAACATCTGGATCGGGATCCCCTTCAACCTGGTGGTGCTCTACAGCGGCCTGCAGGCGATCCCGGTCGAGGTGTACGAGGCGTCCGCGCTCGACGGCGCGACCGGCTGGCAACGGTTCTGGTCGATCACGTTCCCGCTGCTGCGCCCGGTCTCCGCGATCACGCTGCTGCTCGGGCTGATCTACACGCTGAAGGTCTTCGACATCATCTGGATCATGACCAGGGGCGGCCCCAGCGGCTCCTCCGCCACGCTCGCCACCTGGTCCTACCGTCTGGGCTTCGGCAACCTGCTGCCCGAGTTCGGGCCGGGCGCGGCCGTCGGCAACCTGCTCATCGTGCTGGCGCTGGTCGCCGGGCTCGTCTACATCCGGTTCCAACGGAGGCAGCACCTACGATGACCACGTCACCGCGTCGAGTCTGGTGGAAGACCCTCGTCGGCCTGGCGCTGACCGGGCTGATGCTCTTCCCCGTCTACTGGATGATCAACGTGTCGTTCACCCGGGACCAGGACATGCGGGCCAGCCCGCCGCACCTGTTCCCGACGAACGGCACGCTGGACGGCTACCGGGCCGTCCTCGACCAGCAGCTCCCCTACCTCGGCACCAGCTTCGTGGTCGGCCTCGGGACGGTGGCGCTGACGGTGGCGCTCGCCGCCCCCGCAGGATACGCGCTCGCGAAGCTGCGCCCACCCGGCGGCCCGATGCTGAGCTTCCTGCTGCTGATCGCCCAGATGATCCCCGGGATCATCATGGCGATGGGCTTCTACGCCATCTACCTCACCCTCGGCGTCCTGAACACGCTGCCCGGCCTGATCCTGGCCGACACCACACTCGCGGTGCCGTTCGCCGTACTGATCTTCACGGCCTTCATGTCGGGCATCCCCGACGAGCTGCTCCAAGCCGCCGTGGTCGACGGCGCGGGCCAGCTACGCACCTTCTGGTCGATCGTGCTGCCGGTCAGCCGCAACTCGATCGTCACGGTGTCGCTGTTCGCGTTCCTGTGGTCCTGGTCGGACTTCATCTTCGCCTCGACCCTCGCCGGTGGCGGCGACCACCAACCGATCACCCTCGGCATCTACCACTACATCGGCAACAACAACCAGCAGTGGAACGCCATCATGGCCACCGCTGTGGTCGCCTCCGTCCCCGCAGCCGTGCTGTTGATCCTGGCTCAGCGGTACGTCTCGATGGGCGTGACCGCCGGCGCCGTCAAGGACTGACCACCCGCACCACAGAAAGGCAGCCGCCACCCATGACTGTCGCCCCGCCCGGTCCGGAGTTCGCCATCCAGGACATCCCGTTCAGCTATCGGGGATCCTGGCTCAACATCTCCCCCGTGGTCGCCGAGAAGACGTACGCCGACGACCTGCACCTGGTGTCGCACCAGACCGGGCTGCACCCGGTGCTACGCCTCTGCCCCGGCGCCCCGGACACCACCGTCGTCGCCACGCCCGCGCTGCTGACCTGGCATGCCGGTCCCGGTCGGGTCGAGGCCGTCTTCGACGGACCGGACACCCTGCGGATCCGGGGCCGGCAGCTCGGCCTGCGGATCGCCGCGGCGGCGGACACGCTCACCCCGTTCAGCGGCAGCTACCTCTACCGCGACCCGGTCGACGGCTCGCACGTCTTCACCTCGTACGAGACCGGGCGTCGCTACCGGGTCACGGTCCTGGCCGGCGCGCTGCGCCGCGCCGACGGCGTCGAGGCGCTCGGCACCGCCGACCGGTCCCTGGACCTCGCCGGTGACGAGCCCTGGGAGATCGCCATCGAGGAGTACGCCACCGCGCGCCAGCCCTACGCCACGGCCGTCGCCTTCGACCAGGTGTGCCACGACCGGAGCGCCGAGTTCGCCGCGTTCGTCGACGCGGTCGCGCCGTGGCGCGGCGAGGACACCCCGGCCGCCGAACTGGCCGCGTACGTGCTGTGGTCCGCCACCGTCGACCCGGCGGGCTTCGTCACCCGACCCGCCGTCCTGATGTCCAAGCACTGGATGGACAAGGTGTGGAGCTGGGACCACTGCTTCAACGCGATCGCCCTGGCGGCCGGCGAGCCGGAGCTGGCCTGGCACCAGTTCCACCTGCCCTTCGACCACCAGGACGCCGCGGGCGCCCTCCCCGACTCGGTCACCCACTCCGAGGTCCTGCACAACTACGTCAAACCCCCGATCCACGGCTGGGCGCTGCGGCACCTGCGCCGACGTCTCCCCCACCCGCCGGATCGGACGGCGCTCGCGCAGACGTACGACCGGCTGGCCCGGTGGACCGGATTCTGGCTGGACGCGCGCCGCGCACCCGGCCAGGAGCTACCGCACTACCAGCACGGCAACGACAGCGGCTGGGACAACGCCACCACGTTCGACGACCACCGGGTCCTGCAGACCGCCGATCTGGCCGCATTCCTCGTCTCGCAGTTGGACTGCCTGGCCGACCTCGCCACCGAGCTGGGCGAAGAGGCCGACCGGTGGTCCCGGGAGGCCGACCGGATCCGGGCGGCGATGCTCCGGGAGCTGTGGGACGGTGAGCGTTTCGCCGCCCGCAGCCCGCACACCGGGCAGCGGCGGACCAGCCGTAGCCTGCTCGACCTGATGCCGGTCGCGCTCGGCGCCGACCTGCCCACCCCGATCACCGACGCGCTGGCCCGGGGCGTCGAGGCCCACCTCACCACCCACGGGCTGGCGACCGAGCCGACGGACTCGACCCACTACCTCGCCGACGGCTACTGGCGGGGCCCGATCTGGGCGCCCTCCACCGTGCTGGTCGAGGACGGCCTGCGGCGGGCCGGGCACACCGCGATCGCCGACGACATCAGCCAGCGCTTCCTCGCGCTCTGCGAGAAATCGGGCTTCGCGGAGAACTTCGACGCCGAGACCGGCGCGGGGCTGCGCGACCGCGCGTACACCTGGACCGCCAGCAGCTACCTCATCCTCGCCGCCGCCCAGCAGGAGCGCCGGGCCGCGCGGCGCTGACCGGGCCAGCGTGTTCGCGCGTGGCCAACGTGGTCACGCGCGGCCGGCGTGGTCACGCGCGGCCGCCGTGTTCGCGCGTGGCCAGCGTGGTGGCGTGCGGCCGGCGAGTTCGCGCGTGGCCGGCGTGGTGGCGTGCGGCCGGCGTGGTCGCGCGGCCGGCGTGGTCGCGCGGCCGGCGGGAGCGGGCCGGATCAGCGAGCCCGGACCGGGCCCGTGCTGGACCGCAGCGAGATGGGTGGGCTGTACAGGCGGTGCCGCGGCACGCTGCCGGGGGCCGCGATGATCTCCAGCAGCAGTGACACCGCCTCCGCGCCCATGTCCCGCATGGGTACGTCCGCGGCGGTCAGCGCCGGCCGGAAGTCCTCTGCCCAGTGCTGGGCGGCGACGCCGGTGACGGAGAAGTCCGCCGGCACGGCCAACCCGGCGCCGGTCAGCGCGCGCTGCATCCCGGGCAGCGCCGCCTCGTTGATGGTGGCCACGGCCGTGACCTCCGGATGTGTGACGAGCAACTGCTCCACGCAGGCCTCGCCGGAGGCGGTGTCGTCGCCGCAGCAGACGTCGATGCCGGCGAGGCCCCGCTCCGCCACCGCCGCCTGGAAGCCGGCCAGGGCTCGGTGGCTCGGACCGTAACCCGCCGCCACCAGCTCGGCGGAGCGGTTCACCAGGGCCACGTGGCGGTGCCCCAGGTCGGCCAGGTGGTGCACGCAGCGTGCGATCAACCCGGCGTAGTCGATGTCGACCCAGCTCATGCCGTGCGCCTCGGCCGTGCGACCGATCGTGACGAACGGCAGACCAGCGCGAGCCAGCCGGGTCACCCGGTCGTCCTCCAACCGGATCTCCATCAGCACGACGCCGTCGACGCGACGCCCGGTGACGATCCGCTCGAACGAACGGTCGTGGTCGCCTCCCGACGGGGACAGCAGCACGTCGAGGTCGTGTCGGGCGGCGGCCTCGACGACGCTGGCGACGAAGCCCAACTGCATGTCGGTCAATCGTTGGCTGGCCGGTGGGATCACCAGCCCGAGGGTGCGCGTACGCCCCTCCTTCAGCGCACGGGCGCTGGCGTTCGGCCGGTAGTCCAGCTCGTCGATGACCGCCTGGATCCGCTGCCGGGTCGCCTCCGACACCGTCCGCTTGCCGCTGAGCACGTACGAGACCGTGCTGCGGGACACCCCCGCCCGTCGGGCGATCTCCCCGATGTTCATCCGCCGCCCTCGAATCGATCCCTGCCCCGCCGGGGACGCGCCCTGACCCGGGTCCGAGCATAGGCGCTCGGCGAAGCGACCCGGAGGTCCCGCCCGGCGCACCCCGCCCCGAGCCGGTCAGGAATCAAGAAGCTCCCGGGCGCTGTCCGGGCCTAGCCTTTTCCCAGGTGGCCGGCAGGATGCCGAACCACGACGAGCGAGAGGGAGCCCGACATGTCCGAGAAGTCCTCCACGACCGATTCCGCCGGCTTCAGCGCCGAGGAGCGTGCCGCGATGAAGGAGCGTGCGGCAGAGCTGCGTGCCGAGGGCAAGAAGGGCGCCAAGAAGGCCGACGGGTTACAGGCGGTCCTCGACCGGATCGCGCAGATGGCGCCGGACGACCGCGCGCTCGCCGAGCGGGTGCACGTGGCGGTCACCACCGCCGCGCCCGAGCTGTCGCCGAAGACGTGGTACGGGATGCCCGCGTACGCGAACGCCGCCGACAAGATCGTCGTCTTCTATCAGGACTCCGGCAAGTTCAACTACCGGTACTCGACGCTGGGCTTCCAGGACCCGGCCAACCTCGACGACGGCGACTTCTGGCCGGTGTCGTACGCCCTGCGCGCGTGGAGCCCCGAGGTGGAGAAGCGGATCGTCGAGCTGGTGCGCGCGGCGGTCTCCTGAAGCACGCTCTGGTGGGCCGTGCACCCACCAGCGATGATCGGGACGTGTCGCCCTGGGAGTTCGTCACGGATATCGGCGTACCGCTGTTCTTCGTCGTCGGTGCGGCAGTCACCGCGGTCGGCGCGTTCACCGATCCGCCGCAGGATTTCTCCTGGCCGCGCGGCTGGGAGTGGGCGTGGGTGGGCGTGTGGGTCATGGCGAGCGGCGAGGCGGCGTTCGGCACCGACCGACCGTGGTTCGAGCGCGCCTGGAAGGGCGCCGTCACCCTCCTCGTCGCCGTGGCATTCGTGGTCGCCGTGTGGCGACGATGGCGGTGGCGCACGAGGGCCCGAGGCACGGACGCCGGCGCGGCGGGGTAGACCACGGTTGGGCGACACGCCCGGCCCGCCGCCGGCGCGGGGCCGGCGGCGGGCGGGAACGCGCGGGTCAGGTGGTCGTGCAGGTGATGTCGGTCGGCGGGTTGTTGGTCCCCGTCGAGGTGGCGAGGAAGCCGAACGTGGTGGAGCCACCGGCCGGCAACGACCCGTTGTAGTCCACGTTCGTCACCCGCACACTCGCGCCGCTCTGGGTGTGCGTGCCGCCCCAGATCTGGCTGATCGCCTGCCCGTTGGGGAAGGTCCAGGAGACCGTCCAGCCACGGATCGCCGTCGCTCCGGCGGTCACCGTGACCGAGCCCTGGAACCCCCCCGACCAGGCGTTCGTCACCGTGTACGTCGCCCGCGCGCCGGACGGCGAGGGTGTGCTCGACACGGTCGGCGTCGGCGTCGGGATCGGGCTCGGTGTGTCGGTCGGACTCGGGGTCGGCGAGACGGTGGGCGAGGGCGTGCTGGTCAGCGTCGGTGACGGTGTCACACCGGGCCGCGCCGCGCGGTAGGTGTGACCGGCGCGGACGGCGAGTTGCACGACATCCGTTTCGGGTCGGGTGGTGCTGGGGGTGCTGCCGTCGGCGACGTCGACGAGCGTGAAGGACCCGTTGAAGAGGCGGGCGCGCAGGCGTACGGTGCCGTCCCGGTCGGCGCGGAGGCTGATCTCGTCGGCCTGCCCACTGGTCCAGGCCACGCCGACGGTGTACCCGCCGCGCCCGCGCAGGCCGGCGACCTGGCCGGTGGGCCAGGCGCTCGGCAGCGCGGGGAGCAGGTGCAGCTCGCCGTTGTGGCTGTGCAGCAACATCTCGGCGACGCCGGACGTCGCGCCGAAGTTGCCGTCGATCTGGAACGGTGGGTGCAGGTCGAACATGTTGGGCGCGAGCCGGTCGGTGCGGACGAGGTCCTTCAGGAGCTTGTAGGCACGGGTTCCGTCCTCCAGCCGGGCCCAGTAATTGATCTTCCAGGCGAGGGACCAGCCGGTCCCGTCGTCGCCGCGCAGTTCCAGCGTCCGGCGGGCGGCCTCGTAGAGCTGCGGGGTGCCGCGCTTGGTGATCTGGTTGCTGGGATGCAGGCCGTACAGGTGGGAGACGTGTCGGTGGTTGCGTTCGGTCTCGACCCAGTCGGCGAGCCACTCCTGCACGTTGCCACGGGAGCCGACCTTCATCGGGGCCAGCCGGTCCCGCGCCGTCCGCACCTGGGAGCGGAACGTGGTGTCCACGCCCAGCACCTCGCTGGCCCGGGCCACGGCGTCGAACAGGTCCCGCAGGATCTGGTTGTCCATCGTGGGCCCGGCGCAGACGCTGGCGTTCGAGTGGTGCGGCAACTCGGGCGAGTTCGACGGGTTGGTGACCAGGTAACCGAGCGACGGGTGAGCGACCAGGGTGTCGAGGAAGAACTGGGCCGCGCCCTTGAGCGCCGGATAGTTGGCCGCCAGGAAACCGGCGTCGCCGGTGAACAGGTAGTGCTCCCAGATCAGCGTGGACAGCCAGGCCCCGCCGGTCTGCCACATCCCCCACAACGCGCCGTCGACGACCGAGGCGCCCCGCCACGCGTCGGTGTTGTGGTGGGTGACCCAGCCGCCCGCGCCGTACTGCGCCTGGGCGACGCGGGCACCGGTGGCCGTCAGATCCTTGATCATGTCGAAGACCGGCAGGAAACACTCGGCCAGGTTCGTGGTGTCGGCGGGCCAGTAGTTCATCGGCAGGTTGGCGTTGATCGTGTACTTCGAGTCCCACGGCGGCGTCATCGAGTCGTTCCAGATGCCCTGCAGGTTCGCCGGTTGCGTGCCCGGACGCGAGGAGGAGATCAGCAGGTACCGGCCGAACTGGAACAGCAGGGCCGAGAACTGCGGATCGTTGGTGCTCCCGTGCTGGGCGATCCGCACGTCGGTCGGTTGGTCGGCCGCTGCCGTCCGCCCGAGGTCGATGGTCACCCGGTTGAACAGGGCCTGGTAGTCGGCGAGATGGCGGCCGCGCAGCTGGTCGTAGCTCGCCCCGCGGGCGGCGCTGAGGCGGGTACGCGCGATGCCCTGGTAGTCGCCGTTGACCGTGCGGTAGTTGACGTAGCTGGACCCGATCGAGATCAGGACGGTCACGCTCGTGGCCCCGGAGACGCGCAGGGTGCCGCCCGAGCTGCTGACCGTCCCGCCCGTCGCGGCGGCGGAGGCCAGCGCCAGGAAGCGCACCGACCCGTTGACGCCCTCCATGGCTCCGGAGATGCCGTCGACCGCGATCGTGGCGGCGTCGGGGCTCGACATCGTCGTGCGTTGTGGGCTGTCGAAGGTGGCGTTGAACGTGATCGAGTTGGCGCGGTCCGCGGTCAACCGGAGCACGATCACCCCGTCGGGCGCGCTGGCGAACACCTCGCGCTGGTATCGGACGCCGTTGAGGACGTACGTGGTGGTGACGGTGGCGGTGGTCAGGTCGAGCGTCCGGTTGTACTGGGACGCGCCGCTGGCCGAACCGAAGGCGAGACGCAGGTTGCCCACCGGCTGGTAGGCGAGCTGACCGCCCGGGTTCCCCATCATCGTCTGGTTGATCAGGTCCTGCGCCGACGTCCACTGGTCGGCGAAGACCCGCCGCCGGATCTCGGCGAGGTTGGCCGCGCCCCGGGTGTTGGCCGAGTCGTACGGGCCGCCGGCCCAGACGGTGTCCTCGTTGAGTTGCAGCCGTTCGGTGTCGACGTTGCCGAACACCATCGCGCCGAGACGCCCGTTGCCGATCGGCAGCGCGCGGAGCCAGTCGGTGCCCGCCGGCTCGTCGTACCACAGAGCCATGTCGTTGGCGGCGAGCACCTGCGGCGGCGCGACCGAGCCGGCGCGGGCGACGGCGGACCACGCGACCGGTAGCAGCGCGGCGCCGGCGCCCACGGCACCGGCGCGTAGCACGTTTCTTCGTGTCACTTCGGACATGGTCTCTCCAATCTGCGCAGGCCAGATACCTCACGCAGGTGGGGACGGCGCCGCTGGAGACGCCGCCGGAATTGGCGCGATGGCGGGGACGTGCCCACGGCCGGATTGCCGTTCGAGTCCTGGCGGGGACGGTCGGCGGTGGCCGGGACGCGTGGTGGGCGCTCGCTGTTAGCGTTAACAGGCGCGGCCCGCTCGCACCCTCTGGCAACGTTCACAGCCGAGACCCGGCGCACCGGGCTCCCGGCGGCGCGCCATACATCCTCCATAGACCTTCGTAGATGACGACGCTGCTCGTCAATAGATGACGACCATGTTTCGGATCGGCGTGCAGGGGCGCGCCACCGGCGGGCCGCCCGGACACCTTGCCATCGACGCAGCTCGTTCGTACCATCCGGAGCCACGAGATGTTATCGCGAACAAACCGCGACATCTCGGCACCGACCGCTCGGAGGTGGCAGCTGTGTCCTCAGGCTCGTCGGCCGTTGCGGGCTACGACAACCCGGTCGTACCCGGCTTCTACCCTGACCCGAGCGTCTGCCGGGTCGGCGAGGATTACTACCTCGTCTGCTCGAGCTTCGAGTACTTCCCCGGGGTGCCGCTCCTGCACAGCCGGGACCTGGTCACCTGGCGACAGATCGGTAACGTCCTCGACCGTGCCAGCCAGTTGCAGATCCCGCCCGACGCCGACGCGTCCGGAGGCATCTTCGCGCCGACCATCCGCCACCACGACGGCCGCTTCTGGGTGATCACCACCAACGTCAGCCTTGGCCGGCATCTCATCGTCACCGCGGCGGATCCCACCGGCCCATGGTCGGAGCCGGTCTACCTCGACCTGCCGCACGTCGACCCGTCCCTGGCCTGGGACGATGACGGCACCTGCTGGCTGACGACCTCGGGAGTGGACGGCTACCGGATCGACCCGGACACGGGCCGGGTGCGGGAGGGTCCGATCGCGCTCTGGTCCGGCACCGGAGGGCAGTACCCGGAGGCGCCGCACCTGTACCGGATCGGCGAATGGTGGTACCTGCTGCTCTCCGAGGGCGGCACCCACACCGGTCACGCCGTCTCGGTCGCCCGGTCCCGCAGCCCTCGGGGGCCGTTCGAGCCCGCGCCGACCAACCCGATCCTCACCCACCGGAGCACTGACCTGCCCGTCCAGGCGGCCGGGCACGCCGACCTGGTGCAGGCTGCGGACGGCAGTTGGTGGATGGTCCTGCTGGGGATCCGGCCGAAGGGCCAGTGGCCGCCCTTCCACGTGCTCGGACGCGAGACGTTCCTCGTGCCGGTCCGCTGGGTCGACGGCTGGCCCGTGATCGACCCCGTCCGAGAGGTCACCGCCGCACCCGCCGGCAGCCCGCCGGCCCTGGCCGCCCCACCCGATCCGGGCGCGCACCGCGACGACTTCGACACGACCAGCCTCGCACCCGGGTGGGTCTCGCCCCGCTCCCGTCCCGACGCGGCCTGGTCGTTGACCGAGCGGCCCGGATGGCTCACCCTGCACGCCACCGGTACGACGCTGGACCGCGCCGGCGCGACGATCGTGGCGGCCCGCCAACGCCACCATGACTGCCGCGCCAGCGTGCGAGTCGATCCGGGCGGCGGCACGGCCGGACTCACCCTGCGCATCGACGAGGCGCACCACTACGACCTCGAGGTCCAGGACGCCGTCGTCCGCGTGCTCGGCCGGGTGGGACCGTTCCGGCAGGTCTTCGCGACGCTCGACGTACCCCGTGGTCCGCTCATCCTGACGATCGCTACCCGGACCCACGATCTCTACCCGCCGACCGTGACGTCCGCCGCCGGCCTCGCCGCCACCGACGAACCCTTCGGGGTACGCGCCGCCACCAGCGACATGATCACGTTCGAGGTGGAGAGCACCGAGGGTCGGGTGCTGCTGGCCGAACTCGACGGACGCTACCTCTCCACCGAGGTCGCCGGCGGCTTCACCGGCCGGGTCATCGGCATGTACGTGACCGACGGCGTCGCGGCCTTCGACTGGTTCGACTACCGTCCCATGGCGCGTCCGCCCGGCTGAACGACCGGTGCCGCGATCGTAGACTCGCCGTGTGAGCGACGAGAGCCGGCGGCGCCGCCCCCGCAAGCCACTGCGGGGTGACCTGCCCGTCGCCACGATCGCCGAGCTCGCCGGCGTGTCCCCGCCCACGGTGTCCAAGGTCCTCAACGGCCGGGCCGGGGTGGGTGAACAGACCCGGCAGCGGGTGGAGGCGCTGTTGCGCGACCACGGCTACCGCCGACCGGAGCACGCCGTGAGAACCCGCTGCGTCGAGGTGCTCTTTCACCACATGCTGCCCTCGATCGCGCTGGAGATCCTGCGCGGCATCCAGGAGGTCGCCGACGCGCGGCACTGCACCGTCGGGTTCGTCGACCTCCGCCACCGCGTGACGGCGGGGCTGCCCTGGATGGAGCCTCTGCTGCTGCGGCATCCGACCGCTGTCATCGCGGTCTGTTCTCTCGTCACCGCCGAACACGGCCGGCAGTTGGCCGCCATGGGCATACCGCTGGTCGCCATCGACCCGGGCGGCGAACACTTCCCCACCCCCGCCGTCGGGTCGAACAACTGGAGCGGCGCCCTCGCCGCCACCCGGCACCTTCTCGACCTCGGCCACCGGCGGATCGGGGTACTCACCGGGCCGGTGCAGGACCTGGCGGCGCGGGCCCGCCTGGACGGCTTCCGCGCCGCGCTGGATCATGCCGGCATCGGCTTCGATGACAGCCTCGAACGGCAGGGGGTCTTCAGTTTCGTGGCCGGCCGGGACCTCGGCCGCGAGTTGCTGGCCCTGCCCGAACCACCCACCGCCATCGTCTGCGGCAACGACCTGCAGGCCCTCGGCGTCTACGCGGCGGCACACGACGTCGGCTGGCGGATCCCCGAGGACCTCAGCGTCGTCGGGTTCGACGACGTGGACCAGGCGACCTGGACGTCGCCACCACTGACCACGGTGCGACAACCGTTCACCGAGATCGGGGCCACCGCCGCCCGCCTCGCGTTGACGCTGGCCGACAATCACGCGCTGCCCCAGGAACGGTACGAGCTCAGTACGGCGCTCGTCGTCCGGGGCAGCACCGGGCCACCCGGTCCTCGGTAGCAGTGCCGACCGCGACATCGCCAAGATTTTTTCGGCGATGATGTCGAGAACCACCACCCGGCGTCGTCCCCGGGGTGAACGTGACCGGAACGGGTCGCGCCAGCGAGGAGGAACACGACGATGAAGTACCTGCTGTTGAAGCACTACCGGGGCGGTCCGGTCGGAGTGAACGACGTGCCGATGGACCAGTGGACGCCGGAGGAGATCACGGCGCACGTGCGGTACATGCACGACTTCGCCGCCCGGCTGGAAAAGAGCGGCGAGTTCATCGAAGGCCAGGCGCTCGCCCCCGAGGGAGCCTGGGTCCGCTACGACGGAGAGGGACGCCCGCCGGTCACCGACGGCCCGTTCGCCGAGACCAAGGACCTCATCGCCGGCTGGATGGTGATCGACGTCGACAGCTACGAACGCGCCGTCGAGCTGGCGGGCGAGCTGTCGGCCGCGCCGGGCGCGGGCGGTAAGCCGATCCACGAGTGGCTCGAGGTACGCCCCTTCCTCACCGAGCCGCCCACCATCACGGAGTGACCTGCGCGATGGACCAGGCACTGCTCCGGAGCCTCACGCCGAGCGTGCTCGCCGTTCTCGTCCGCCGCGGAGCTGACTTCGCGGCGGCCGAGGACGCCGTACAGGATGCGCTTGTGGAGGCCGTTCGCGTCTGGCCGGCCGACCCGCCGTGCGACCCGAAGGGTTGGCTGATCACCGTGGCGTGGCGTCGGTTCCTCGACACCGCCCGCGCGGACGCCGCCCGTCGTCGTCGGGAGGACGTCGTGGACACCGAGCCGACGCCCGGTCCCACGAGCGGGGTGGACGACACCCTTGCGCTCTACTTCCTCTGCGCCCACCCCTCGCTGACGCCGTCGTCGGCGGTCGCGCTCACGTTGCGCGCCGTCGGAGGGCTGACCACCCGGCAGATCGCCCAGGCCTACCTGGTGCCCGAGGCGACCATGGCGCAGCGCATCAGCCGGGCCAAACGCACCGTCTCCACCGTACGATTCGACCAGCCCGGCGACGTGACCACCGTGCTGCGCGTGCTCTACCTGGTGTTCAACGAGGGCTACACCGGTGCCGTCGACCTCGCCGCCGAGGCCATCCGGCTCACCCGGCAGCTCGCGGTCGCCATCGACCATCCCGAGGTGGCGGGACTGCTCGCCCTCATGCTGCTGCACCACGCCCGCCGTGCCAGCCGGATCGCCCCCGACGGCAGCCTGGTGCCGCTCGCGGAGCAGGACCGCGACCGATGGGACACGACCGCCATCGCCGAGGGCGTCGGCGTCCTCCAGGCGGCCCTCGCCCGCGACCGGCTCGGCGAGTTCCAGGCGCAGGCCGCCATCGCGGCGCTGCACGCCGACGCTCCCACCGCCGAGGAGACCGACTGGGTGCAGATCGTCGAGTGGTACGACGAGCTCGCACGCCTGACCGACAGCCCGGTCGTCCGGCTCAACCGCGCCGTGGCGGTCGGCGCGGCCGACGGTGCCCGAGCCGGGCTGGCGGCCCTCGCCGCGTCGGACGACTCGCTGCCCCGGTACACGGCGGTGGCCGCGTACCTGCACGAACGCGCCGGTGACCTGGCGACGGCGGCGCGGCTCTACGCCGAGGCGGCCCGTAAGGCGGCCAACCTGGCCGAGCGGGACCACCTGACCCGCCAGGCCGCCCGCCTCAACGACCACCGACGGCGGTGAGGGCTGGCGCGCGACCCGCCTCAGACGCTCGGCAGGGGCGTGTACCACTGCGCGCCGGTCACCCGGACCCGCTGCGACTGCCTGCGGTTCCACTCCACCCGCATGCCGTGCCGGCGGAGCACCGGGAAGGCGACCTCGTCCAGTAGGCGTTCCAGGTCGGCCTGGTAACGGGCCTGCTGCTCGGCCTCCGGCAGGGCCGAATAGGCGGCCTCGTCGAAATCCGCCGCCGGATAGACGCCGTAGCCGAGGTAGACCTCGCCGTCCTCGCTGGCGAGCAGCGACTCCGTGTCCTGCTGGTGGTACCACAGGTAGCCCTGCCAGTGCCGCGAGTCGTCGCGCTCGTCGTGGATCTCGGCGGACGCGCAGGTGCCGCAGCAGCTGAAGTTTTCCCGGGCCACCACGCCGACCTCGGTGAGCTCGGCGAACGCGCGGTTCAGGTTGCTGCGCACCGCGCCCCAACCCTGCTGCTGCTCGCGGCGGGCGGTCAGCGCCCTCTCGTACGCCGATCTCAGGTCGTCGTCGGTGGCGCCGTGTCGCTCGTCGTCCCCGTCGAGGTAGTCCACGAAGTCGTCGGGGTCGTCGGAGCCGCGCACGACCCAGTCCCAGATCTCGGCCTCGATCTCGGCGCGCCCCGGCTCGGCGACCCGCTCGGTCAGGAAGCGGACGCCCGCGGGGCGGTCGTTGTACACCCATCCAGCCACGGCGAGGATCCTGGCACGGACCTCCGACAGTGCCCGGCGGTGGCGGTGCGGACGGTCCGGCCCCGCCGTCGTACGGCGGGGCCGGCTGCGGCGGTCGCGCCCGGTCAGCTCAGGGTGGCGAGCAGCGCGGTGCTCATGCCCTGCTCACCACGGGCGTTCGGGTGAAAGGGCGCGGCGGAGTTCTGCGGCACCAGGCCCTCGACCCAACGGGTGCCGCTGCTCTTGCACGCGTCCCGACCGATCGACGGCGTGTAGACGTCGGCGTAGGTGGCGCCGTTCGCGCCCGCGGCGCTGGCCAGCATGGCGTTGAGCGACTTCTCGATGCCACGCAGGTACGGCACGTCCTGGTACGCGATCGGCACCACCGGCCAGCAGCCGTACCCGCTGTCGGGCAGGATCGCCGGATAGCCGAGGACGACGACGCGCGCGCTGGGCGCGGCCCGGCGGATCGACTGGAGCACGGTGGTCACCTTCGGCACCGTCGCCGCGATCCGGGCCTGCAACTGGTCGGTGCCGCCGGCCGTGTACCGGTTCTTGCACGGCGAGCCGAGGGGACTGCTGAGGCTCGCCTCCGCGCACTCGCCGATGATGCCGGAGAAGCCGATGTCGTTGCCGCCGATCTGCACCGTCACCAACGACGTGCTCGAGGTGACCGCGTTGAGCTGCGGTGGCAGGTTGATGCCCAGTTGACCACTGCCGCCGTAGAGGATGTCGTCGGTCGTGGCCCCGGAGCAGCTCACGTCCGCGAACGACGTCGAGCCGGCGGCCGCGGCCACCAGGGAGGGATAGTTGCGGTTCGACCGTAGACAGTTGAGGTCCACCTGGGTCGGGATCAGGGGACCTGCGGTGTACGAGTCGCCCAGCGCGACATAGCGGCCGGAGGGGACCGCGGCGCTGGCGGGTGTGGTGACGGCGAGCAGGACGCCGACGGTGGCCGTGGCGAGTGCGGCCACTCGGGCGGCTGCCCGCAGGAGCGGCAGGCGGGGACGGGACATGACGCCTCCCAAGGGAGATCGCGGTGGTGGTGGTGCCGAGATCCTGTCCCCGGTCGGCGACAGACGTCAATATAGATAGGCCTCACTAAATGACACGCTGGAATGTGGATTTCGCCTTCACCACACACCCCTGCGACACGCGATGATCCCCCGCCGCATAGCATGGCGACAGTTCGGGACGGCTCTGCTGAAACGAGGCGACATGCGTTGGCTCCAGCGGCTGCTGGGCGGCGGGCGGATCCAGCTCGACCCGGAGCGGCAGCAGACGCTGCTGCGAGACCTCCAGCACGGATACGGCCCGCGGGCACGGACCCCGTTCCCCGCGCAGGTCGAGGCGGCGACCGGGATGCTGAGCGGGGACGACGGGCTGGTGGTCGCGGCCCGGGTCCTGCACCAGGTCGCCGACGAGGCACACCTCGATCTTCGGGCGCAGGCCCAGGACATCCACCGTCGGACGGGCCGGCGACTCCTCGTGCACCGGCGCAACTACCGGCAACTGTGGTCGGAGGCCGGCCCCGGACTGCGCTGGCCGCTGTTCGCGCTGCCCTGCGGCTTCCACCCGTACGCACAGGTGGCCGCCGCTGTCGCGGTGGTCGGCGGTCGCGCGGCCCGGCTCGATCGGGTGACCGATCCGGCGCCGCTGGTGACCCACATGTTCGAGGTGCTCGACCTCACCACCGCCGGCTGGGAGTACGGCCGGGTGCGGGTGGACACCGACGGGGCAGCCCTGGTCGATCGACTGATCGCGAGCGCCGCGCAGATCCTCGCGGCCATGGACGACCCACCGCGACTGCCGCCGCCGGTCCGCGCGCTGATGCGCCGCAACAACAGCCTCGACGTCCACGATCCGCACGCCGGACATCAGGTGGGACGGTTCAACCTGGGCGCGCGGATGCGGGAGCAACTGCTGGCCTGACCGCCGATCAGGCGCGGGCGTGCGCGCCCAGGAAGGCGAGCAAGAGGGTCACCACCTCGTCGGGGTACTGCACGTGCGGGTAGTGACCCGCGCCCTGGACCATCTCGAGCCGCCCCCGCCCGCTCGGCAGCGCGGCCACGATGGCCTCGCCCTCGGCGCGCGGGTCGGCCCAGTCCGGGTCGAGCGCGCCCTCGACGATCAGGACCGGACAGCGGACGTTACCCAGTTGCGCCCCGGCGTCGGTCGGCGCCGACCGGCCCATCCCACGCATCGCCGCCATCCGACCGGGCTCGCGCATCATGGCGTCGATCCGGGCCGTGCGGGCGGCCCAGTCGGCCGGCTTGCGGCCCGGGTAGGCCACGTCGAGATAGCTGCGCCAGAGCCGGACGCTGCCGAACAGGCCGGTGCCGAGCAGCCGGGCGATGCCCCTGCGGTAACGGGAGACCCGCAGGTCACCTAGCTTGATCGACTGCTTGCGGGTGAAGGGGGCCAGTTCGACGACGCCGGCGACCAGCTCGGGGGCACGGGCGGCGGCGATGGTGGCGGCCCCGCCGGAGATCGAGTGACCGACCAGCACGGCCGGGCCGCCCAGGTGGCGGATGATGGCGAGCAGATCACCCGCGATGTCGGTGCGACTGTAGGAGCGCCATCCGACGCTCGACTCGCCACAACCGCGCAGGTCGACCGCGGCCACCCGGTAGCCGGCGGCCGCCAGGCGCGGCACAACGAAGCGGTACGCCTCGCGGCTGTCACCCATGCCGTGGGCGAGCACGACGAGCGGCCCGGAGGCGCCGGTCACCTCGTACGCCAGGGTGCCGCCGTCCACGTTCAGGTACTCGGTCATCGAAGCCTCCAAGCTAATCGTCTTAGCTAGAGGCTAATCCTATTAGCCACACCCGTCAAAGTGATGTCCACCGCCCCGCCTGACGGAGTGGGGTCAGCGTGCGGACGCGACGTCCCGGGTGATCACCCGCGCCACCTCGCCGAGGTCGTCGTCGAGCTGATGGTCGCGCCCCGGGAGCCGGTACAGGAGCGCCTGCGGCAGCGCCCGCGCGTAACGATCGGCGTGCGACGGCGGCACCGTCTCGTCCCCGAGGCCGTGGAACACCCGCACCGGCACGCCGCGCGGCAGCCTGGCACCGAGGTCGCCCGGCAACTCGAACTCGTCGCCGGGCCAACCGCCCGCTCCGACGAACGGAGCTGCGACCAGGACGATCAGCGCCAGCTCACGCTCCGGTGGCCGCTCGGCGAGCACGTGCGCGAGAATCGCCCCGCCCACCGAATGGCCGATCACGACCGCGCCGTCGTCCAGGGCCGCGATCTCCCGGCGAACGGCGGCGCTCCAGGTGGCGTAGCGCGGATCGCCCTCGTCGGGCAGGCGTGGATAGCGGACGTCGTACGAGTCACCGAGCTCGCGCCGCAGGCTGTCGACCATCCGGCTGTCCCACTCGTCGTACGTGCCGGGGCCGGCGCCCTGGACGAAGAGGATTTGCCTGACCGCTGTCACGGCAGCTCCCTCTCGTGCTTTCGGGGCGGGACCGCGCCGCTCTTTCGCGATTTTCATTCGTGGCCGGAAAACGCCACCGGTATCCGCTCCCACTTAAACGTATATCGCGACCGGGGCCTTGCCGCAAGACCCCGGTCGTGACGCAGAATCGTCGGCCGGAGACGGAACGATGCGAAGAATCGGGGCACCACGTGGGTGTGTTGTGCAGGACGCGAGTGTTCACGCCGACCGTGCGGGCCGAGGTGGCGCGATGACGGACCGGTACGTGTGGGATCTCGACGAGGTCGACGAGACGCAGGTCGCGCTCGTCGGCGGCAAGGGCGCCCGACTGGGGGCGCTGACACGGATCGACGGCGTCCGCGTACCGCCCGGCTTCTGTGTGACGACCGACGCGTTCCGACGGGTCGTGGCCGAGGCGCCCGCGATGGCCGATCACCTCGACCGCCTGTCGCGCCTCGCGGCGGACGACCGGGACACGATCCGCGACCTCAGCGCGGAGATCCGCCGAATCATCGAAGCCATCGTCCCGCCCGACGACGTGGTGACGGCGATCGGCGCGGCCCTGCGCCGCCACGGCGCCGACACGGCCTACGCCGTCCGGTCCAGCGCCACCGCGGAGGACCTCGCGACGGCCTCCTTCGCGGGCCAGCAGGACACCTACCTGAACGTCCGGGGCGCGGAGGCCGTCCTCGCGCACGTCAGCCGGTGCTGGGCCTCGCTCTTCACCGAGCGGGCCGTCAGCTACCGGCAGCGCAACGGCATCGACCACCGGACGGTCCACCTCGCGGTCGTGGTGCAGAAGATGGTGTTCCCGCAGGCGGCCGGCGTGCTGTTCACGGCCGATCCGGTCACGTCCAACCGGAAGGTCGCCTCCGTGGAGGCCAGCTTCGGTCTCGGCGAGGCGCTGGTCTCCGGGCTCGTGAACCCGGACGCCTACCGGGTGCGCGACGACGCGATCGTCGACCGGTCGATCGCCGTCAAGCGCCTCGCCATCAACGCCCTCCCCGGCGGCGGCACCGACCGACAGACGATCAGCGCGGACCGGCAGGGCCAGCCGGCGCTGACGGACGACCAGGTCCTGCGACTGGTACGGGTGGGGCGGCGCATCGAGGCGGCCTTCGGTTGCCCGCAGGACATCGAGTGGTGCCTGTCCGACGGCGACGCCCAGATCGTCCAGAGCCGGCCGATCACCACGCTGTTCCCGGTACCCGCCGCCGCCCGGGACGGGGCGAACCACGTCTACCTGTCCGTGGGACATCAGCAGATGATGACCGACGCCATGAAGCCGCTGGGGCTGTCCATGTGGCAGCTCACGGCGATGGCGCCGATGCACGAGGCCGGTGGGCGGCTCTTCGTGGACGCCACCGGAATCCTGGCGTCGCCCGCGAGCCGCGCCGGCTTCCTCGAGATGGCGGGCAGGTCAGATCCGTTGACCCGGGACGCGCTGGAGACCCTGCTCGCCCGCCCCGACTTCGTACCGACGCTGACCGACGACGCTCCCCGTGTCCCCCGGCTGGGCGGCGCGCCGGCCACGATCGAGAACGATCCGGCCATCGTCACCGAACTGGTCGAGCGCAGCCGGACGTCCCTCGCCGCGCTGCGGCGTGACATCGCGACGGTGACCGGACCGGCACTGTTCGACTTCCTGCTCACGGCATTCGAGGAGCACAAGCGGCTGCTCGCCGATCCATTGAGCATGCAGGCGATCATGGCGGGGATGGAGGCCACCTGGTGGCTCAACGAACAGCTCGCCGGTTGGCTGGGTGAGCGGAACGCCGCCGACACCCTCACCCTGTCGGCCCCCGGCAACATCACGTCGGAGATGGGCCTGGCGCTGCTCGACGTCGCGGACGCGATCCGCCCGTACCCCGAGGTGGTGGCGTTCCTGCGGGACGTCGACGACGACGGCTTCCTCGACGAGCTGCCGAGACTGCCGGGCGGCAGCCAGGCGCGCGACGCCATCCGGGCCTATCTCGACCGGTACGGGATGCGCTGCGTCGGCGAGATCGACATCACGAGGCCGCGCTGGGCCGAACGCCCCACCACGCTCGTACCCCTGATCCTCGACAACATCAGGTTGCACGAGCGCGGCGCGGCCGCACGGCGCTTCGCGCAGGGGCGCGAGGAGGCCCAGCGCAAGCGCGAGGAGCTGCTGGAACGCCTGCGTGCCCTGCCGGACGGGGTGCGCAAGGCCGACGAGACCGCACGGATGATCGACCGGGTTCGCACCTTCATCGGGTACCGGGAGTACCCGAAGTACGCGATCATCAGCCGCTACCTCGTGTACAAGCAGGCCCTGCTGCGGGAGGCGGAACGCCTCCTGCGGGCGGGCGTGCTGCGCCAGATCGACGACATCTTCTACCTCACCTTCGCCGAGCTGCACGACTTCGTGCGGACGCACCGGATCGACGATCACCTCGTCGAGCGGCGCAGAGAGGCGTTCCGGACGCACCAGAGGCTCACCCCGCCGCGGGTGCTCACCTCGGAGGGAGAGGGCATCTCCGGGGCGTACCGACGCGATGACGTGCCGGCCGGCGCGCTTGTCGGTCTCGGCGTCTCCGACGGGATCGTCGAGGGTCGCGCCCGCGTCCTTCCCGACCTGGCCGAGGCCGACCTGGAACCGGGCGACATCCTGGTCACCGCGTACACCGACCCGAGCTGGTCGCCGCTGTTCGTGGCGGTCGCCGGACTGGTCACCGAGGTGGGTGGCCTCATGACCCACGGGGCGGTCATCGCCCGGGAGTACGGCCTGCCCGCCGTCGTCGGCGTGCCGGACGCGACCAGGCTCATCCGGAACGGGCAGCGGATCCGGGTGCACGGCGCCGACGGGTACGTCGAGATCGTGTCGGACGAGGGCGCTCAGGTGTAGGGCATCGTCGGGAACCAGCCGTAGCCCGATCGCCGCGAAGTCCAGGATCGAACTGTGCGGCATGGCTGTCGATCTACCGCCCGCCCGAGCCGTCGTAGTGTAGGGGCCCACCACCGAGGGGGCCGGCACACGGACGGGACTTGAGCCATGGCCAAGTACATGATTCTGATCTACGGCGACGCCCAGCAGTGGGAGGCGATGACCGACGAGCAGTGGAAGGCACACGACGCCGCGCACGCGGCGTTCGCCGAGAAGGCTGGGACTCAGATCATCGACGGAAAGCAGTTGGAGATGTCGCCCACGGCCACCACGCTGCGCTCGGACTCGATGGGGCAGATCACGACGACCGACGGCCCGTTCCTGGAGACCAAGGAGGCGCTCGGCGGCTACTACCTGATCGAGGCCACCGACCTGGACGAGGTGCTGTCGTTGGCGAAACTGCTCCCCGAGGTGCGCGCGTCGCACAGCGGTGTGGAGATCCGCCCGGTGGTCGACCACGGTTGACGTGACCGACCCACGAACGAAGGACGAGGTCGTCGCGGCGGTCGCCCAGGCGCACCGCCGCGACTGGGCCCAGGTGTTCAGCACCACGGCCCACCTGACCCGCGACCTCGACCTGGCCGAGGAGTGCACCCAGGACGCGTTCGCCCGGGCCCTGGAGACCTGGACGCAGACCGGCATCCCGGACCGGCCGGGCGCCTGGTTGACCACCATCGCGCGTAACCGGGCCCGCGACGTCCTGCGCCGCGCGTCGGTGTTCCGTCGCAAGATGCCCCTGCTCGTGGCCGACGAGACCACGCCGGGGCCGGAGGACGGTCTCGTCGACGACCGGCTGCGCCTCATCTTCACCTGCTCACACCCGGCCCTGGCCCGGGACGCCCAGGTCGCCCTGACGCTGCGTCTGGTGTGCGGGCTGTCCACGCCCGAGGTGGCCCGCGCGTTTCTCGTGCAGCCGGCCACCATGGCCGCCCGCATCACCCGGGCCAAGAAGAAGATCGCCGCGGCCCGCATCCCGTACCGGGTGCCGGGCCCGGACCAGCTGGAGGAGCGGGTGAGCGCGGTCCTGGAGGTCGTCCACCTGATCTTCACCACCGGCCACACGGCGCCGCTCGGCGCCCAGCTGGTCCGCCAGGACCTGGTGGACAGCGCGGTCGGGCTGGCCCGCATGCTGCACCTGCTGATGCCGACCAACGCCGAGATCAGCGCACTGCTCGCGTTGCTCCTGCTCAACGCCGCCCGCCAGGACGCCCGCAGAGCCGCGGACGGGCGTCTGGTGCTGCTGTCCGAGCAGGACCGCTCGCGCTGGGACCGGCAGCTCATCGCCGAGGGCCGGGCTCTGGTCGCCGACGCGCTGCGTCGACGGCCTCCGACGCGGTACGCGTTGGAGGCGGCGATCGCCGCCCTGCACGCTGCGGCGCCGAGCTGGCAGGACACCGACTGGGCCCAGATCGTCGCGCTCTACGACACCCTGTTCCGGATCTGGCCCTCCCCCGTGGTCGATCTCAACCGGGCGGTCGCGATCGGGCTGCGCGACGGACCCCGGGCCGGCCTCGACGCGCTCGACCCACTGCTCGCCGACCCGGCCCTGGCCACGTACGGATACCTGAGTGCCGCCCGGGCCGACTTCCTGCGCCAGTTGGGGCAGTGGCGGCAGGCCCGGACGGCCTACGAGGAGGCCTTGACCCTCACCGACAACGACGTCGAACGGGCATTTCTCAGCGACCGGCTGACCGAGGTGGAACGGAATCTGTGAGCGCCAGCGCCAGGGGAACGGCGGTCGGTCAGACATCCGCCTCGATGGCGAACGTGTTGCCGTCCGGGTCCTGGATCCAGGCGATACGCCCACCTCCGGCCCGCGCGGTGATCCCCTTCGGGTCGTGCTCGAACTGCTCGTAGCGCACGGGGTCGACGCCGGCGGCCATGAGTTCGTCGACGATCTCGTCGAGGTCGTCGACGTACCACGTCGCCAGCGTCGCCTCGGTCGTCCCGGCGGTGACCGACTGGTACACGTTGAGGGCCGGTCCGCCGCCGGAGGCGTAGATGCGGCTGCCGTCGGGGATGTGGGCGCTGGGCGCGGACCGCAGCGCCCGCAGGCCCAGCCTGCCTTCGTAGAAGGCGACCGCCCGTGCGATATCGGACACGGCGACTGACGTTCTGAGGTGGTGTGCGCTCAAGGGCATGCCCCAGCCTGGCAGAGACGGGGGCCGGTGGACGTGACGCGGGGCGGGCTCGGCGTGGTGCCGGGCCCGCCCCTCGGTCGTGCGTCAGGTCAGCGTTGCAGGGTGAGCACGCCCGGTCGGTACGGCAGTAGGCCGTAGTCGACGCCGTTGGAGGAGGGCGATCGGCCCTGGTAGAGCAGTTGGAGGTTGCAGGGGTTGACGGTGAAGGTCTGGTCGGCGCTGGTGCGGATCAACTCGCCGTGGCTGATGTCGTTGGTCCAGGTGGCGCCGCTGTTGGCCTTGCCGGCGAAGGGGTTGCTCTCGGTGGCGGCCTGGGGGGTCCAGCTGCCGTT
>NZ_JBFAOC010000074.1:0-30744 GCF_040675055.1 Micromonospora sp. NPDC049662
GGTGGGGGTGGGGGTGGGGGGTGGGCAGCGGTCGGGGAGGGTCACCTCGCCCGGGTGGTGGTCGAAGGTGTTGAGCGTGAACCACTCGTCCAGCTCGGGGTCGAAGAGGTTCTGCAGGCCGAACTGGAGCACCTGCCACCACCGGCTCGGGTCGCGCTGGTCGACGTAGATGTCGCCGAGCGCCAGCGGGAACCGGAAGAACTCCCCCGGCACGGTCGAGCCGCCGACCACTCCCACCCGCCAGTGGTCCACGTGCCGGTCGTCCGCACCCTGCAGGATCTCCGGCCCGACATAGCGGGACGTCTTCAGCTTGTCGTTGAAGATCTGCCGGTTGAAGAACCCGGGCACCTTGCTGCACGGGCGCGGCGGAAACAGCGGGATGTTCGGCCACTTGTAGGTGAGCGTGTAGAGCGTGTTCTCGTAGATCAGGTTCGTGAACCAGATGGGGTGCTCGGGGCCGCCGGCGACCATCTGACTGTTGCCGTCGCGGCCCTGCCAGCTGAACGGCACGTCGATGCCGAGGTCGCGCACGACGTACCGGCCGGTGCCCCGGAAGTCGGCCGGGAGCAGCGGTGGGCGCGGCTCGCGCGGCACGGGGGCCACGTCGCCGTCCGCCCGGGCCGCGCGCGGCGGCGCGGCGGCCGGGCCGGGCGCGACCACGCCGAGGGCCAACAGCGCGCCGGCCACCGCCGCAACCACAACCCGAGGTGTACGCCTCGACGCCATCAGCCCTCCGTCAGTGTCGACAGTGGCCGACGCCCCGCCCGCGCCCGCCTCGGGCGAAGCGTAGGGGCAGGGCAAACGTGAGAACGGGCGGAACGGATGGCCTCCACCGGACGGGTGACGCACCCTGCGGACCTGATCGGGACGCTGGCGAACCAGCTCCGCCGGCTCCGACCCGACGTCAGCGAGAACTGCTCCTCCCGGTGAGCGAGGCGCCCCGGGCCTTGGTCAACTCGTGGTCCAGGAAGGCGGGGTGTCGGGGCGCTCGGGACACCCCAGCTTCCAGGAACCCGAGTCGATCAACGCGCACGCCGGCCCGGGACCAGCAATCGGTCCCGGGCCGGTGTTCACGCGAACCCTGCCTACTTGATCAGCTTCCAGGGGCCGTTCGGGTCGCCCGGCTCCTGGCCGCGCGTCCACCACTTCGCCTCGTAGACGTGGCCCTTGAAGGACACCCGGTCGCCGGCCGTGTACACCTTGGTCAGCGTCCAGGCGGCCGGGCTGTTGTCCGGCGGGGTCGGGGCGATCTCCTCCCAGGACCCGTTGCGG
Organism: Micromonospora sp. NPDC049662; assembly: GCF_040675055.1. Classification (NCBI taxonomy): domain Bacteria; kingdom Bacillati; phylum Actinomycetota; class Actinomycetes; order Micromonosporales; family Micromonosporaceae; genus Micromonospora; species Micromonospora sp. NPDC049662. The sequence goes on from NZ_JBFAOC010000074.1 coordinate 1,273, forward strand.
TCACCCGGCTTCTGGTTGCGGGTGTACCACTGGGCCCGCCACTTCCTACCGTCGTACATGGCGAACTCGCCCGAGTTGAAGATCCGCGACGCGGTCCAGATCGCGGTGCCGTCCTCGGTCATGGCGATTTCCTGCCACGCGCCGTTGGCGTCCGCGCCCGGCTTCTGGTTCTTCGTGTACCAGGAGGCCCGGAACACCCGGCCCTGGTAGGTCACCCGGTCGCCGTCGTTGTAGACCGTCGACGAACTCCACTGCGCCGGCAGGTTCACCGTCAGGGTGGCGGTGGCCTCGACCGCGGTCAGGTGGTCGTCACCCGGGTACGACGCGGTCAGCGCGTGCTGGCCGCCGGCCAGGCCCACCGGCAGGGTGAACGTCGCCGTGCCGTTGGTCAGCGTGGCCGAGCCGCGAACGGTCGTACCCTCGCGCAACTCCACCGCGCCGGTGACCGGCGTGCTGCCGGCCGCGACCTTGACGGTCACCGTCGCCGCCGTGCCCCAGGCGGTCGGGGTGGCGGTGACGGTCATCGTCGGGACCCGCTTGGCGGTCGTGAACACCGCCGGCTGGGCCACCGCCTCGCCGCCGTCGGCGCTCTTCGCCGACACGATCCAGCCGTACGAGGTGCCCGGCAGGAGCTTGTCCCACGTCGTCGTGGCCACGTCGTTCGAGGTCACCTCGTCGGTGCCGATCGTGCCGGCCGGCACGTACGCGGCGAGCGAGTCGGTGGTGAACGACGTCTTGCGGGTGGTGAGGTCCACCGGCAGGGTCAGGTTGTCCTCCGCGCCGTTGTAGCGCGGCTTGGGCTGGCTGCCGTCCTGGCGGATGTCGTACTCGGTCGCCCCGAAGTTCTTCAGGAACGGCGAGTACGTGTCGATGTGCATCTCGGCCCGGTCCACGTCGAACTGGAGCAGCCGCAGGAAGCTCGCGCCGAACTGCAACCGGTCGGTGGCCTTGTGGTCCGGCGTGCCGTCGCCGTTGACATCGATGGTGCCGTCGGCGGCGACCTGGTTCGGCCACAGCTCGGCGGCGGCGACCGTGTAGAACTGGTAGTCGGCCAGCAGTTCGACGACGTCGTGGCTGACCGTCACCCCGATCTTCGACTTCAGGTTGGTGCCGACGCCATGCTCGTGCCCGGCGAGTACCAGGAACACGTTCGGGTTGGCCTCGACGACCTGCTTGAACAGCGGCGAGCCGTCCGGGGCGGAGAAGTCCGCGCCGCGACCGTCGGGGTTGGCCGACGGCTTCAGGTAGTCGTGCGAGAGCAGGATCCCGTTGCGGTCCTTGTACCGCTTGAAGATCGAGTCAGCCCACTTGGCCTCGGCCGGCGTGACGCCGTACGACAGGCCGACCGCCACGAAGTCCAGGCCACCGGCGGAGAACAGCAGGTAGTTGTTCTGGTTGTCCCTACCCGGCGTGACCGAGCCGTCGGCGTTCGTCCGCTCGTCCCAGGCGTGGTACTCGGTGCCCTTCGGCCAGGCCTTCGCCGTCCCGTAGTACCGGTCGGCGCTGAAGGTCCGGCTGAACCGGGAGTCGGGGCCGGTCTCGGCGCCCAGTTGGTCGTCGTGGTTGCCCGCGATGACCTGGTTGACGACACCGTTGTCGTCGAGGATCTTCTGGAAGCCCGAGGCGGTGGCGAGTTCCTTCTGCACCTGCTCGTGCAGACCGGGCCGCTTCAGCGAGCCGTCCGGGTTCTTCGCCAGCGGGTCGTAGTAGTCGTTCTCGATGACGTCACCGGTGTGTGCCGCGTACGCGATCTTGCGGCTGTTTGCGTTGTCGGCGATCCACTGCATCTGGTCGCGGTACGCGGCCGACCAGATCGCCTGCTCCTCGGCGGTCTCGACGTCCGAGGGCTCGGCGTTGCCGTCGAAGTCGTCGTACGTGCCGCCGGCCGCGCCCTCGGTGACGTACTGGGTGTCGGTGAAGTGCGCCAACGAGAAGTCGTACGACGCGGGGTCCTCGAAGCGGTCCTTGTCGTTCTGCGCCGTCGCGTCGCGCGGCGACAGATCATCGGCGAACGGGTCCTCGCCGGTGACCAGCACGTGCACGACACCGCCGTCGCGGTAGCCCGCCTCGACCGGCGCGGTCAGGACGGTGTCCTGCCCGGCCTTCCCCCGGGAACTGGTGAGCACGACCCACTTTCCGGTGGCCGGGTTCCAGGCCCGCAGCGCCACGATCCGCGCCGGGTCGATGCTGCCCGACCAGCGCAGCGTCGGCTCCTGCTTGGTGGCGCCCAACGGCAGGTCGTACCGCTGGAAGACCACCCCACGGCTGGACGGGCTGTCGATGGTCGAACCGTCGAGCGGACGCAGCGAGGTGACGTCCACGCTCCGGTCATGCTGGACGTCGAGCGTGGTCGGCACGTCGGCCGCCTCGCCCTGGTAACCCTTGGTCGGCAGGACGACGTCGGCCTTGGTGAAGGTCGCGGTCAGCCCGACACCCTCGGTGCCAGGAATCCGGGCGGACAGCTCCGCCGAGAGCGGGTCGGTGTTCTTGATCGTGGCGTTCAGCTCGGTCGGGACGTCCGGGATGCTCGCGCTGCTGAAGCGCACCTCGCGGGTCGCGGTGTTGCCGAGCGCGTCGGTCGCCGTCATCGCGATGGTGTGTTCGCCGGCCGGCAGGCCGTGACCGATCTGGTCGCCCTGCTTCACGGCCGCGCCGTCGAGCGTGAGAGTCGGCGTGCCGACCACGCCGCTGGCGTCCTTGACGCTGACGTCGAGCGCCACCGTCGACGTCAGCCGCTGGCCGGCTGCCGGAACGCTGCTCGCGATCTCCGGGGCGGTGTTGTCGGTGGTGAACCGCCGCGTCGAGGTCTTGTCGCCGACGACCGCCTTGATGGTGTGGGCGCCGTCCGCGATCGTCGCGGTGTCCACGTCGGCGCGCTTGCCCAGCGCCGGCAGCGCCGAGCCGTCCTGGGCGGTGACGTCGAACAGCACCATCGTGGTGAGGACGCCGTTGAAGCTGCTGCCGCAGGTGCCATCACCGAGGTACGTGGTCACGGGCGAGCCGGCCGGGTAGGTGGCAGAGCCGATGGTGACCGTGGTCTGCGCGACCGAGCGGGTCAGCTGAGTGGCCTTCGCGCCGCTGGGCAGGAGTTCGAAGTCCCGCAGGGTGAAGTCGTCGTAGTTGTCGCAGCCGGCCGGCTTGGCGCTGCCGTGGTCGCTGCCCGCCACGAACTCCAGGGCGTTGACGCCCGGCACCAGCCACTCGTTCGGGAAGGCGAGGTCGGCGACCTCCTTCTCCCACATCCCGATCTCCAGCGGGATGCCGTTGACCAGCACCTTGTTGTCGTACCCGTTGTCGCTGCCGTTGCCACCGACGAACATCTTCAGGTGCGCGTCGCCGGCGGCGGCGAGGGTGTCGACGGTGCGCGTGGTCGGCGCGTCCGCGACGGTGAAGTGGAACTCGGCGTCCTTGTTCGCACCGCAGGTGCCGTCGCCGAGCGCCAGGGACGCGGCGGTCGTCTCCGCCTTCGTCACGGTCGTGCCGCTGGTGGTGACCAGGTACGTGGTGCCGGCAGTCACCGTGCCCGCCGTGCTCAGCGTGAGGCTGGTGGCCTCCCGGGTGAGCTTGAAGTCGTCGTGGTTGGCGCAGGTAGCACCGTTGAGCGTGCCGTTGTAGTCGCCGGTGCGCACCTGTACGACGTTGTCGCCGAGGTGCAGGAACCGGTTCGGGAACGCCAGCTTCACGGCCTCTGCGCCGAGCGCGCCGTAGTCGCCGCCGAGGTCGACGCGGTGGCCGTTGACCAGCGCGTAGTTCTGGTAGCGGGCCTCGACCGAGTTGCCGGCCTCGACCGCGAGGCCGAGGGTGGCGGTGCCGGCGGCCAGCATCTCCGCGTTCTCGGCCGGCTTGTCGTCGATGGCGAGCGACTCGACGCTGTCCTTGCCGGCGGACGCGAGCGCGGCGATGACCGGCTGCGTTCCGCGTACGCGGGCACCGTCCCCGGGGGTGACCACCGCCGCGCCGGCCGGGGCGTTGTTGACGTCGACCGTGACGCTCGTCTTCGCGCCCGACAGGCTCGTCGCGCTGACGGTGTGCGTACCGTTGGTGAGCTTCGTGGTGTCGAGGTCGGTACGCAGGCCGGACGTGCTGCCCGGGGTGCCGGAGATGACGAAGGTGAGGTCCTGGTTGAGCAGCTTCGCCGAACTGCCGCAGGTGCCGTCGCCGAAGTTGTAGCTGAACAGGTTCTGCTCGCCGTCGGCGACCACGCCGAGCAGGCTGAGACTGATGCTGCTCAGCGCGTAGTCGTCGTAGTTGGGGCAGCGGCCACCCTCACCGTTCGGCAGCTCCTGGTAGCCGACGGCGGTCTTCGTGGTGGTGTCGACCCAGTTCGCTCCGGCGTGGACCGAAACGGTGTTAGCGCCCGGCTTGAGCCAGTCGCCCGGGAAGTCGAGGGTGCCGACCCTCCCGCCCGGGACGTCCGGGAAGTAGACCCGGTCGGCCTCGGCCGTGTGTCCGTTGACGGTCAGGTAGTTGCGGTAGCGGGCCTCGGTGCCGTTGCCGCCCATCTCGAACGCGAAGTGGGCGGTGCCCGCGGTCTTCTCGGCGCTGATCTTGTCGCCGTCGACGGCGAGCATGGTCACCGAGTCGTTCTCGGTGACCGGCTCGACGACGACGGGCACCTTGCCCTCGACGTTCTGCCCGTCGCTCAGGTTGATCAGCGGCGTGGTGGCGCTGGCCGGCACGGCCTCCGCTCCGGCCAACGCCGGATGCAGGGTCGTCGCCGGTCCGGCGATGAGAATGAGCGCCATCGCGGACAGCAGTCCGCGTGTTCGCTTCCGGCGCGCACGTCTGTCGTGCGTCATGGCGGGGTTTCTCCTTTGTTGGGTGCGAGGAACCGCCGACGCCGTGGGTGCCGACTGCGGCGGGCAGAGGGGCCGCCCTGATGGCGGCCGGTATCAGGACGACGGTCGGACGCGGGTGACCCGTCGGCGACGTAGCTGGCGTCGCAGCAACGACCCGACGGCCCCGACGAGCAGCAGCGGGCCGACGCTCATGACGAGCCGCCGGGTGGTGCTCTGGGCGTGGCCCGTCCCGCCGGTGGCAGCCGCTGGCGGGGGCACGTCGCCGAGCAGCCAGTCGTGGGAGTACTCGTCGGTGCCGTACACCTGGCGTTTGCCCTTGGGCCCGGTCGCCACGGTGCGGTACGCGGGGTCGAGGTCGGTCAGCATCCGGACCTCGACGCGGGCGATGCCGACGGCACCCCAGCAGGTGTAGTCGACGTCCACACCGGAGGCGGCGAGGTCGCCCGCCTTTTTGACGGTGCCGGCGCACGCCCGACCGGCGTTGCTGACGGTCATCTGCTTGAGCAGGTAGTCGGCGAACGGCTTAGATCCGGCGAGGATCGTCGCGTCCTTGTCCCGGGTGTCGACAGCCCCGTCGAGCAGGACACGGTCCTGCGGCAAAAGGCCGAGGTGGACGCCGAGCACTGTCAGCTCGTCGACGCCGCCGGGCTTCCACGTCAGGTGGACCACGTCGGGGCGGGCCGCGTCCGCCGCAACGGTGACGGTCTGCGGATAGCCGTACGGGTGGGCGTCAGCGGGGACCGCCAGGGCGAGCAGGGTGAGGGTGAACGCCGCCGAGATCACGACACGGCGGGGCCACCGAGCGGTTGCGGGCATGCCAGCGCTCCGGTCTACAGGTGCTGTGGCACGCCGGTGGGCGCGGCCGTTCAGTGACCCTGCCGGCCGTTGGCGAACTCACCAGGCGAGCTTGATGAGAAACGGGCGCAGCGGGGGTGAACAGTTAGTTGATCAACTGTGCGGTGCGTACGTTGACCAGTGCGTCCGGGAGGTTGGCCGATCAAGACAGCGGGATCGCCTTGACTGAAAGAGCGACTGGCCGCCGCATGGTGGTCCTCACAGCGTCGAGGAATGCTTCTGCGACAACAGTTGGCCGGGGAAGACGAGCCGACAGGACGGCGGCAATTCGCTTCTCTCGGAAGGCTGGGCCGAAGCTGCGTCCCAGACTTCACCAACCGCCCGGACCAGGTCTACAACGTCAGGTACCGCTCGGGCGCCGCGAGACCTGCTGCCTCCCCAGGCCACCTCACGCCACCCACCTTCGGGAGTCCGCCGCTCGGAGTTTACTAGTGGGCACAGTCGCTCCTGTAGCGCGTGCTCAAGCGCCAGCCCGACAACGTCAGGGCCGAGATTCTCGGCGAGGGGCCGAGCCTGAGGAAGCTCGGGCCAGGCCACGACCAGAACCTTGTGCCAGATCTCGGGCGGGAAAGTGTTGGGAAGGTGATGGCTTTCTCCCACCGCCAAGTCACGCAACCGCGGTTCTGCCTTGGTGGTCTGGCCGATATACAGCAGTCCCCAGCGCAACCAGACTCCATAGACCACCGGGCCCACGAGTGCCGGCTGGTCGTCAGTAGAACCCACCAACGCTTCGCCAAGACGGTGGGCGAAGCTGTACCTACCGCGCCGCCATGACCTCGCTGTCGCCTGCTCAGAGGTGAGCCGGTGCATGGCCTCCATCCACGCGTAGAAGGCATCATCGCTATAGCTACTGTCGTCGTCGGACAACGATGCCTCATCTCCTTGATCAGGCCAGCCATTCCGGTCACTCGTAGCCTGTGCGCTGCCCAGAGGCAGCTTTAAGGCTTAAGGCGTTGTGCCAGCCCCCGGACCGTGCCCGAACTAGGAAGCCGGCCAGCGCGCGTCAGCGCCGGGTGGTCTCCGCGACGAAGACGCCGCGACCCGGACGGCCGACCAGTACGCCCTGCTCCCGCAACGTCGCGACCGCCCGCTGGATCGTCGAGTGCGAAACATCGTAGGAGTCGGCGAGCGCGCGACCCGAAGGCAACTGGCTCCCAGGCGGATACGTACCGTCCTTGATCTTGCCTCGCAGGTCGTCTAGCAGCTCGTCCATGGTGGGCGGGATAGGCACGATGCGGCCCCTTGCAGTCGGTTGGCCCACCCAGTATTGATCCACCCCCTCGACGTAGGCAATGCATGTACTGAAAGAGGTGATGGTGGTGACATAGCTGGAGGTGATGATGGTTCGGCAAAAGAGGATGGAGCAGTACTTGACGTAGGTGATGCTGCATCGGTAGCGTCACTGTCGGTGATGCGGTGCTGCTGCGGTCGGTTGGCGCCTCTCGTACCGGTCTCGCATCGCCGCCGAGACCCCACCCTCCGCGCTCCCCCGGCGCGGCCCTGCTGCCGTACCGCCGATCGAGGCTGCGGTCGCAGGGTGGGGCGGTCTCCGCCGCCCGCAACCGGCGGAGGCCGCCCCCTCCACTTCGACGCGACCCGACGAAGGGCGGTCCCCCGTGCGCGACCTGATCCGCCGGCTGCTGAACCGACGCGAAGAAAGACCACCGACGGCAGCAAGCCAAGACCGATGACCGAGCGCTGGGTGATCCACCTGCCGGTGACCGCGCCCGACCTGTTCCGGGCCCGGATTTTCGCCCGTACCGCCGCCCGCGTGCTGGCCCGGCTCAGCGCCCACGTCGAGCCGGGCGGGGTGACCGTGTCGGCCGAGGACCAGCAGTGCGTACGCCACTGGGTCTTCTGCGACCAGCGACTACCCGCCGGCGGCCGTTGTGCCCTACCGCCCGACCACACCGCGCCCTGCTCGCGACGCGCGCCCCGGCGCCGCGCACTCTTCCAAAAATGATCAAGAGGTTTGCGTCACCGATCAGCTTTCCGGTGACGCAAACCTCTTGATCAACACGCTCAAGTTGATCAACACGCGCAAGCTGCCCGGCAGCCCCGGGACGTCAGGCTGCGCGGAACGCTACCCAGGCGTCGCTCATTCGGTCGGCCTGGCCGGGGGTGAACATGTCCATGCAGGAGTCCTGCGTGTAGTCCATGAAGTTGTGGATCGGGTCCAGGCCGGGCGCGGTGCAGGAGTCCGCGCCGACCGGGCAGTCGAACTGCGGGGCTGCCTCGCGGGGGGTGTCCGCGACGAAGTCGCCGGACGCCGAGCAGCCGTGCGCGAAGGTGTGCTCCAGCATCAGCCAGTGCCCGACCTCGTGGGTCAGCGTGTCACCGAGGGCGTACTTGCCGGCCGTGCCGCCCGGCATCGACTCGTCGAGCATCACCACGCCGTCGATGTAGTCGCGGCCGTTGTTGTAGCCCTTCGGGAAGTACGCCCAGCCGAGGAGCCCGCCGCCGATGTTGGCCGCGTACACGTTCAGGGTCTCCGAGTCGCCGGTGTAGAGCGCCTTCTTCATGTCGCGCTCGTTCTTGCCCGGCTCGACCGTGTACCAGGCGCTGTTCACCGTCCACGTCGTGTCGACGAGATCGAACCGGAACGGCGTGTCGGAGGCGTCCGCCGACGTGCGGCCCGCGTACGAGTCGTTGAGGACCGTCATCTGTGCCGCGATGAGGGTCTTCCAGCGGGCCGTCTCGGCGGCGGTGAAGGGGTGGTCGGAGACCATGTGGAAGACCGTCGGCACGGTGACGCTGCCGTTGGGCAGACGCGGCGCATCCTTGATCACGCCGTAGGCGTTGGCCTCGTTCTTCGAGTACAGCTCCGGCTCTTTGGCCGTTGCGCCCTCGGTGACCCGGGCGGCGCTCTGCTCGCCGGCGCAGGCCGCGACGCCCGGGGACGCGGTCGCGGGAGCGGCGGTGGCCAGCGCCCCGGACGCGCCGCCGGACGCCAAAAACGTGGCGGCGCTGGCGGCGAGAACCGCCAGTCGGAAGGGGGATCTGCTCTGCATCGGTGCACCTTTCGGTGAGGGAGCGGTGCGGGTTCGACGATGCCGTCGCATCGGTATGAGAACACGTCGACGACATCGACAAAAGCCCCTCTGAGCAGGGAATATGCCGATGTAACGGAACCTGATCCGCCAGCGCTGATTGGGTCGCTCCGCGCGACTGCGGGCATGCCCGCGCCACCCGTCGCTGACCGTCCACACAGTGCGGGCCTCGACCACTAGGCTGCTGATCCGGCACGCAGTGGCGATGCCAGGACGGGGGCGGCGAATGAACGCCGAAGATCGCATCGAACGGGCCCAAAAGCTCTACGAACAGGCCGTGTACGGCGGCGATGCCCGCGTACTGGCCGACGCCGAACGCGACCTGGACGCGGTGGAGGCCGACGCCGCGTTGGCCCGTGGGCGGATCCTGCATGCGCGGTATCTCGACGAACGCGCCCGGGGCGACACGTCGCCCGTCGAGGACCCGGCGGAACTGCCGTTGTTCGAGCGTGCGAACGAGCTGTACCAGGCCCTCGCCGACACCCGCGGCCAGGCCGAGGCGCTGTTCTGGATCGGCTGCCTGCACCAGGTCATCCGGCGCGACAACGAGACCGCCGTCCCGCACCTGGAAAGGTCCCGCCAACTGGCGGCGCAGGCCGGCGACAGGTCGACCGAAGCCGAGGCACTGCGCCACCTGGGCATCGCGGCACACGTGGCCGGGCGTCTCGATGAGGCGCGCGAGCGGCTGGAGGAGTCGTCTCGGCTGCGCCAAGAGATCGGAGCGCTGCCGGGTGTGGCCGCCAACATGGTCGGGCTGGCCTACGTCGCCGCCGCCCAGGACCGCCACGCGGACGCGCTCGCGACCCTCGACGAGGCGGACGCCATCGCGCAGGCGCACGGCGCCCATGCCGTCGTGCGCCAGATCGAAGAAGCGAGAACGCAGATCTAGATCAGAGGATTCGGGTGACGTGCTCGGCGGCGACGACCGCGTCCCGTCGGGCCGGGTCGAGGTTGGCGCTGATGACCACCGACGCGCCGGCCGAGAGCGGCGCGAGCAGCCACTTCAGTGGCTGCTCGTGCTCGGCCGCGTCGACCAGCAACCGGTCCCCGGCGCGCAGGTCGAGCATTCCGGCGACCTCCCGGGCGAGCGCACCCCACTGTCCGTAGGTCGTGCCGTCCGCGCTCGCCGGGTCCGACGGGCGGATCGCGGTGTGGTCGGGCGTGACGTCCGGGTGGCGAAGCACCTCGGCGGACCAGTCCAACCAGCCCAGCGGCACGTCGGCGAGCCGGCCCGGCCCGGTGCCGACCAGGTAGCGGTGCGGCGCGTCCGGCACGTCCTCCAACCAGTCGTCCTGGCGTTCCGGCGTCACGAAGACCGCGTCGAACGGCCGGTCGCCGCCGGGCTCCAGCACCGGCAGGCCCGCCGTGGCACGCGGCCGGAACGACACCGCCAGGCCGCACGCCCACGCCCCCAACAACACCGCGGCGGTACGCCAGTGCGGCGGCAGTAACACCGCTACGCGGCTGCCGGGGCCGAGCCCGCAGCCGTCCCGCAGCAGGCTCGCGCTGCGCGCGGACCAGGCGCCGACCTGCTGGGCGGTGAGGTCGACGCGCTCGCCGGTCGCCTCGTCCCGGTAGCTGAGCAGCGGGCTCTCGATGGCGGTGGGCGGGACCGTCAGGTCGGCCGTGGCGTGTGGCTGCATCCGCGTGCTCCCGGTGGTGACGACGTCCGCACCACCCTACGCAACGACTTTGGTCACCGTGGCCATCGGCCGATGGCCGTAGCGGCTAGCCGGCTGGCTCGCGCACGGTGACCGGCGACCCCCGACCGAGCCGCCGAGGAGCATCCGTGCCGACCGAACCCGACCGTGCCGACCGTCCGCCGCTGCGCCGCCGGCTCGTGCCGGTGGTGGCGTTGCTGCTGCTCGCGCCCTGGGCGGCCGAGTGCTCGTGGGGCGGCTTCGCCATCGACGACTTCCTCCCGGTGATCATCGCCCTGGGCCCGATGTACGGCGGGGCGGCGATCCTGATCCGGGAGGCCGCCCGACGCCTAGGCGCGGGATGGCCGGCGATCGTGCTGCTCGCCGCCGCGTTCGGCGTCCTGCAGGCCGGTCTGGTGGACCAGTCGCTGTTCAATCCCGGCTACCTCGACGACACCCAGTACGCCGACACCCGCGCCGCCGCCGAGGCGTCGCTGGTGCCGGGGCTCGGGTTCAGCCTCCGGCAGGCGTACGACTACGTCGGCAACCACATCCTGCTGACCATCTGCGCGCCGATCGTGTTCGTCGAGTCGTTCCTCGGCGCGAAGCGGCGGCATCGGCCGTGGCTCGGGCGACCCGGGCTCGCGGTGGTCGGCGTGCTCTACCTGCTCGGCAGCCTGCTGGTCTTCACCTCGCCCGAGGGCCGCAAGAACTTCCTGGCCAGCCCGCTGCAACTGAGCTTCGCCACGGCGGTCGTCCTCGCCCTGGTCGCGGTGGCCCTGCTGCCCCGCTGGCGTCGTACCCGTCCGCGTCGCGCCCGGCGGGTGCCGCACCCGCTCTGGGTCGGCCTACTGGTCGTCGTCGCCCACCTCTTCACCGACCCGACGCCCGGCTGGCCGGGGGTGCTCGTCGCGCTAACGGTCGCGGCAGCGGTCGGCGCGCTGGTCGTGTACTGGTCGGGGAGCGAACGCTGGGATCAGCGGCACGTGCTCGCCGCCGCCTCAGCGAACGTGGTCAGCGCCGCCGCGTTCGCGTACCTGGTGCCGCCGTACTCCCCGGCGAGCCCGGCAGCGGCCCTGGCCGGCGACGTGGCGGTCACCGTCGTCACCCTGGCCCTGGTCGGCGGCGCGTGGTGGCGGCTGCGCCCTGCCACGTCCGGCCCGGCGTCCACCATCGTGGACGCCGGGCCACCCGCCGCTATTCCGAGATCATGACGACGTCGGTCGGGCGTTCGACCTTCACCTCGACGCCGTAGTCGAACAACGCGAGCGTCGAGGTGACCGTCCCCCGGTCCAGCCGGCCCTTCGCCGTCGACTCCCAGGTGACGGTGAGCGCCACCGTCGCGATCCGGCCGTCGCGATCCAGCGTGACGTCACCGGTCGTGCCGGTCGACCCGTCCCGGGCCGCCGTCGTGTACGTGAAGTGCAGGCTGCCGTCCGGGTTCTCGGTGACCGTCGCGTTCGCGCTCTTCAGCGCGGCGAACAGGGCAGCCGGGTCGGGTGCGACGGCGCCCAGCACGGCGTTCCCGTCGCCCTGCAGCGCGAGGCGGTCGTATTTACCGGGGTGCTGCCCGTAGCGGCCGTACGTCTCGCCCGGTCCCTTGTCGGGCGGCAGCTCGCCCTGCGGCCGTTCCGCGCCCTCGTACCGGGTGCCGTCGATCAGCAGCTCGGTCTGGATCGAGTCGTCGTGCGGAACCCGGACGTACCCCGTGGCGGTCCTCGGGTCGAACGCACCCTCGTAGGTCAGCCCGCCCGGCCCCGAGTTGTCCAGGCGCATCCGGTAGCTGATGTTCTCGCTGGCGGTGGCCGCCGAGACCAGGCGCAGCGCCGGCGAGACCTGCTCCGGACGCGCGGCCCGGGCGGTGACGCCGGGACGCTCGGGTGGGGCGTTCGTCGTCACCGTGACGGCGGTGCCGACACCCAACGCCAGCAGCGCGCAGGTCGTACCCGCCAGGGCGGTGGCCCGACGGCGGCGACCCCGCCGACCGCGCTCGAGCAGCGCCGGCACGTCCGGGGCGGAATCCGGTTCGCCGTCCACGAGGTCGTGTAGTCCGCGTACCAGTCGGTCGTCGATGTCGTTCATGACTGTCACCTGCTCACCGAGTCGAAGGATCTGTTCAGGAGGTGTCGCAACGCGCCCAACGCCCGGGCGTTCTGGCTCTTGACGGTGCCCAGCGAGCAACCCAGGATCTGAGCGACCTCGCGCTCGCTCAGGTCCTCGTAGTGGCGCAGCACCACGACCGCGCGTTGCTTCGCCGGCAGCGCCAGCAGCGCCCGGCGCAGGACGTCGGCGTCGGGGTCGCTGCCGCCACCCGGGGCGGCCCGGTCGGGAACGTCCGCGACGAGGCTCTCGCGGCGGCGGCGCCGCCAGATCGAGGTGTGGTTGTTGACCAGCGCCCGGCGAAGGTAGGCGTGCGGGTCGTCGAGTCGGGACAGCCGCCGCCACCGCTCGTAGACCCGGACCAGGCTGTCCTGGAGCAACTCCTCGGCCCGCCAGCGGTCGCCGCAGAGCAGCATGGCCAGCCGGATATGTCGCTCCCACGCCACCTCGACGAACGCGACGTAGGACCGGTCCGTCGCGGACAGAGGATTCTGTTGGTCGGTCACGCCCCTACCACGCAGCGGGCCCGCAGAAGGTTGTCGCGGCGGCCACCCTTCGCAGGCCGGACGGTGCTCAGAACTGGTCGCGGGCCCGGGCGCCGGCCTGGATGAGCCGGTCCAGAACCGCGCGAGCACCGGCGAGCTGGTCGATGGACGTGGTGATCCGATCGCGCTCCACCGCGAGAGCGTCGAGGAGCTCGGGGCAGGTGGGAGCCAGCACGGTGGCGTCATCCGGGATGCAGGGAAGGATCTCGGCGATCGCTGCGGTGTTCAAGCCGGCGGACAACAACAGTTGGATGTGCCGCACCGCCCGCAGCGCCTGGGAGTCGTAGTGGCGGTAACCGCTCGCGAGACGGGCCGGCTGCAGGAGGCCCTGCTCCTCGTAGTACCGCAGGGCGCGGGGGGTGGTGCCCGCCTCCCGCGCCAGTTCGCTGATCCGCACCCCGACAGCAGATCAGGGCTTGACCTTCACGTCAACGTCAAGGTTTAGCGTCGTCGCCGTGACCCACCGCAACCTGGACGATCAGTCCGCCGCCGTCGCCGTCCTGGGGCTCGGCCCGATGGGCCGGGCGCTGGCCGCCGCGTCGCTCGCCGCCGGCCACCCCACCGTGCTCTGGAACCGCTCACCCGCCAAGGCGTCCGCGCTGGTGGCCCGGGGGGCGATCCTCGCTCCGACGGTGGCCGACGCCGTAGACCGGGCATCCGTCGTCATCGCCTGCGTCATCAACTACGAGGCGGTCCGCGCCGTGCTGTCGGGGCTCGAACGCCCGCCGAGCGGAACATTCGTCAACCTCAGCAGCGGACACGCCGCCGAGGCACGGGAGATGGCGGGCTGGGCAGCGCAGCGGAATGTCAACTACCTCGACGGCGCCATCTTGACGCCCGCGCCCACCATCGGGACACCGGCCGCGACGATTCTCTACAGCGGTCCGCGAACCCTCTTCGACGAGAGTCTTCCCTGGCTGGAGAGCTTCGGCGGATCCAGCGCCTACCTCGGCGCGGACGCCGGCACGGCGGCGGCGTACGAGATGGCGCTGCTCGACCTGTTCGCCATGTCCGTCGGCGGGCTCGCGCACGCCTTCGCCCTGGCCAGCACCGAAGGTATCGCCCCGACCGCGTTCGCTCGCTTCGCCAGAGGAATCGGTGGCCTGTTGCCCGACATGGCCGACCGGTTCGCCGACCAACTCACGTCCGGGGCCTTCGCCGCCGACATCTCCACCATCGCGTCGGCCGGCTCGGCGATCGGCCACGTCCGGGACGCCGCGGCCGCACGCGGTGTCGACCCCACGCCGCTACAGGCCGTGCAATCGATCATCGAACGGGCCATCGCGGCGGGCCACGGAGGCGACAGCTACGCCCGGCTGGCCCAGTCGCTCGTACCAGCCGATCCGGCGGAGGCGGCACGATGATCACGGTCAGCGGCGACTAAACGCCGTCGCAGCGGCTGACGTCGCTTCAGCGCTTCGCCCGCTGTTCACGTCGCGGCAAGCTGACGCTCCCCGGCGAGTGCCAGCCTCCGAGCGGGTACGAACCGACGGAGGAAGTCCTTGACACTCAGAAGAACACTCACCGCGCTGACCGCGGCCGGTGTGGCTGCCGCCAGCCTGACCGGGGCCACCCCCGCCACGGCCGGCGTACACCACCACCCGGGACCGGCACTCGCCTTTGACCGGGTCGCCACGTACCCGGTCTTCCAGAACCGCCCGGCCGGCGAGGACCCCGCGACCGCGACGGTCGCCGAGATCTCGACGGTCAGCGAGGACGGCCGCACCCTGATCTACACCGATGCGCTGGCCCGGCGCATCGGCTTCCTGGACATCTCCCGGTCGGACCGGCCACAGGGCCTCGGCACGCTCTCGCTGGCGCAGCTCGGCGACGCCGAGGACGAGCCCACCTCGGTGACCGTGGTCGGCCGGTACGTGCTGGTGGTGGTGAACACCAGCAGCAGCTACACCGAGCCGTCCGGCCGACTCGACGTGATCGAGCTGGCAACTCGCCAGCGGGTGACGAGCTTCGACCTCGGCGGTCAGCCCGACTCGATCGCGGTCAGCAAGGACAAGCGGTACGCCGCGATCGCCATCGAGAACGAGCGCGACGAGGAGGCCACCCCGCCGGGCGGCGAGGAGGGCGACCTTCCCCAGGCGCCCGCCGGCTTCGTGCAGGTCGTCGACCTGACCGGGAAGTCCCCGGCCGGGTGGCGGCTGCGACCGGTCGCGCTCACCGGTGCCGACGGCAGCGCGCTGCCCGCGCTTGTCCACGCCGGGCTGGCCGCGCCGACCGACCCGGAGCCGGAGTACGTCTCGATCAACGGCCGGAACGAGCTGGCCGTGACGCTTCAGGAGAACAACGGCGTCGCCCTGATCGACCTGCCCACCGGCCGGATCACCAAGGTGTTCAGCGCGGGCACCGCCACGATCAGCGGGGTCGACACCACGAAGGACGGTGTCATCGACCTGACCGGCAGCATCACCGACGTCCCGCGCGAGCCGGACGCGGTGGCCTGGGTCGACGACCGCTACCTGGCCACGGCCAACGAGGGTGACTGGCACGGCGGCACGCGTGGCTGGTCGGTCTTCGACAGCCGGACCGGGCGGGTCGCCTGGGACGCCGGCAACACCTTCGAGCGGCTCGCCGTCACGTACGGGCTGCACAACGAGGACCGGGCCGGCAAGAAGGGCACCGAGCCGGAGGGCGTGGCCGTCGCCGAGTACGACGGCGTGCGGTACGCCTTCGTCGGCTCGGAGCGCAGCAACTTCGTCGCCGTGTACGAACTGGGCGACCCCACCCGGCCGGTGTTCCGGCAGATCCTGCCGACCACCAACGGACCGGAGGGCCTGCTGCCCATCCCGTCGCGCGGCCTGCTCGCCGTCTCCAGCGAGACGGACGACGCGTCGGTCAACGTCCGGGCATCGGTGTCTCTCTTCCGGATCGGCAGGGGCACCACGGCCTTCCCGAGCATCGTCTCCGCGTCGGAGGAGTCAGGCGCTCCGATCGGGTGGGGCGCACTCGGCGCGTTGAGCGCAGTGCCGGGTAAGCGGGACCAGCTCTACAGCGTCACCGACGCTGCGTACAGCCAGACCCGGATCCTCACCATCGACGCGAAGCGCACGCCCGCCGTGATCACCGGTGCGCTGCCGGTGCGGGACGCGGCCGGCACGCCGGTCGGATACGACGCGGAGGGCATCTTCGCCCGCCCGCAGGGCGGCTTCTGGCTCGCCGTCGAGGGTGCCAAGGGCACGGAGAACAGGCTGGTCCGGCTCGACGCTGCCGGGGTGACCCGGCAGAGCGTCGCGCTGCCCGCCGAGGTCGCTGCCGGCCTGGGCAAGCAGGGCCTGGAGGGCGTCACGGCGACGACCGACCGGCAGGGCCGGGAGATCGTCTGGGTGGCCGTGCAGCGGGAGCTGAGCACCGACCCGGCCGGCATCGTGCGTCTCGGCCGGTACGACGTCACGGCGGGCACGTGGAGCTGGTTCGGCTACCAGTTGGAGAGCACCACCGTGCCGGGCGACTGGATGGGGCTCTCCGAGATCACCGTGGTCGGCGATCGGTTGGCGGTCATCGAGCGGGACAAGCTCAACGGCCCGGCCGCCACGGTGAAGCGGATCTACACCGTGCCGCTGCCGGTCGCGGCGGCGACCGGCCCGTTGACCGTGCTCCCGAAGAAACTCGCCGTCGACGTGCTGCCCGCGCTCCGGGCCACCAACGGTTGGACCCAGGAGAAACTGGAGGGTCTGACCGTGTCCGGCAACGGCGAGGTGTACGCGATCACCGACAACGACGGGGTCAAGGACGCCACCGGCGAGACGGTGCTCCTGCGCCTCGGCGCGAGCCGGAAGGTCTTCGGCCAAAAGTGACCGCCGACCGCCCGGCGCCCCTCGAACAGGCGGGCGCCGGGCGGCGCGGTGTTGTCACGAGCACGCGGCGAACGGCCGGTCGAAGCCCTCGTTATCGTTGACCACATCCCGACGGCCATGTTCATCCGCACTCTCTTCGGGATGGGCCCGTGGCAGAAGCGAGATGCTCCATGATCCGTCCCGACGTGTCGAAACTCCGCGCAGATGCGCGGCGGCGAGCCGCAAACCGTCCCCCAGGCCCCGCGTTGACCAAGGTCGAAGATCTCCGTGGACCGAACGGGATCGTTCTGCGCCACTACCGGCCCTCCGAGCGGGCGCGGCCGCTGGTTGTCTTTGCCCACGGTGGCGGCTTCGTCCTGGGTGACCTGGACACCCATGACCGAACCTGTCGCCGCATCGCGGACGCGTGCGACGTCGAGGTGTTGGCCGTCGACTACCGGCGTGGGCCGGAGCATCCCTACCCTGCGGCCATCGAGGACGTGGTGTCGGTGCTCCGTTGGGCGCGACCGGCAGCGGTTGCCGGGGACAGTGCCGGCGGCTACCTGGCGACCATGGCCTGCCTGCGGCTGCGCGACGCGGGCGATCCCCTGCCCGCCCTTCAGGTCCTGATCTGCCCGAACACCGACCTGACGCTCTCACAGGCCAGCATCGTGGAAATGGGCAACGGTCACGCGCTTGATGCCGACTTCCTCGCCTGGGCCATTACGCAGTGGACGCCCGACCCTGTCGATCGCGCGCCCGCCAGCCCCTTGCTGGCAGCAGACCTGCACGGCATGCCCGATGCGCTCATCGTGACCGCCGAGGACGACGCGCTGCGAGATGAAGGCGATGCCTACGCCCACCGGTTGGCGCAGGCCGGGGCACGGGTGGTGCACTGGCAGGAGGCCGGCCTGGAGCACGGCTTCATCCAGAACACGGACCCGGCATCGGCAGAGGCGGCCGCCCAGAACCGGTTGTTCGACGAACTCGCCGCGCTGATCCGCGGACAGCCCGACCCGCCGCACGGGAACTGAACTGCCGATGTTGACCTGCCACAAGCGGACGTCCTGAAGGGCTGGTCTCAGTCGGGCAGTTCCGGGCCGCCGTCGAGCAGCGCGGCCAGCAGGTCGCCGTACTCCTCGACCCGGTCCAGGACCTCGGCGGCGGTGAACTGGCGGACGGCCGGTTTCCGGCCGCGCCCGCCGGCCTCGACCTCGTCCCAGGTCAGCGGCGTCGATACCGACGGCACCGACTGCGCCCGCAGGGAGTACGGCGCGACGGTGGTCTTCGCCGCGTTGTTCTGGCTCCAGTCGATGAAGACCTTGCCCGGACGAAGGTTCTTCGCCATCTTCGACACGATCAGCTTCGGGTGCGCCTTCTCCAACTCCTGCGCGATCCGACGCGCGTAGGCGGAGACGTCGTCGGCCGACTGGGTGCCGGCGATCGGGCAGCAGAGCTGCATGCCCTTCTTGCCGGACGTCTTCGGGTACGAGTCGATGCCGTCGTCGGCGAGCCGGTCGCGCATCAGCACCGCCACCGGGCAGCACTCGGCGAGGCCGGCCGGCGGTCCCGGGTCCAGGTCGACCACCATCATGTCCGGGTGCTCGCCGACCTTCCACTGCGGCGTGTGCAGTTCCAGCGCGGCGAGGTTGGCCAGCCAGACCAGGGTGGGCAGGTCGTCGGCGACGACGTAGTCGATGGTCTCCCGACCCTTCGTCGACCCGGGCGCGGGCAGCGTCTCGACGCGTACCCAGTCGGGGGTCACGGCCGGTTTGTTCTTCTCGAAGAAGGACTTGTCGTCCACCCCGTTCGGAAAGCGGATGCGGGTGACCGGCCGGTCGGCCAGGTGCGGCAGCAGCACCGGCGAGATCCGGGTGTAGTAGTCGATCACCTCGCCCTTGGTGAAGCCGACCGCCGGATAGAGGACCTTGTCCAGGTTGGACAGCTCCAACGCGCGGCCCTCGACGTCCACCCGCAGCTTCTCAGCCGGCATCGTCGACCTCCTCCGGCGGCTTGTCCGGGCGCAACCGCAGCACCCGGGGGAAGCGCAGCCGGCCGTCGGGGGTGCGCTGGCCGTACTTCACCTCCACCACCACCCGGGGTGCTACCCAGATGGCCCCCCGGGCATCCTCGCGCGGCACGCCCGCCGCGAACGGTGACGCGCCGGTACGCAGCGGCTCCAGCTCGGCGAGCAGCTGCCGTTCGATGGCCGCGCCGATCCCGCCGCCGACCCGACCACGGTAGGTCAGCCGGCCGTCCGGGCCGGGCACCCCGACCAGCAGCCCGCCGATGCGACGCGCGCCCGGCCGCCAGCCCCCGACGACGAAGTCGCCGGTCACCTCCAGTTTGACCTTCACCCAGTCCGGCGAGCGAACCCCGGGGCGGTAGACGGCGCCGACCCGCTTGGCCATCACGCCCTCCAGACCGTGCTCCCCGGCGGCCTCGTAGGTGGCCGGGCCGTCGGCGAACACCGGCGGCACCGCCCACCGCGCGCCGCCGAGCGCGAGCGCGTCCAGGGCCTCCCGGCGACGCTCGTACGACCAGCCGGTCAGATCGTCGCCGTTCAGGCGCAGCAGATCGAAGATCATGTACGTCACCGGCATCACCGCCGCCAGCCGGGCGGCCTTGGCGTGGTCCCGGACGTGCATCCGCTCGGCCAACGCGGTGAACGACGGCTGCCCACCCTCGCCCAGCAGCACCACCTCGCCGTCGAGCAGCGCGTCGTCGACCTGCGAGGACAGGGCGGCCAGTTCGGGGTACGCGGCGGTGATCTCCACGCCGGAGCGGGCATACAGGTGTTGGGCACCGCCGGAGATGTTGGCGAGCGCCCGGACCCCGTCCCACTTGAACTCGTACGCCCAGCCGTCACCCGCCGGGAGCGGCCCGGTCATCGCGAGCATCGGCTTGAGCGGCGCGCCGGGCACGACCCGACTGTAGTAGCAGGCCGAACACCTCGCGTGGAGTTCCTGCGGATGCGAGCATGGTCGATATCGGGGAAGGGAGCGCAGGATGCGTGCCATCTGGAAGGGAGCCGTGTCGTTCGGGCTCGTCTCGATCGGGGTGAAGCTCTACTCGGCGACCGAGGAGAAGGACATTCGGTTCCACCAGGTGCACCGCGAGGACGGCGGTCGCATCCGCTACAAGCGCACCTGCTCGGTCTGCGGCGAGGAGGTCACCTACGACGACATCGCCAAGGGCTACGACATCGGCGGCGGCGAGATGGTGATCCTCACCGACGAGGACTTCGCCGACCTGCCGCTGACCAGCTCCCGGGCGATCGACGTGCTGGAGTTCGTCCCCGCCGAGCAGGTCGACCCGATCCTCTACAACAAGGCCTACTACCTGGAGCCGGAGGGCACGGCCACCAAGCCGTACGTGCTGCTGCGGGACGCGCTTCTCGACTCGGAGCGGGTGGCCATCGTCAAGGTCGCGCTGCGCCAGCGGGAGCAGTTGGCGACCCTGCGGGTCCGCGAAGGTGTGCTGCTGCTCAACACGATGCTCTGGCCGGACGAGATCCGTACCCCCGAGTTCGGATTCCTCGACGAGGACCTCAAGGTGCGTCCGCCGGAGCTGGCGATGGCCAGCTCCCTGATCGACTCGATGACCGGGGAGTTCGAGCCGGACGTCTTCACCGACGACTACCGGGCCGCGTTGCAGGAGGTCATCGACGCCAAGGTGGAGGGTCGGGAGGTCGTCCAGCCGGAGGAGGTCGAGGAGGCCCCAGCCGCGGCGGTGGACCTGATGGCCGCGCTGAAGGCCTCGGTGGACCGGGCCCGGGCGGCGCGCGGCGAGCAGCCCGCGCGGGGTGGCGGCGGCGAGCCGACGCCCATCTCGTCGGCCCGGTCGGCGCAGAAGGCGGCCGAGAAGAAGGCCGCCAAGGCGCCCGCGAAGAAGACCGCGACGAAGAAGACCGCCGAGAAGAAGGCGGCCGAGCCGGCGAAGAAGACCGCCACCAAGAAGACCGCAGCGAAGAAGGCCGAGCCCGCGAAGAAGACCGCCGCGCGCAAGACCGCACCCCGCAAGAGCGCCTGAGGTACGCGGCACCGACGGTGTCCGCCGGACCGGGTACGCTCCGCCGGCCGTCGGCCACCGGAGGAGCCCCCATGCCGCACACCCCTGACCTGGACCGGTTGTTGACGCCCGGGGCGCGTTTCACCGACGAACACGGCGCGTACCTCGTCGAGGCCCATCCGCTGGGCGACGTCGTACTGCCGACCGGCCGGGTCGTCGGGTGCGATCCGCTGGTCGTACCGGAGGCCGAGCCGTACACGGTGACCGTCGCGCCGGGGCGGTATCCCGGCCGCGCCTGGGTGGCCGTGGTTTTGCGGGAGGACGCCGAGGTGGACCGGCGGGTGGCCGCACTGGAACTGGTGATCCGCGCCGAGCCGACGACCCGCTGGGAGCAGGCCGTGGTGGGCGACCAGGACGTCGCCGCGCTCGGCGCCGACGACTACTTCGGGTACGGCGTGGACGCCGGTGCCGGCACGCTCGCCGACCCGACCGCGCTCGCCGCCCTGGAAAGCTGGGACGAGGAGCGGATCGAGGACGTCTTCATCCCCGCCGGGCTGCCCTCGTCGCCGGTTCCAGGGCTGATCACGGCGGTGCTGGACGAGGCCACCGGCGCGAACATCGTCACGGTCGCCACGGGCTGGGGCGACGGCTGCTACGGCACCTGGATCGGGCGGACCGCCGACGGGAGGGTCACCTCGTTCGTGACCGACTTCATGGTGGTCCCGGAGTAACGTCCCGCAGACGGCGTTTCTGGGCAATCCGAGTCGTCCGGGGCGGGCACAGCGGGCCGCCGGGCGGGTACCGTGTGCGTCGGCTTTCCCCCCGGCACCGGGTGCCGGCCACACCTTCGCAGCAGGGAGTCGACGACGTGAGCGAGCGCACGCAGGAGAACCGGTCGGAGGGCCAGAGCCCGGCGACGAAGGCGGGGCGGCGGCTGGCCGCCCAGTTGGCGGCGCAGAAGGCGGCCGAGGCGAAGCGCCGCCGCCAGGCCTGGGCCGGCGGAATCGTCGGTGTCGCCGTGATGGCGCTGCTCATCGGCGGTTTCGTCTGGATCGACAAGAACCGGGACGACAAGCCCAGCAACGCCTCCGGCGCCAACCCGTCCGCCTCCGCCGCGGCACCGGACGCCCCCACCGCGCCGCCCGCGCCGCAGCTTCCCGAGGGCGCGGACCCGGCGTTGGGCAGCAAGCCGACGGTGAAGGCGGGCACGGGCGAGCTGAAGAAGCTCACGGTCACCCCGATGATCAAGGGCACCGGCCCGGCGGTCAAGAAGGGGCAGAACATCACCACCAACTACGTGGGCGTCTTCTACAAGGACGGCAAGGAGTTCGACTCGTCCTGGAACGCCGGCCAGCCGGCCACCTTCCCGATCGGCGTGGGCCAGGTCATCCCCGGCTGGGACCAGGGTCTGGTCGGTGTGACCGTGGGCAGCCGGGTGCAGCTCGACATCCCGGGCGAGCTGGCGTACGGCAACGACGAGGCCAAGGCGGGCGGTCGGCCGACCGGTCCGCTGCGCTTCGTGGTGGACGTGCTCGCCGCCCAGTGACCCGTCCGGATCGCCCCGGTTGTCACCCCGGCGCGATGGCTTTGTTCACATGGGGCTTCCTGCCCGTCACCCTCCGGCAGTAGGTTCGGCGTCACCCCGGGCGGCCGCAGTCCGGGGTGACGACGCGGACGCGGGACGGTGGAGGTACCTGTGACGGCGCTGGAGGATCTCGGGCGTACCACCCGGGTGATGTGGACGTACTTCGAGCCGGTGCATGCGGTCACCTACTTCCACCCTCGGGCCCGCGCCGCGTACGAGGCGGTCGGGCTGCGCGGCTACTGGCGGGGCTACTTCGCCGGCCGGGCCGCGCCGCTGGGCGCCGCCGAGGCCCCTCCGGTCGTCGCCGCCTTCTTCAGCTTCGCACCGCCGATGGTGAGCCGGGCCCTGCCGGCGGTGTGGCGGCTGGCCACCCCGCCGGAGGCGCTGCGCGCCCGGCTGACCGGCGCGGTGCAGGCCCTCGCGGAGCTGACCTACGAGCTGCCCGAGGGGCACCTGGCCGAGGCCGCCGACCTGCTGGAGCGGGCCGCCTCGGCGGCGCAGACCGCCGGTCGGGTGCTCGGGGCGGCCAACGCGGCGCTGCCGGTCGGGGAGTACCCCCTCGCCCGGCTCTGGCAGGCCGCCACCACGCTGCGGGAGCTGCGCGGCGACGGACACACCGCCGCCCTGGTGGCTGCCGGCCTGGACCCGGTGGAGGTGCTGGCCTGGCGCGTCGCGGTGGACATGTCGGCCCAGAGCCTGCTCGGCCGGGGCTGGTCCGAGGAGCAGTGGCGGGCCGCCCGCGAGCGGCTGACGCGGCGCGGCTGGCTGGCCGGGGACGGCACCCCCACCGACGCCGGCCATGCCGAATTCCAGGCGATCGAGGACGCCACCGACCGGTCCGCCGGGCATCCGTGGCAGACGCTCGGCGCGGGCGACACCGACCGCCTTCGGGAGCTGCTGGAACCCTTGGCCCGGTCCTGCCACACGGTGATCCCGCCCGACAGCCCGATCGGGCTGCCCGCGCTGGCCGGCTGACCGTGGGTCCCGCCGTCGGGCAGGATGGGTCCGTGGTGGATGCGGTGGTCTTCGACCTGGACGGCGTGATCGTGGATTCCGAACCGGTGTGGGAGGAGGTCCGGCGGGCGTACGTGGCGGCACACGGTGGCGCCTGGCAGCCCGACACCCAGCGCCGGCTGATGGGCATGAGCACCGGCGAGTGGGCCCACTACCTCAGCGGTGAGCTGGGGGTGCGGCGCACCGCCGCGCAGGTGGCCGACGAGGTGGTGCGGGAGATGGCGCAGCGCTACCGCGAGCACGTGCCGTTGATCGACGGCGCGGTCGACGTGGTACGCCGGTTGGCCGCGCGGTGGCCGCTCGGGTTGGCCAGCTCGTCGCCGACCCGGCTGATCGCCGCGGCACTGGAGGCCACCGGCCTGACCGACGCGTTCGGCGCGACCCTGTCCACCGAGGAGACCGAGCGGGGCAAACCGGCGCCGGACGTGTACCTGAGCGTCGCGCAGCGCCTGGGCGTCGACCCGGCCCGCTGCGCGGCCGTGGAGGACTCGTCCAACGGCGTACGGTCGGCCGCGGCGGCGGGGATGCGGGTGGTGGCGGTGCCCCACGCGTCGTACCCCCTCGATCCGGACGCCGCCGCGCTCGCGGCCGTGACGCTCGGGTCGGTCGGTGAGTTGACCCCGCAGCTGATCGACGGTTTGGCATGACGGGGTCGGTGCGGGGTACCGCAGCAGACGGCACGCCGGCGGCGTGCCACGCCGGCCAGCGAGGGGATCACTGATGAAGGCCATCGTGTACGAGCGCACCGGCGACCCGTCGGTGCTGGAACTGGTGGACCGGCCGGTGCCCGAGCCGGGGCCGGGCGAGGTGCTGGTCCGGATGGCGGTGTCGGGGGTGAACCCGACGGACTGGAAGTCGCGCCGGGCGTTCGCGCCGGACGGGTGGCAGATCCCGGGGCAGGACGGCGCGGGTGTCGTCGAGGCGGTCGGTGCGGGAGTCGGCGGTGAGCTGATCGGCGAGCGGGTCTGGATCTGGGAGGCGGCCTGGCAGCGGCCGTGGGGCACCAGCGCGGAGTACACGCTGGTGCCGGTCCGGCAGGCGGTGCCGCTGGGCGACGCCTCGTTCGAGCTGGGGGCGAGCCTGGGCATTCCGTTCCTCACCGCGCACCGCTGTCTGACGGCCGGCGAGTTCATGCCGGACGCGCTGCGCGCCGGCGCGCTGGCCGACCACACCGTGCTGGTGCAGGGCGGGGCGGGCGCGGTGGGCAACGCGGCGATCCAGCTCGCGCGCTGGGCCGACGCCACGGTGATCGCCACGGTGAGCAGTGCCGAGAAGGCGCAGCTCGCGGCGTCGGCCGGTGCGTCGTACGTGATCAACTATCGCGAGCAGGACGTGGTCGAGGAGGTCGGCAAGATCGCCCCCGACGGGGTCCACACGATCGTGGAGGTCGCGCCCGCCCAGAACGCGGCGATGGACGCGCAACTGATCCGCAACGGCGGGGCGGTCTGCGTGTACGCCGACAACGGCGGCACCGAGATGACGCTCCCGATCCGCCCGCTGTACGTGGTGAACGCCCGGTGGCAGTTCGTGCTGGTCTACACGGAGCCGAAGGCGGCCAAGGCGCAGGGTGTCGTCGACGTGGCGGCGGCTGCCAACCAGGGCGGTATCCGGGTGGGCGCGGATGCCGGTCTGCCGCTGCACCGCTATCCGCTCGCCGACACGGCCGCGGCACACCAGGCGGTGGAGGACTCGGCGGTCGGCAAGGTGCTGATCACCACCAGCGACGCCTGAACGGGTCGTCGGGGACCGGATTTCCCCGTCATCGGGACAGAGGCGAACAATTTTCGCAACAATGACGGTGCGGGGTCACCCGCGTGGAGCGGGCGGCCCCGGCGCGGTGCGAACGCCGGGGCCGCCCTCTGGGGAGGAATGTCAGGAGTACTCCTCTGCCCATAGGCGACGGTGCCCGGTCAAACGTTACGGTGCTGTCAGCTCCCGGACAGTCAGGTCACCTTCGGCGTACCGCGAACGGACGACTTTCTTGTCGAACTTGCCCACGCTGGTCTTCGGCACCATGTCGATGAACGCCCACCGCTCGGGCAGCTGCCAGCGGGCCACCGAGCCGGCCAGGAAGTCCCGCAGCTCCTCGGCGGTCACCGAGGCGCCCGCACGGACCACCACGGTCGCCAGCGGCCGCTCGTCCCACCGCTCGTCCGGGACACCCACCACGCACGCCTCCAGCACGGCAGGATGGGCCATCAGCGCGTTCTCCAGCTCGACCGACGAGATCCACTCGCCGCCGGACTTGATCACGTCCTTCGCGCGGTCGGTCAGCGTGATGTACCCGTCCGGGGAGAGCGTGCCGACGTCGCCGGTCCGTAGCCAACCGTCGCGGAACTTCTCCGGATCAGGGGCGTCGTCACCGACGTACCGTGCGGTCACCCACGGCCCACGGACCTCCAGCTCGCCCACGGCCGTGCCGTCGGCGGGCAGCGGCTCGCCCGACGGGCCGACGATCCGCGCCTGCACGCCCGCGGGCACTCGGCCCTGCGTGTAGCGGTAGCGCCACGCCTCGTCCCCGGCCACCCCGGCGGGCGGACGCGAGACCGACCCCAGCGGCGACATCTCGGTCATCCCCCAGGCGTGGATGACGTCGATCCCGTGCCGCTCGTCGAACGCGTGCATCAGCGCCGGTGGGCAGGCCGAACCGCCGACGATCACCTCGGTGAGCGACGAGCTGTCCACGTCGTGGTCGTCCAGGTAGGCCAGCAGGTCGGTCCAGATGGTGGGCACCGCGCCGGCCAGGGTGGGCCGTTCCGCGGCGATCATCTCGGCGATCGGCGCGGCCTGGAGGAACCGGTCCGGCATGATCAGCGACGCGCCGGAGAGGAACGCCGCGTACGGCAGACCCCACGACATGGCGTGGAACATCGGGACGATGGCCAGCTCCCGGTCGGTCGGTCCGAGACCGAAGCCTTCCGGCATGCAGACCTGCAACGAGTGCAGGTAGATGGACCGGTGCGAGTAGGCGACGCCCTTCGGGTTGCCGGTGGTGCCGGACGTGTAGCAGAGCGCCGCGGCGTCGCGCTCGTCCACCTCGGGCCAGTCGTACACGTCCGGACGGTCGGCGAGCAGCGCGTCCCAGTGGTGCACGGTGATCCGGTCGCCGGCCGCCGCCACCAGCGGGGCCGGGTCGCCACCGCCGACGACCACGACGTGCCGCACCGTGGCCAACTCGCCGATCACCCGGGCGAGCAGCGGAATGAGCGTGCTGTCGACCAGCACCACCCGGTCCTGCGCGTGGTTGGCGATGTAGACGACCTGGTCGGGAAAGAGCCGGATGTTGAGCGTGTGCAGCACCGCGCCCATGCTGGGCACCGCGAAGTAGGCCACCAGGTGCTCGTTGTTGTTCCACATGAAGGTGGCGACCCGCTCGTCGCCGGTCACCCTGCACTCGTCACGCAGCGCGTGGGCCAGCCGGGCCGCCGCGCGGCCCACCTCGGCGTACGTCATCCGACGGGGTTCGGCGCCCGTCCAGGTGACCACCTCGGCCGTGCCGTGCACCCCTGCGCCGTGATCGAGAATCCGGGAGACCTGCAGGGGGGCGTCCATCATCGTGCTACGCATGGGTAACAAGCTAGTGTCGGCGGTCACACGTTGGGAACCCCCGTAAATTGTCGCGGGTGAGCATCTCTTGGGCCGACTCGTACGTGGGGCAGTTACGCGCGCTCGCCGGGGACCGGACGCTGATGTTCGTCGGCGCCCGCGCCGTCGTCAGCGACAACGCGGGGCGCATCCTGCTGATCCAACGCTCCGACAACGGCCAGTGGGCCATGCCCGCCGGGGCCATGGAGCTGGGCGAATCCATCGCCGACTGCGCGGTACGCGAGGTCCGCGAGGAGACCGGGCTGCGGGCGCTGCGGGTCTGCGCGTTCGCGCTCTACACCGGCCCGGACCGGACCAGCACCAACATGTACGGGCACACCTACCAGGTCTTCACCACCGCCTTCAAGGTGGAGGAGTGGGACGGGCAACTGACCCGGGTCACCGACGAAACCACCGACGCGGGCTTCTTCGCCCGTGACCGCTTCCCGTCCCCACTCTCCGCGTCGGTCCTGGAGACCCTGGCCGACCTGGACGTCTTCGAGCAGACGAACCGACTGATCCTCAAGTAGGTCCTACTGCGGGTGGCGCATCCCGGCGAAGAACCCCTCCTGGATCCAGTTCGGGTACGAGACCGGCAGCTTCGTGGCCTCGTCCAGCTCGGCGAGATCCTGCTCGGTAAGGGTGAGATCCGAGGCAGCGATGTTGTCCACCAACTGCTCGTGCTTGCGGGCGCCGACGACCACGCTGGTGACCGCCGGCCGGGACAGCAGCCAGGCGATGGCCACCCGGGCCGGGCTGACGTCGTGCCGCTGGGCGACGGCCTTGAGCACGTCGACGACCGCGAAGCCGTGCTCGGGGTCGAACGGCGTGAAACTGGTGTAGCCGGGCTGGGCGCTGCGCGCGCCGCTGTCGGCGACGGCACCATCCCGGCCCACCTTGCCGGAGAGGAAACCACCGGCGAGCGGGCTCCACACGGTCAGCCCGACATTCGCGTCGAGCGCCATCGGCACCACGTCCCGCTCCACGTCCCGACCCAGCAGCGAGTAGTACTCCTGCACCGAGACGAAGCCGGCCAGCTTCTCCCGCGCGGAGATACCCAACGCCTTCGAGATCTGCCAGGCGGCGAAGTTGGCGCAGCCGATGTAGCGGACCTTGCCCTGCCGGACCGCGTCGTCGAGCGCGCGCAGCATCTCCTCCATTGGAGTGACCTGGTCGAAGTTGTGGATCTGGTACAGGTCGATGTGATCGGTGCCCAGCCGGCGCAGGCTGTCCTCCAGGTTCTGCATGATGTGCAGCCGGGAGGTGCCGACGTCGTTCGGACCGGGCCCGGTACGCGAGTGCACCTTGGTGGCCAGCACGACGTCCCGGCGCCGCTTGCCGAGCGCCTGGCCGAGCAGTTCCTCGCTCTCACCGTCGCTGTAGCCGTCGGCCGTGTCGACGAAGTTGACGCCCGCGTCCAGAGCCGTGTCGACCATTCGCTGCGCCTCGGGCAGCGCCAGCGCGCCGAGGGTTCCCCACAGCGGGTGCCCGCTTCCACCGAAGGTCATCGCGCCGAGCGAGATCTCCGAGACGTACACCCCGGTGGTGCCCAGCAGTCGGTACTTCACCTGTGTTGCTCCTCGTGGTGGGTGCGGAGGGCCGAGGTCAGGCGCTCCGTGGTCACTATGTCGGACAGTGTGTCCGGCAGCGAGCGTACGTCGCCGGGCCGGCCCTCGGCCACCTAGGATTTCGGCATGCCGTCGATCACCCGCCGCCGCCCGCGCAACCCCGATGGGCGGGCCGCCGTCGAGGCGCGGGTGCTGGCAGCCACCGAGCGGCTCCTGAGGGAGGGGGTGCGCTTCACCGACCTCGGTGTGCAGCGGATCGCCGCCGAGGCGGGAGTGGCCCGGTCGACCTTCTACATCCACTTCCGCGACAAGACCGAGCTACTCATGCGCCTCGCCGGCACGATGCGGGACACTTCCTTCGACCGGACCGGCCAGTGGGACCCGGCCGGTAGCGATGATCCGTTGAAGAGCCTGACCGAGGTCTTCACCGACGTAATCCGAATCTACCGGACATATGCCCCGGTGCTAGCGGCGGTCAGCGAGGTGGCCGCCTACGACGAGGTGGTGCGGGAGTACTGGTCGGGCGGACTGGAGCAGTTCGTCGCGCGCACCGCGAACGCCCTGCGGGCCGAGCAGCAGGCCGGACGTACCCCCGCCGACCTGGACGTGTCCGCGGCCAGCCGGCTGATCGTGATCGGCGGCGACCGCTTCCTCGCCGACCACGTCAGCACGACCACCGCGGACCCCGAGACGGACGCGGCGGCCGCGCGGGAACTGGCGGCGACCTGGTGGTACGGCGCCTACCGCCGCCCCGCCTGACCCTTCGGTGATGTTCCAGAAGTAGCTCTGACCCGAATGCGTCGGGGCGCGGACCTGCCAATGAGCGTGATGCCTGTGAGTCATCTTTTTGTGTGGCCAGGGAGACGCGGCTTTGGCGATTGCGGGCCCCCCCGGGGGGGGGGGGGGGGGCGCCCCCCCGCCCACCCCCCGGC
>NZ_JBFAOC010000075.1:0-29367 GCF_040675055.1 Micromonospora sp. NPDC049662
GCCGGGGACCGTACGGTCCCCGGCGCGCTGCTTGTTCTCCGCCGTCAAGGTCTGCGTGAGACTTTGCAGAAGAGACGAAATTTCTACTGGTTGCGATCATCACATTAACTGTGGTAACTCTATGAGCTTCCGGTGTCCAGGCGGTTCCGCACACTTGAATTCCATCGACTCGGCCGTTTCGGGGAGTGGCGATGAAGAGGCTTCTGAGGTTCTTGGACGCGGCATTCATCACGCTTCAGGCGATATTCGCGCTGACTGCGGTGGTCGTCACCGAGGTCCTCAATCAACGAAATCTGCATCTCACATTCATTGAAGCACTCCTGGCGATGATCGTCATTGACTTCTTCATTCTCTTCAGCAGTCGCTGGAAAGTGCTGACCAGGAGTACCGAGGAAATTGCGAGGACGCTCGCCCATCGGGGAATAGGTGTCGAGTTCGTCGAACGCCACACCTTCGACTGGAGAACCGCTGTGGCGTCGGCGCGTCACGACGTCTTCATCAGTGGTACCACGTTGACCGGCTTCGTGGCCGCGAAGGATCTGTTCGCCGGGCTCAACAGACGTGTGCAGGTGCGCTTCCTGGTGCTCAACGTGGGCGACCTCGACGTCCTCGAGGGGTTTCGGCGGATGAGGTACTCGGACTCCGAGCGCCACAGTCAGCAGCGGTACCTGAATCAGGCGAACCTCTTCAAGGATCTCTACATCCGTTTGCGGGGCAGCGGAAATATTCAGTTCGCCGTGTCGGACCGCATCATGCCCATGGCCTTCATCGCGATCGACGTGAACCGGCTGTCGGAGAATTCCCTCATTCGCGTCCAGCACTACCTGCACGAGAACGAGGCCGACCAGGCGACGGTTTCCTACGTGGTGCGACCCGGCAATCCCACCTATACCCTGTACGCGTCGCAGATCAAGATCCTCTGGGATGCGGCTCTCAAGCAGAACACCTACCTCGACGCGCCATGACAGCGGCTACTTTTCGGCGATCCAGACCGTCCAGGTGTCGCGTTCGACCGCCGGCCAACGAGGAATCCGCTCGACGACGTAGTCGGCTAGTTGACGGATACGCCGGTCGTTGAGCGCGTGGAGCAGGGACCGGCCGCGCCGCAGGACGATCTCCTCGTACAACTCGCCCGGTTCGCGGAACACTTTGCGCAGCTCACAGACTTTGCTGCTGTTGACAAGCCGGAATCCTGCCTCCAGGAGAGCGGCCGTGACATCCGGCTCTCGTCGCCGGCGTTCGATCTCGGTTGCCCTCAGCCGTTCGTCGAAGGCGAGGTAGTAGCCACGGATGTGCTCCGCCGAAGGCGGTAGGAGGACGTCGTCCACCGTGCGGTCCTGGACCCAGAGCAGGCCGGCGGGTTTCAGGATGCGGCGGGCCTCCCGGAAATTGCGGTGCAACGTCGTGAAGTGGTGGATGAGAGCTCTCTCGACGACTCCGTCGAAGACGTCGTCCTCCGCGCCCACGGCCTCCGCGTCGGTCAGCAGAAATGACACGCGGTCGACTCCCTGGCAGTAGCTCCGGGCCGACTCCAATGACAGGTGCGACGAGTCCATCCCGACGACCAGCTGCGGTGCCATGCCCGCGATCGCCTTGGTGTAGATGCCACCGCCGCATCCCAGGTCGGCGACCAACCGACCCTCCGGGCGCATGAGTCGCGCGAAGAGCGTCGACCAGGCGGGGTCCGCGGACCGCCCGACGTAGGTGTCCCGATTGTGAGGATCGTGGAAGTCGATGTACTTGCTCATTTGATCATCGCCTGATCCAGGCTCGCAGCATCAGTCTCCCCGCGCCCTCGGACGCGTCGACGAAGGCATGACGCCCGTGCAGGTAACGCCGGTTGTCGCTGATCACGATCTGCCCCCGGAGCAGCCGCCCCTCGATGTGTAGAGCCTCGCTGGCCATCACGGCGTCGAGGAGATCCATGGCCCTCGTCTCGGCCGGAGTCAGCGGCCGCACCCCCGGCATCGCATGCCCGGACTCGATATAGTCCCGCAGATATGTTAAGTGGTGCGCGCGGTCGTCGGCCCCCGAGCGCTCGACGACCCGCCGTACGATCGTGGCACCGGGTGCGTCCTTGCGCCGCTGGTCGAAGTGGAACTGGTTACCCAGGACGTCGAGGATGTCCGGCATCTGTGCCGACGCCAGCCGCAGGATCTCCTGCGAGTCTATGAAGACGAGTTCACCGCCGGCCGCCGCCTGACGCAGGCAGAGAAGGGCGACGAGATCCGGCACCTCGCCGGGAACGGGTACGCCGTCGGTATGGAAGCTTCCGCCGTCCCGGCTGTCGGAGTAGCGGAGCGTGCGATCCGACAGGTCGTTCCCCCGGTACGTCACCTCTCTCAGCAACTGTGCCGAGGGGCCGACGCTTTGTGGGATCAACGTCCCGAGCGCCTCGCAGATCAGGGGGAAGACGACCCGCAACTGCGGGCCGGAGAGATCGTCGAGCCCGGACAACACCGCGATGCCGCGCGTGGCGAGCACCTCACCGATGCCGCAGGCGTCAACCATCCGGCTCACCTGCCGGCGCCATGTCCCGCGCGGCTGTCGCTCCAGGCGCGCCACGTCGGCGGGATCCATGAACACCTGGTACGGGGTGAAATCCACGACTCATACCTCCTCGGAGTCCTACCGGAACCGATGGGACGTCGTCCTCGTCCGCACGAACGGCGGCCGGGGCCGAGCAGGTGGGCCGACGCCTGCGGGGCGCGTCAGCATCTCGACCAGCACCGGGCCGGTCGCGTTCAGCAGTCGGCCCAGCGCGGTGAGGACATCAGGCGTGGTCGGGCCGCGGAACACTCCCGTGGGCCAGCCGAGGTCGTGCCCGAGGGCCGAGAAGCTGAAGCGGGATCCGAGCGTGTCGCCGCCACCGACCGACTCGTGGCTGCCGTTGTTGACGATCACGTGCCGGTAGTTCGGGACGGTGAGCGCGGTGGGCAGGAGCACCGCTCCCAGATGCATCAGGGCCGAGCCGTCGCCGTCGACGCAGATGACCGGCACGTCCGGGCGGGCCACCGCCAGACCCTGAGCGACGGAGCACGCGTGACCCATGGCGCCGACGCAGTACACGAACTCGTCGAACCGGCCGGGATGGTCCGTGCGGTACTCGTGCACGAGTCTGCTGTTGAAGCCGGTTGAGCCGACGACGATGCTTCCGGACGGGGCAGTGTCCAGGACCAGTCGTACGGCGTCGCGACTGGTCCAGTCCTCCAGTGCACGGCCTCCCGTCGCCGGAGGTGTGGGCGGACGCGCGGCGCCGGCCTCGACCAGGACCGCGGTCACCGTGTTGCTGGCAACCGCCTGCTGGTGGGCCAGGCCCAGCGTGGAGACGACGTCCGACAGGTCGGACGCGCAGGTGGTGCGGAACGGGATGTCCGCCGCGCGGAGCAGGCTCGTCGTGGCGCGGCCCACCGCCTCATGTTGAGGCTCGTCGCCGGCCCAGCCCCGCATTCCGATGAGGAGGACCAGGGGGACGGACTGGACGGAGGCGTGCGTCAGCGAGGTGAGGGGATTCAAGGCGTTCAGCAGTCCCGAGTTCTGCATGCAGACCAGCGCGCATCTGCCGCCGCCGAGCGCCCAGCCGGCGGCCAGCGCCACGGCGGAGCCCTCGTTGGTGCACACGGACGCGTCCTCGCCCGGCTGCTGCCAGATCGGACCCAGGAACGTCAGAGAGGAGTCCGGCACACCGACGACCAGGCCGAAGGTCTCTCTGATTCGTTTGGCTGCGCCTGCCGCCTCCACGCTCACCCGTCCCTTATCGAGTCAGCTTCCGTGCGTTCGGAATGAACTCCTCGTGGCGTCGGATGAATGGCCGTTCCTCGACCTCGCCTATCCATACGCCCTCGAGATTCTTGTACCCGCTGTTCGAGCCGCCGAGAACGCGGACCACCGCGCTCATGAAACCGCCGTGGGTCACGGCTACGAGCGGCGTCGCCGAACCGTCGTGGGTGACTGAGTCGCGCCATTCCAGGAAGCGGCGGAAGACGGATTCGTCATGTTCGTATCCGTCCGGCTTCCGGCCCGCTGCCCGCCAACCCGGCCACTTCTGGTCGACGTCCTCCGGCAGCATGCCTTCCCAGGCCCCCCAGCTTCGTTCGATCAGCCGTTCGTCGACCCGGCACGGGATGTCCTGCGATTCCGCGATCGCCTCGGCGGTCAGGCGGGCCCGTTGCAGCGGGCTGGTCCATACCTGCGAGAACGGGGGGAGGGAGGCGAGCGCCTGGTGAGCCTGGTCGATGCCGGCCCGGGTCAGACGGGTGTCGCTGAGTCCCTGCATCCGGCCCGTGAGATTCCACTCCGTCTCACCGTGGCGCAGGAGGAGAAGCTCCATCTCAATTCCACCCTGATTCCGACTGCAACTTCAGGACCTCCTCCATCGAGGCGAGCGCCAGATCCGCCGGTTGACGTCCGCCCGCTCCGAGGATGGACTGGTACGTGTCGTCCATGGCTCTGACCGCGGCACGCAGCCCCTGATTGGCGTAGATGGCCAGGGCGAAGCCGGCGCGTTGCATCTCCTCGAAGCCTGTCTGGCGGATGGAGGTAGCCAGCACCCCGAGGGGTGCCCTCCCGCGCCAGCCGTCGGCGAACGCCTCCAGCGCGTGCATGTCACTGGATCGGTGCTGGATGATGATCGCGTCGGCGCCGGCCTCGACGTAGGCGTTCGCTCGTTCGAGTGCGTGGTCCACGGAGAACCCCTGGGAGAGCGCTTCGGTGCGCGCCACCACCAGGCAGTCATCGGCGGTCCGGGATCCGGCGGCGGCCGTGATCTTCGAACAGAAGCGATGGACATCATCGAGCTGGTGTTCACCATCCAGGAACGTGTTCCTCTTGGGGAAGGCCTGATCCTCGAGGCATATCGCATCGATGCCCCGGTCCACCGCCTCTCGGGCCAGCCGCCGTACGTTGATCACGTCTCCGTAGCCGGTGTCGCAGTCCACGATGACCGGGTGGGAGGTGGAGCGCTTGATGCGCCAGGCGGCATCCAGCATCTCGTTCAGAGTGATGACACCCTCGTCGACGAGGCCAAGTGAATTCGTGACGCCGAAGCTGCTCACCCAGATGGCGTCGAAACCCCGGTGCTCGGCCAGCCGGGCTGAGAGGGCGTCGTGGGCGCCGGCGACCACCGCGATTCTGTCCCCTGTCAGCAGGTCGGAAAGACGTCTTGCGGGCCTCTCTCGACGTACCGTCACGCTGCGGCTCCTCCGACTAGGGATCCTTGGGCAGGTTGGCACCTCTTCCCGTGATACTGCCGACGATCTCAGTGCTTGTCGAGCGGGCCCGGAAGCGGCTCCGTCGGTATTCGAGGATGATGTCAATCGATGCGTCGGCCAACCTGTCAGTATCGGCAGGTCAGCCCCTCCATTGAATCCCCCAGGCCTCAACGGGGTCGGGGCGAAGAGGTTGCTGGTGCGGCCGCCACCGCTCGGGAAAAACGGGAACGCCCGGTGCGTCCCCTTGCGGATCGACCGGGCGTTCTCCCGTCAGAGCTGCGTTTCGCCGCCGTCGACGAACAGTTCGCTGCCGGTCATGAAGCTGCTCTGGTCGGAGGCGAGGAAGAGCACCGCGTTGGCGATCTCGTCCGGGTGGGCCAGGCGGCCCATGGGCACGGTGGACGCGATCGTCTTGAGCAGGGCGGGCGACTCCCCGGGGCTGGGAGCCAGGCCCGCGAGTCCGGGAGTCTCGGTGGAGCCGGGCACGAGTGTGTTGACCCGGATCTTCCGGTCCATCAGCTCGGCGGCCCAGGAGCGGCCGAACGAGCGGATGGCGGCCTTGGACGCGGCGTAGACGCTGAACGCCGGAATGCCGCTGACCGCCGACGTCGAGCCCGTCAGCACGACCGAGGCGCCCTCGTTGAGCAGGGGCAGGGCCTTCTGGACGGTGAAGATGGTGCCGTAGACGTTGGTGTCGAAGGTGCTGGCGACGTGCTCGACCGTGATCGAGTCGAGCGGACGGAATTCGCCGCCGCCGGCGTTGGCGAACAGCACGTCGAGCCCCGCGCCGCGCTCCTCGACGGCCCGCATCACCCGGTCCAGGTCGTCGAGGTTGCCGACGTCGCTGACGATGCCCGTCGCGTTGACGCCGATGCTGCTCACCGCCTCGTCCAGCGGGCCCTTGCGCCGGCCCGTGACGAAGACGTACGCGCCTTCGGCGGCGAAGCGGCGGGCGGCGGCCAGGCCGATGCCGGTGGTGCCCCCGGTGACGAGGGCGGTCTTGCCGTCGAGCTGTCCCACGATCGGTCTCCTTCGAAAATTGTGTACCGAGCGGTACTGATCCGACCGTAGCAACCCCTGGGCCGTGCGACAAATTTCTGTACCGATCGGTTTCATCGCGGCTAGGATGGGTGCCGGAGGTGATGGACCGTGCCGGTACGAGGGCGTCCTCGGGGCTTCGACGTCGACGAGGCGTTGGAGCGCGCGCTTGAGGTGTTCTGGCGTCAGGGGTACGAAGGCGCCTCGATGACCGACCTCACCGCGGCCATGGGCATCAACAAGCCCAGCCTCTATGCCGCCTTCGGCGGCAAGGAGGAGCTGTTCCGCAAGGCCGTGGCCCGCTACGCCGAACAGGACATGGGGTACGCGCGGCACGCGATCGCCCAGGGCACCACGTACGAGGTCGTCGCCACTCTCCTGCGCGAGAACGTGCTCGCCGTCACCCGACCCGACCGCCCGGCCGGCTGCCTGTCGATCCAGGGCGGCACCGCCTGTTCCAGCGAGAACGGGGGCGTCGCGGAATTCCTCGCCGCCAGCCGTCTGGCCGGTGAGCGGGCCCTCGCCGACCGGTTCGCCCGTGCCGTCTCCGAGGGTGACCTGCCGACCGACGCCGACCCGGCCGCGCTGGCCCGATTCGTCATGAGCGTCACCGAGGGGCAGGCGATCCACGCCGCCGCCGGGGTCCCTCGCGACGAGCTGCGGCAGACGGCGGAGATCGCGCTCGCCGGGTTCGCCGCCGTGTCCGGGGCGCGCCGCCCCGCGACTGCGGACAACCCGGCCTGAGCGCTCACGCTCGAACGAGCGCCGCCACCCCGTCGAGGAGCCGTTGCAGCCCGAACTCGAAGAGGCTGTCGGCGCTGAGGTCGATTGCCGACCGGGAGAGCCGGGCCAGGTGCGGGAACTCGCCAGCCGCGAGTAGCCGGCCCAACGCGTCGGCCTGGGCCACCATCCATTCGTCATCGGTCAGGCCGGTGTCCTGTTCCGCCTCGGCCCCCTGCTGGAGGTTCACCGCCGTCCCCCGCACGTGGTTGGCGAGGGCGACCACCAGGTGCAGCCGGGTGTGCCGGTCCAGCCCGCATCCGGCGAGGGCGCGCAGGGCGCATTCCGTGTGCGCGACGGCGTGCGGGGCCATCAGCGGACGGGTCAACGAGACGACCTGGGCCAGCCAGGGGTGTCGACAGTAGATCGACCACTGCAGCCGGCAGAGCAGCTCCAGTTGGGCCCGCCACCCGGGCGGGAGCGTGCCGGGCAGCCGATACGCGGCGAAGGCGGCGTCCGCCATCAGCAGCAGCAGGTGCTCCTTGCCGTGGACCTGCCGGTACAGCGACATGGTCGGCACGTCCAGCTCGGTCGCGATGCGCCGCATGCTGAGCCCGGCCAGCCCTTCGGCGTCGGCGATGCCGATGGCCGTACGCACCACCTGGTCGCGGGTCACCCCGTGCAGGGGTCCGCGCCGCACCTCGGCCCGTCCGCCCCGACCGGGCGTCGCGGGCTCCGAGCCGGCGACCACCATGCCCACGCCGGGCACCGCCCGGATCAGGTTCTCCTGCCGGAGCGCGGTGAGGGCGCGGCTCGCGGTCGCCATCGCGACGCCCCGTTCCCGGACGAGCTGGCGGGTGGACGGCACCCGATCGCCGGGGCCCAGCTCACCGGACGCGATGCGCCGCCGTAGCTCCGCGACGATGCGCAGGTACGGGGGTGTGGACTCGTCGATCTCCGGCACGGTCGCCCTTCCGCCGGCCGAAGCCTAGCGCACTAGAGCACCCGAACCCGTCCGTCAACATTTCCAGCCGGCCGCTCGTGGGCGCACTAGAGCTACCTGGTCGACCCGTCGCCGAATCGACATGCTCGCCGCAGACGGCCGGTACGCCGTACCGGGTTCGATGATCGGAGACTGTGATGACCAGCATCCCGTACCGTCGGTGGGTCGTCGCGATGGGCGCGACCGCGCTCCTCGCGACGGCAGCGACGGCGGTCGGCCCGGCCGCCGAGGCGGCCGATCGCCAGGGCGCGGCCGTGGTGCGGACCGACCAGGGCGCCCTCCGGGGGAGCGTCGCGCCGGACCACCTGACGTTCGAGGGCATCCCGTACGCGCGTCCGCCGCTGGGCGCGCTGCGCTGGGCCCCACCGCGACCCGGGCCACAGTGGACGGGCGTACGCGACGCGACCCGGCCCGGCCCCGCCTGCGCTCAACTGAAGGGGCTGCCGATGGACGACCCGTCGGCGTCCGAGGACTGCCTCTACCTCAACGTCACCACGCCCCGCACCCCCGCTCGGACGCCACGACCGGTGCTGGTGTGGCTGCACGGCGGCGACTTCCGCTTCGGCCAGGGTGACGCCTACGGCGGGGAGCGGCTGGCCGCCGACGGCGACGTCATCGTCGTCACGGTGAACTACCGGCTCGGTGCGCTCGGCTTCCTGGCGCATCCGGCGCTGGCCGGGCCGGACGGGTCCACCGGCAACTACGGGTTGCAGGACCAGCAGGCGGCGCTGCGCTGGGTGCGCCGCAACGCGACGGCCTTCGGCGGGGACCCGGGCAGCGTCACCCTGGCCGGCCAGTCGGCCGGCGCGACAAGTGTCTGCGCCCACCTCGCCGCGCCCGGCTCCGCGGGCCTGTTCCACCGCGCGATCATGCAGAGCAATTCGTGCGTCCACCCCGTTCAGACCCGGGCGGAGGCGGTCGAGGCGGCGCGGGAGTTGGCCGGGCGGGTGGGTTGCACCGACCCTGGCGTGCTCGCCGCCTGCCTTCGGGGGCGGGACGCCGCAACGCTCGTCGACGCGGTCGGCTACCCGGGCGCGGGCGTCGACCTGGGCCCGGTGGTCGACGGCCGTACCCTGCCGGTGGATCCGGCGGACGCGCTGGTCAGCGGCCGGTTGCACCCGGTGCCGGTGTTGACCGGGACGAACCGCGACGAGTCCACGCTCCAGGTGTGGGGGATGGAACGCAGCGGGATGAACTGCCCCCAGCCGCCCGTCCCGGGGCAGCCGCCCGAGTCGTGCCCGCTCACCGACGACCAGTACCGCGAGCAGGTACGCGCCATGTTCGGCGACCGGGCGCAGGAGGTGCTGGCCCGCTATCCGAGCGACGACACGCGCTCCGCCAGCGAGGCGTTGGGGGCCGTGTGGACCGACCAGGCGTACGCGGAGCCGATCTACTCGGCCGCGCTGGCGTTCGCCCGGACCGTGCCGACGTACCTGTACGAGTTCGCCGACGAGGATGCGCCGTTCTTCGCCGAAGGGCCGACGCCGACCTTCCCGACCGGCGCGTACCACTGCGCCGAACTGCCGTACCTGTTCGACGTCGACTACGCCGAGGCCTTCACGCCCACCCAGCGGCGGCTCTCCGGCGAGATGGTCCGCGCCTGGAGCGACTTCGCCCGGACGGGTCGGCCCGGGTGGCCCCGACTGCGCGACCGCTCCGGGTACGTGCGGGTGCTGGCCGGTGGCGGCGGGTCGGGCACGACGGACTTCACGGCAGAGCACTCGTACGACTTCTGGCGGTCGCTGCGCGGCTGACATCTGAGCAGACGGTCGTTCCAAACGTGGGACCGGCCGCCCGCCGTGCCGAGGCGGGTCAGCAGGGACCGGCGCCCTCGTCGAAGAGGCGGCGCGCCCACTCGGCGTACCCGGCGATGGTTTTTCGGACCGTGCGCCCGTCGTGCAGGAACAGGTACGCGCGGTCGCCGCTGCGGGCGAGCAGCCCGTCGAGCCGGTGTGTCCCCTGTGGAGCGGGCAGCCGGGTGACCGACGGGTAGCGGTCCCAGACCTCCTCGACCGGGGAGCCGGCCGTGATGCCCTCCGGTGTGCGCATCGGGTCGCCGACCCACAGCAGCACCAGTTTGTCCTCGACGAAGACGGGACTGGCCGTGTCGTGGCCGGCGAGGACCGGTCCGCAGGCGTCCAGGTCGGTACGCAGGACGCCCCGGCGGGTCAGCTCGGCCTCGGTGTCACCGAACTCGATGTCGCGCAGGCCGTTCAGGTCGATGATCTCGACTACGCCGGCGGGCCGGTTCGCGGGCATCGGCCCAGCGGACGGCGCACCGCTGCCCGCGATCGAGGCGGCAGTCAGCAGCATGGCAATAAACGTGAATTGTCGCAATTTCATGGAATCCCCCAGTCCCCAACGGGGCTGGGCCGTTCAGGTTGCTGCCCGCCGACGGATTACTGGTTTTCCCACTGTTCGATCAGATCGTCCCAGTGGTCGGCGCTGAGTCGACGCCGCCCGTGCGCCAGCCACCCGGCGGTGTTGCGTTCCAGATGCAACCCCAGCTCGGCGAACGGATCAATCCATGCCCCACGCTCGACGCCGAGCCGGACGAGTGCCGCATTGATCGGCCACTCCTCCCGTGGGGCTTCCAGCACGTCGTCGAAGCGCGGGCCCCAGGACAGCGCCCCGCCGAGCCACACCACGGCCGACTGGTGGCCGACGCCGCCGCCGAACTCCGCCTCCAGGTACGCCACCGGCCCCGAACGTGACCACACGGCCAGCAACTCGACCAGCGGCGGCGACAACACGAGGTCGAACGGCTGCTCGGCGCTGCGGTCGTCCGCCACGTAGTCCGGTAGCGATCCGGTCAGCTCGGCCACCAACTGCGGGGTGACCGGCAGCAGCGCGAAATCCTGACGCAGCTCACCGAGGACGGCGTGGTCCAGCTCGGCGGTGTGCTCGCGGAGCAGGTCCGCGTCCGCGACCACCGCGCTGAGCTGGTACGCCATCACACCCCCGCCGTCGTCCACAACCTGTGGATAGAACATGTGTACGACGGTCGTCCTCGCCGCCGTCCGTGCCTGGCACGGTACGCGGCGCTGCGGAACCGGGCGGCCCGGCGGGTGCGTGGTCGGGGACTCAGGCGCGGTCGCCGAGATCGACCAGGAACGCGCGCCAGGCCGTCGGCGTGAAGGCGAGCGCCGGACCGGTCGGGTCCTTGGAATCCCGCACGCCGACCACGCCGGGCAGGTTGTCGGCGACCTCGACACAATTGCCGCCGTTGCCGCTGCTGCGGGTGCTCTTGCGCCACCGCGCGCCATTCAACTCCATGATTCCGCCACTTCCGTCATCAGCTCGACCGACTGTGAGTGCGACAGCGCCTCGCCGCGCACGTTCTCCCATGCCGCCATCATGGCCGCGATGTCGTCGGGGTCGCTAGCCACTTGTCCCTGAAGCTGGTTGTCCAGGTAGCCGGCGACCCGATGATCGTGGCTGTGCGCGATCACGAACGGCCCGTTCAGTCCGGCGTACGCGCCGACCGAGGCCGGCACGACGTGCACCCGGATGTGCGGCTCGGCGCAGGCCGCGACGAGGGCCAGCATCTGCTCGCGCATGGTCGACCGGCCGCCCACCGGCCGGCGCAGGATCGCCTCGTCGATGACCGCCGTGAACTGCGGCGGGTCGTCCCGCTTGAGCACACCCTGCCGGTTGAGTCGAACGGCGAGGTGCCGCTCGACCTCGCTCCGGGGGATCAGGCCCGCGCCGGCGAGGACCGCGCGGGCGTACGCCTCGGTCTGCAACAGCCCCGGCAGAACGGTCGACTCGTATGACCGCAGGGACACCGCCTCGCGCTCGATTTCCTGCCAGGGACGGAACCAAATGGGGTCACGACGTCTCGCAGTGTCCGGCCAGATGTCCGACACGTTCTTGTGGAGGGCTTCCGCTGCCGCCAGGCGGTGCCGAGGATGCGGGATGCGCCCCTCGGTCAACCAGCGCGCGACGGTCTTCGGGTCGACGCCGACGTTCTCGGCGAGGGATTCGGTGGTGTGCCCGGTGTCGTTCAGTGCTACCCGCAACGCGTCGTTCACGGCCCCTCCATCGGATGTCTCGAATATCTGAGAACCATATAGCTACGCCCTGTAGGTGCCCGGTGACGCGCCGCACTGTGGTCCACAGAAGACGGCGTGGCCGGTGGAGGCGCAGCAGCCCGGCGGTCGGCGTCAGTCCCGGGGTCGCCCCGACGCGGAGGCGGGGTGACCCCTTCCACCAGGAAAGGAGGTCCACCCATGCCGCGCCGTCGCCACCGGAACCACCTGCCGACCCGACCCACCTGGCGCTGTCAGGCGTGCGGCATCGCCTGGCCCTGCTCGGCGGCGAAGCTCCGGCTGCTCGGCGAGTACCGGGGCGATCGGGTCGCGCTGACGATCTACCTCGCGACGCTGCTGAGCGAGGCCAGCGAACACCTCGGGGACGTCGATCCGGCCCGGCTCACCGACCGCTTCCTGGCCTGGACCCGCGCCCGAGGGTGAGCGTTCTGGGCTGCACTGCGGTTCTGGGGCTGTGCGGGAGCTGACCGGCCGAGTGCGGCGGCGTCAGGGTCGCCAGATGACGATGCTCACGTCGCGCCGGCGCTCGGCGAAGAAGCCGTCCCGCGCCGCCGTCGTCAACAGCTCGCGCAGGTCCGCCTCGAAGGCGGGCAGCCGATCGCCGAACAGGTGCGGCGTCGAACTGGACAGTGAGAACACCGCCGACGTCAGCTCGTCCACCGACCGCTGCACGACCATCCCCTGCTCGACGGTCAGCCGGGTGGGGCCGGAGAAGCCGGCGGCGAGCATGATCTCCGCCTCGCCACTGGGGGTGCCGGTGGGCAGCGAGCCCTGTCCGGCCCGGCGGACCGGCCCCAGGTAGCGCGCGACCAGTTCGTTGATCCGCGGCCAGGGCGGACGGGGGTACGGCAGTGGGTCGTCGTCGGCCATGCCCTGGTGGGTGGTGGCGCCGACGTGAACCCAGGCCCCGTCGGGCGCGAGCATGTCGCGGACCCGGCGGGCCACCAGCGGCCGATCCATCCAGTGGTACGACTGGGCGAACGTGGCGACCCGGAACGTACCCAGGTCGGCGGGCAGTTCCTCGGCCCGCAGGTGTCGCCATTCGACGTTGGTCACCTCGGCCTCGCTGGCCAGGCGTCGCGCCTCGGTGAGCATGTCCCGGTCGGCGTCCACCCCGACCGCCGCCTCGAACAGGGGCGCGAGCAGCAG
The DNA here is from genome assembly GCF_040675055.1 of Micromonospora sp. NPDC049662. Lineage (NCBI taxonomy): Bacteria > Bacillati > Actinomycetota > Actinomycetes > Micromonosporales > Micromonosporaceae > Micromonospora > Micromonospora sp. NPDC049662. The sequence goes on from NZ_JBFAOC010000075.1 coordinate 13,173, forward strand.
CGTCAACGAACCGGGACCGCAGCCCACGTCCAGGAGCCGGCCGGTGCCGTCCAGGTCGAGCGCCGTGCCGACGGCCTCGGCGACTTCGGGCGGGTACGGCCACCGGCCGACGCTGTAGTGCCGGGCGCTGCCGGCGTACAACGTCTCGTCCCACTGCCAGGTCGAGTCAGCCATGGCATCGATGAGACCACAACGACAACGCCCGGCCGACCTGTTATCGGTCTGCCGGGCGTCGATCATGCTCCGCGAGCGGAGGATACGAGATTCGAACTCGTGAGGGTGTAAACCCAACACGCTTTCCAAGCGTGCGCCCTAGGCCTCTAGGCGAATCCTCCGCGAGCCAGGATACAGGCCGCCGTCGACCGGGACACCCCACCACCCCCCGAAGATCGACGAGCCGTCGGGTAGGGTTGGCGTCACCTCCCGTGCGGCGGTATCTCGTGAACCTCCCCAGGGCCGGAAGGCAGCAAGGATAAGCGAGCTCTGCCGGGTGCACGGGAGGCCTTTTCGTTCCCGGGGCCTTGATCCACACCGACGTGCATGATGTCGGGCTGTCAGAGGCGCGCGGACACCCCGGTTTCCAAGAAGCCGAGTCGATCAAGCGCGACGGTCCAGGCGACCCGGCGGGGTGGGTGGTCACCCGCGCCCGACCGGCGCAGAATGGCTCGGTCGAGAGGAGGCGGGACGAGTGACGCTGGCGCTGTACCGCAAGTACCGGCCACGTACCTTCGCCGAGGTCATCGGGCAGGAGCACGTCACCGAGCCGTTGTCGCAGGCGCTGCGTAGCGGCCGGCTCAACCACGCCTACCTCTTCTCCGGCCCGCGCGGCTGCGGCAAGACCACCAGCGCCCGGATCATGGCCCGCTCGCTCAACTGTGAGCAGGGCCCCACCCCCGAACCGTGCGGCAAGTGTGCGTCCTGCCGCTCGCTGGCCGCCGACGGCACCGGCTCCATCGACGTGATCGAGATCGACGCGGCCAGCCACGGTGGTGTCGACGACGCCCGCGAGCTGCGCGAACGCGCCTTCTTCGCGCCGGCCAGCAGCCGCTTCAAGATCTACATCATCGACGAGGCGCACATGGTCTCGACCCAGGGCTTCAACGCCCTGCTCAAGCTGGTCGAGGAGCCCCCGGAGTACGTCAAGTTCATCTTCGCCACCACCGAGCCGGAGAAGGTCCTCGGCACGATCCGGTCGCGCACCCACCACTACCCGTTCCGGCTGTTCCCGCCGAAGGTGGTCCGCCCGTACCTGGAGCAGCTCACCCAGGCCGAGGGCGTCACCGTCGAGCCGGCGGTCTTCCCGCTCGTGGTGCGCGCCGGTGGCGGCAGCATGCGGGACAGCCTCTCCGTGCTCGACCAGCTCATCGCCGGCGCCGGCCCGGAGGGCGTCAGCTACGCCCGGGCCGTCTCCCTGCTCGGGGTCACCGACTCCGCGCTGATCGACGAGATGTGCGACGCGCTGGCCGCCGGTGACGGTGCCGCCGCCTACGCCACCGTCGACCGGGTCGCCGAGGCCGGGCACGACATGCGCCGGTTCGCCTCCGACCTGCTGGAACGGCTCCGCGACCTGATCGTGATCCAGCAGGTGCCGGACGCCGCAGCGAAGGGTCTGATCGACGGCCCGGGCGACCAGATCGAGCGGATGGCCGCCCAGGCTTCGCAACTCGGCTCGGCCACGCTCTCCCGCTGCGCCGACATCGTGCATGACGGCCTGGTCGAGATGCGCGGCACCACCGCACCCCGCCTACTGCTTGAGTTGATCTGCGCCCGGATGCTGCTGCCCGGCGTGGACGACTCCACCGGCGGCCTGCTCCAGCGCCTCGAACGGATGGAACGCCGCCTCACCCTGGGTGGCGCCGACCCCGCCGGGTCCGCGCCGGCCACCACCCCAGGGGTACGCCCACAGCACGCCCCTCCGGTCCCGGCTGCCGCAGCCCCCACACCCGCCGCCGCCCCGACGTCCGCCCCGCCGTGGGATGTCGACCCGACGGCGTCCCCGGCTCCGCGAACCGCAGCTGCCTCGGCTTCCACCGCCCCGACCGCCGCCGGCTCGGCCGCCCCGACCGCTACCGCCGCCGGCTCGGCCGCCGGAATCGCTGGCTCGGCAGATGCCACCTCGGCGGCCGGTGGCGCTGCTGGCAGGCCGGATGCCGCCTCGGGTGCCGGTGGCGCTGCTGGCTCGGCCGATGTCGCCTCGGGCAGCCGAGGTGTGCACGCGCCCTCGGGAGCGGACTCCCCGATTCCGGTGTCGCCCGGCGCGTCGGCCGCCGCCCCGACGGCCGCGCCCGTGTCGCCCGCCGGACCGGGCACCGGCTCGACCCCGCGTCGCGCGGTACCGCCGTCGGCTGTACTGCCCGACCCGGCGACGCCCGCTCCGCCCCGCCCCGGTACGCCGGCCCCGCCACTGGACGCGGTAGCGGTGCGGCGGGTCTGGCCCGACGTGGTCGGCAAGGTCAACCGGACCAACAAGCGGATCGCCGCCCTGATGCGCGACGCGGTGGTCCGCGAACTCGACGGCGACATGCTGGTCCTGACCGTGAAGTCCTCCGTGCTGGCCAAGATGATGGCCGACCACGCGGCGGTGCTCACCGACGCGCTCTACGAGGAGTTGGGCGGGCGCTGGCAGATCCGCTGCGAGGTGGCCGGCGAGCGGGGTGCCGCGTCGCTGTCCGGCCCGCGTCCCCAGGCGGCCGCGCCGACCCGACCCGCCACACCGAACGCGGCCGCCGCCAGTCCGACGAGCGCGCCGCCCGTCGAGCCCGGCCAGAGCGCCGCGCCGACTGTGGCTGCCCTTTCCGGCCCGTCGAGTGCGCCGCCTGCGGCATCCCGTCCGAGTGCGGTGCCCGCTGCGGCTGCCGCTTCGGGCCCGACGAGCACCCCACCGGCCGTGCCGACCTCGACCGCCGCCGGCCTGGAGGACGACTGGCCGGAGGCAGCGCTCCCCGGCGGCGGAGCGCCGGCCGCCGAGGCGGCCGATGACGAGGCCTGGCCGGAGGCTGCCCGCCCCGGCGGCGCGTCAGCCGAAGGCACCGCACGCTCCGACGCCACGTCGGGCGACCCCGCATCGACCGGCACGAACGGTGCAAGGACGAACGGCAGTATCGCCAACGGCGGCGGACCCGGTGTTGCGGGTGGCCCCGGCGCGCTGGCCGGTGGCGGTAAGCCGGGCGGGCGGGACAACCCGACACCGGCGACCCGGCAGCCGGCGTCAGCCGGTGGCGCACCGGTGAGCAGCGCCATCGCCGCGGCTCGCGCGGCGGCGGCGGGGCGCGGTGCGCGTACCCCATCGGCGAGCCGGCCCACCGCGGACGCGGAATGGGCGGGCGAACCTCCCTACGACCCGGACTACGACGGACCGTTGCGCGGCGGACGGCCGGGCGGCGCGGCCCCGGCGGCGAAACCCACCTACGAGGGGTTCGACCCGGGCGACGAGCCGTTGGACGAGGTCATCGACGAGAAGACGGCCCGGGAGTCGAGCGAGGAGCAGGCGGTACGGCTGCTGCGGGAGACCTTCGGCGCTGAGAAGATCGACGAGGTGGATGCTCGGTAGCGGGCGCTTCGCCCAGCAGGACGCCGAGGCAGCAGGCCCACAGCGGGAAGGGCAGTACGGCGACGCGTTCCATGCCGCCCACCCCGATGCCGGTGCCCTGCTGGGCGACGAACAGGACGGTCCCGATCAACGCGGTGAGCCCGGCGGCGAGGGAGAGTCGTCGCCATCGGCCGAGCACCGTGGAGTCGGGCGCGAAACCGGCGAGCAGGAGGCCGACGTTGCCCACACCCATGATCAGGAACGCGCCCAGCACGTGTCGGTTCTCGTCGACGTCGGCCGGATAGCGCGCGGCGAGGGCGTACCCACCGGCGGCCAGCAGCAGGAGGATCTGCGCCGAGCGCACCACCGTGCCCCGGCCGAACAGTCGCCAGGTCAGCAGCAGTCCGGTGGCGAGCAGTACGGCGGTGGCCAGCATCGCCGCGTTCATCAGTGGATGCCAGGGCGAGCAGACCAGACGGGGACGGGTGGTGTCCCAGATCCCGCAGTGCACGTTGCCGAGGTCGCTGATGTTGTGGGTGGCCCAACTGTAGGTCGGCTCGCGCCACCGCAGGCCGGTGATCAGACTGGCCACGAGGAAGATCGGCGCGGCCACCGCCCAGCAGAGCGCGGCGACGCGGCCACTGCGGTTGAGATTCATACGTCGAGCAGACCAGTACGGCGGGTAGCGGCGCACTACCGGCAGACGGCCGGTTCGGGGTAGTGGTAGCCGTACCTGTGCTGTCAGGATGTGCGCCGTGAAGATCACCTCTGCCGGAGAGGGGGCGGCCGATACCGGCAGTCGTCGCGTCAAGTCCGCGGTGGCTACCGTCGTCGGTCTGTTCATCCTGGTTCAGGCATGGACCGTGCCATGGGTCTCCGTGCGTCCGGGTCTGACCACGCTTGACCAACTGATCGGTAGTCCGCCCTCGACCGAGGTGCGGACCTTCGCGCTGACCGAGCTACCCGGCTACTGGCAACCGCTGTGCGTCGGATGGGTGGCCCTGCTGGCGCTGCCGGTGGTGGCCTGGGTGCGCCCGCCGTGGCGGTTCGGTCTGCGGCTGGCGGCCATGCTGCTCGGCATGGTGCTGGGAATCGGCACCCTCCTGCCCGCCACGGCAGCCATCGACGTCAGCGGCTTCCCATTGGAGGACCGCCCCAGCACGACCCTCCTCGGTGGCGTGTGGCTCGGCCTGGTGGGGGTGGTGCTGCTCGTGCGCGCCGTCACCACGCTGCCGGAGCTGCCGGCCCCCGCCGCGGTTCCGGCAGTGGACGCCGCGCTTCCGGCAGTGGACGCCGCGCTTCCGGCAGTGGACGCCGCGCTTCCGGCTGCGGACGCCACGCTTGACGACGAACGGGCCGCGACGATCCCGCCGGCGGTGCCGGAGTCGACACCCTTCGTCTGGCAGGGATCACGCCCGAACGTCCGAACGATGGCCCCGTGGTGGCGGCGTCCGGCACCGATCGTCGGGGTGGTGGCGGTTCTCGGTGTGGCCGGCCTCCTGGTCACCGTCACCTGGCACGCGATCGGATCGGCGCAGGAGCAGCAGCTCGATGCGCTCGACACCCTGGTGGTGGCGGCACCGGTCGGCTCGACGACCGTCGCGCCCGCCGCGGGCGACGACCAGGTCGACCTGGGCCGGGTGCTGCCGCTCTCCCGGGAGCGGACCTTCCTGCTCGCCGAGCAGGCGGACGCCGACGTCGTCCACGTGGCCGGATCGGCCTGGACACAACCGGACGGCACCTCGATCTCGATCACCCTGCTCGAGTTCAACTCGACCGAGTCGGCCAACCAGTTCCGGCGTTCCTATGCCGACCTCCAGCAGGTCACTCCCGGGGAGTTGGCCGAGTTGGCCAGCGTCCCGGGGTCGACGGTCTTCATCGGTGCCGAACGGCCCGGCGTGTGGGCGGTCGCCGGGCGCGACCAGCTCATCGTGATCGCCAGCGCGGCGGGCGGCTCGGCGGGGTCGGTGCCGATCGTCGAGTCGCTGGTCCGCGCGCAGCTCGATCGGTTCTGACCAGCCACCGCGTACCCGCCGGGTGGGGCACGCGATGTCGCTGATACCGGGTCGGTCCGCCGAGCCGGGTGGTGAGGTCGGCGGCTCGATCTCCCCAGCCCGGCTCATCGCCGACGACCGGATCTGCCAGCCGTGGCGCTCCCGGCGTGGGCGGACGCACCGGGCATGGCGACGTCGGTCCCAGCGGCTAGGCTGGTCGGCGGCCGAGCAGACGAGTGCGAGAAGGAGCCATCCGTGCGCCCAGGTGGACAGCCGAACATGCAGCAGATGCTGAAGCAGGCGCAGAAGATGCAGCAGCAGATCGCCGTCGCTCAGGCCGAGCTGGCCGAGGCCGAGCTGACCGGCACGGCCGGCGGCGGGCTGGTCACCGCGACCGTGTCCGGTGCCGGCGAGCTGAAGGCCGTCAAGATCGACCCGAAGGCCGTCGACCCGGACGATGTGGAGACGCTGGAAGACCTGGTGGTGGCGGCCGTGCACAACGCCGCCGAGGCGGCGCGTGAGCTGACCGAGCGCAAGATGGGCCCGGTCACCGGCGGCATGGGCGGCCTCGGCCTGCCCGGTTTCTGAGCCGGCAGATGTACGAAGGCGCCATCCAGGATCTGATCGACGAGCTGGGGCGACTGCCGGGCGTGGGCCCGAAGAGCGCCCAGCGGATCGCGTTCCACGTCCTCTCGGCCGATCCCGCCGACGTGAACCGGCTGGCCGGCGCGCTGCGCAAGGTCAAGGAGCTGGTGCGCTTCTGCACGACCTGTTACAACGTGGCCGAGTCCGAGCAGTGCCGGATCTGCCGCGACCCGCGCCGCACCGACGAGGTGCTGTGCGTGGTGGAGGAGCCGAAGGACGTGGTGGCCATCGAGCGGACCGGTGAGTTCCGGGGCCGCTACCACGTGCTGGGTGGAGCGATCAATCCGCTGGAAGGGATCGGCCCGGACAATCTGCGCATCCGGGAGCTGTTGACCCGGTTGAGCGGCGGCGCGGTGCGGGAGCTGATCCTCGCCACCGACCCCAACACCGAGGGCGAGGCGACCGCCACCTACCTGGCGCTGATGGTGAAGCCGATGGGGATCGCGGTGACCCGGCTGGCCAGCGGTCTGCCGGTCGGCGGCGACCTCGAGTACGCCGACGAGATCACCCTGGGTCGTGCCTTCGAGGGGCGCCGGGCTGTCTGACCCCCACAGATCGTCACCGGTGGGCTACAACTGACTGGGTCCGCGCGATGAGCGCGGGCCCATCGGCGTACCTGGGGAGGTGGCGTGTGGCGACGCGGCGTTCGGAAAAGCGGTCCTGGGCTCCGGCGGTGCTGACGGCCGTGCTGGCGTTGGCCTTCGCCGGTGTCCTTGTGACGATCGAGGTGGGGAGCCGGAGACTCGCGGCGAAGAGTCGCGCGAGTGAGGCCGCGGCCGACGCCACCGTGATCCGGAACGCCCGGTCGTTCGGCGACGCCGTGGTCGCCACCGACGACCCGACGCCAACCGACGAACGGTTGGCGGTGGTCGCGGAGGGCACCCAGGTCGAGGTGCGGGAAGTCCGCCGGGCACCTGACCTGGTGGTGACCGTGTACGGTTCCGCCCCCTACGGCACGATGTTCGGCAGGGTCAGCGTCGACGCGTGCCACCGTGTGACGTTCCACGACCTGGGCGCGGCCCGGGCCGGTGCGGACGTCGAGCGGTTGGAGGTCTGCCCACCGCCCGTTTCCTGATCGACCGCTCCGGATGCCGTCTGTGGCCCGCGTCATCCGGTGGCCGACGGTGGCCTCGTCGCGTCCCAGAGCAACGCGGTCGATGTGTCGCTCGATGCGTTCGTCCTGCCGATGACTGTTAGACGTCTGCGCAAGGTGTCGGGTTGGTAGCGATTGCCTGACGGCCGTTCCGCTTCCGGTGTTACATGTCATAGCCTCCCGCACACGGACCGAGCCACAGCTCGGCGTGGTCATGCGCATGACAGAGGTGAGAGATGCAGGCGAGAAGGCTTAAAACGGCCATGGCCATCGCGGCCGTTGCCGCTCTGGCGGTCGGCGCGGCCGGCTGCGCGGAGAGCGAGCGCGACGGCGACAGTGGCGAGGCCAAGACTGGCGGCACCTTCATCTTCGCGGGTGCCGGTGACCCGAAGAACTTCGATCCGATCTTCAACGACGACGGCGAGTCGTTCCGGCCGGTCCGGCAGATGTTCGACACCCTGGTGAGCCACAAGCCGGGCACGGCTGAGCTGACCGGTGGCCTGGCCGAGAGCTGGGAGCACGACCCGACGGGCAAGGTCTGGACCTTCAAGCTGCGGCAGGGCGTGAAGTTCCACGACGGCACCCCCTTCAACGCGGCGGCGGTCTGCTACAACTTCGACCGCTGGTACAACATGCAGGGCGCCGCGGCCCAGGCGAACATGATCTATTACATGGACGTCTTCGGCGGCTTCGCCAAGAACGAGGCCGAGGGCGCCGGCGAGTCGATCTACGACAAGTGCGAGGCCAAGGACGACGGAACCGCCGTCCTCTCGCTCAAGAAGTACAAGGGTGCCTTCCCGGGCGCCTTCGCGCTGACCTCGCTTTCGATCGCGAGCCCCGAGGCGCTGAAGAAGTACGACGCCAACACGGTGAAGCAGAACGGCGACTCGTTCGAGTACAGCGCCTTCGCCAACGAGCACCCGGTCGGTACCGGCCCGTTCACCTTCGGTGGCTGGGACAAGACCAAGGGCGAGATCACGCTCAACCGGAACCCGGACTACTTCGGTGACAAGGCCAAGGTCGACAAGATGATCATCAAGATCATCAAGGACGAGAACACCCGCAAGCAGGAGCTGCGTGCCGGTACCGTCCAGGGCATCGACTTCCCGGCCCCGGCCGACACCAAGGCGCTCGGCGACGAGGGCTTCCAGGTCATCGCCCGCCCCGCGTTCAACATCCTCTACCTGGGCATCAACCAGAAGAACCCGAAGCTCAAGGACCTGCGGGTGCGGCAGGCGATCGCCTACGCGCTCAACCGCCAGCAGCTCGCGCAGACCAAGGGCCCGACCGGCGCCAAGGTCGCCGACGAGTTCATGCCGGACACCGTGCTCGGCTACGCCCCGGACGTGCAGAAGTACGAGTACAACCCGGACAAGGCCAAGCAGCTCCTCAAGGAGGCCGGCGCCGAGGGTCTGACGCTGAACTTCTACTACCCGCCGGACGTCTCCCGGCCGTACATGCCGAACCCGCAGGAGATCTTCACGATCCTCGCCAACGACCTCCAGGCCGTGGGGATCAAGGTCAACGGCGTTCCTCGCCCGTGGAACGGCGGCTTCAAGGACGACGTGCAGACGTTCGGCAAGCAGGACCTGCACATCCTCGGCTGGACCGGTGACTACAACGACCCGGGCAACTTCGTCGGCACCTTCTTCGGCCGGGGCAAGGCCGAGTTCGGCGACCAGGGCATGACCGAGATGTTCGACGCCATCGCCAAGGCCGACGGCACCGTCGACGACGCCGGCAAGAAGGCCGCCTGGGAGCAGGTCAACCGGGACATCGCGGCCAAGTGGCTGCCGGCCGTGCCGGTCTGGCACGCGCCGCCGGCGATCGTCGTCACCAAGGACGTCGAGGGCCTGAAGGCCAGCCCGCTGACCGACGAGCGGTTCAACACCGTCAGCGTCAAGAAGTGACGTCAATCGGCTGATGCCGTAGGCGGAATCGGCCCGGGTTGGGGGTTTCCCCCGCCCGGGCCGATTCCGCGACCATCGAGAGTCTGGTGTGTGAGAGATGTTGCGAGTCATAGTCCGCCGCCTGCTACAGCTGGTGGTGACGCTGATAGCCCTGTCGGCGCTGATCTTCGTCTGGTTGCGGAACCTGCCCGGCGGCCCGGTCGACGCGCTGCTCGGTGAACGGGCGACCCCCGAGACCAGGGCTCTGCTGACCAAGGCGCTCGGTTACGACCAGCCGATCCTCGTGCAGTACGGCAAGTTCATGCAGCGGATCCTCACCGGTGACCTCGGCAACTCGATCCGTACCGGTGACCCGGTCACCGAGGTCATCGGCCGGGCCTTCCCGGCCACCGTGGAGCTCGCCCTCACGGCGATGCTCATCGCGGTTGGGCTGGGCGTCCCACTGGGTTATCTCGCCGCCCGCTGGCGCGGCCGGATCCTCGACCACCTGACGGTGGTGGGCACGCTGCTCGGCGTCTCGATCCCGATCTTCTTCCTGGGCTATCTGCTCAAGGACGTCTTCACCCAGAACATCCACTGGTTCCCGCCGTCCGGCCGGGTCAGCATCGGGTTGGACAACACCAACATCACCGGCTTCTTCGTCCTGGACAGCCTGCTCACCCGGGAGTTCGACGCCACCGCCGACGCGCTCTGGCACCTGATCCTCCCGGCGTTCACGCTCGCCACGATCCCGCTGGCGGTCATCGTCCGGATGACCCGGGCCAGCGTGCTGGACGTGCTCAACGAGGACTACGTACGCACGGCGGAAGCCAAGGGCCTGCGGAACCGCACCGTCCGTGGCCGGCACATCCTGCGCAACGCGCTCCTGCCGGTGGTCACCACCATCGGTCTCCAGACCGGCGCGCTGTTGTCCGGCGCGGTCCTCACCGAGAAGGTCTACAACTGGGGTGGTCTCGGCACGCTGATCACCGACTCGATCACCGGCAGCCGCGACTACCCGATTCTCCAGGCGCTGATCCTGCTGTCCGCGCTGGTCTTCGTGGTGGTCAATCTCCTGGTGGACCTCTCCTACGCCTTCATCGACCCCAGGGTGCGTGTGCGATGACCGAACCAAACACGCAGGCCGGCATCCCTGCTCCCCGTAGCGACAAGGAGCAGGCGTCCGACGCGGGCCGCACCCGTCTCAGTGACCGCAAGAAGGCCCGCCTCGACGAACTGGCCCAGTCCACCGCCGCCCCCGGCGGCGTGAGCCTGCTCCGCGACGCGTTCCGTCGGCTGCGCCGCAACCCGGCGGCCATCGTGGGCGCCGCCATCATCGCGCTCTTCGTGTTGGTGGCGATCTTCGCGCCGTTGATCGCCCCGCACGACCCGGTGCAGCGCTTCGATGAGCTGACCGACGTCCTTACGCCCAACAACATCGCCGGGCCCATGGACGGCTTCCCCCTCGGTTCGGACGAGCTGGGCCGGGACCTGCTGTCCCGCCTGGTCTACGGCAGCCGGCAGACCCTCTTCGTCGGCGTCCTCGCCACCCTCATCGGGCTCGCCATCGGCGTGCTGTTCGGTGCGATCGCCGGCGCCGTCGGCGGTTGGGTGGACAACATCCTCATGCGGATCACCGACGTGATGCTGGCCCTGCCCGCCCTGCTGCTGGCGATCACCCTGGTCGCCCTGGCCAGCAAGTCGAGCCAGTGGACGGTCATCATGGCGGTGGCCATCGTCAACGTGCCGATCTTCGCCCGGCTGCTGCGCGGCTCGATGCTCGCCCAGCGCGAGAGCGACCACGTGCTGGCCGCGCGGGCGTTGGGCGTCAAGCAGCGCAGCATCGTGCTGCGGCACATGCTGCCCAACGCCATGACCGCGGTGATCGTGCAGGCGACGCTGACGCTCTCCGTCGCGATCATCGAGGCCGCGTCGCTCTCGTTCCTCGGCCTCGGCGACCCCGATCGGGACCGGGCCGAGTGGGGCGCGATGCTCGGCGACGCCGGTGTGCGCTACTTCGAGGTACGCCCGGAACTGGCCTACTACCCGGCGTTGGCGATCATCGTGGTCGCGCTCGGCTTCACCCTGTTCGGTGAGGCGATGCGCGAGGCCATCGACCCGAAGAACCGGCGGTGATCGCGGTGTGCCCGATCAGCAAGGACCACAGCAGTAAGGAAGTGACCCGATGAGCCTGCTCGACGTGCGTGACCTGAGCGTCGTGTTCCAGCGGCGCGGCGAGCGACCCTTCAACGCCGTCGACAAGGTCAGCTTCACGGTGGAGCCGGGGCAGACCGTCGGCCTGGTCGGCGAGTCCGGCTGCGGCAAGAGCGTGACCAGCCTCGCCATCATGGGTCTGCTGCCCAAGCGCGGCAACAGGGTCAGTGGAGAGGTGCTGTTCGACGGCGCGGACCTGCTGAAGCTGCGACCGGGCGACATGCGTGACCGGCGCGGCCGGGACATCGGCATGATCTTCCAGGACCCGCTGTCGTCGCTGAACCCGGTCATCCCGATCGGTGTGCAGGTGGCCGAGGTGCTGGAACGCCACCAGGGCCGGGACCGTAAGCAGGCGCTGCGGGAGGCACGGGACCTGCTCGACGCGGTCGGCATCCCCGACCCGCAGCGGCGGCTCAGCGAGTACCCGCACCAGATCTCCGGCGGCATGCGCCAGCGCGCCCTGATCGCCATCGCGTTGGCCTGCAAGCCCCGGTTGCTGATCGCCGACGAGCCCACCACCGCGCTCGACGTGACCATCCAGGCGCAGATCCTCACGCTGCTCAAGCAGTTGGTGGACGAGAGCGGCACCGCGCTGATCATGATCACGCACGACCTGGGCGTGGTGGCCGGGCTCTGCGACACGGTCAACGTGCTCTACGGGGGCAAGGTGATCGAGCGGGCGCGGCGGCACGAGCTGTTCGCGCACGCCCGGCACCCGTACACCCACGGGCTGCTCAACTCGGTGCCGCGGCTGGACTCCCCGCGCGGCGAGCGACTGCACGCGATCCGCGGGTCGGTCGCCGACAACATCCCGTGGACCGAGGGGTGTGCGTTCGCGCCGCGCTGCGACCACGTCGTGGACGCGTGCCTGGAAGGGCCCCCGCCGCTCGAACCCACCGCCACCGGCGGCGACCTGCGCTGCAACAACCCCGTCTCTGAGGAGGTGGCGGTCCGATGACCGACGAGACCCCTGCGCTGATCGAGCTGCGCGATGTCAAGGTCCACTTCCCGATCAAGAGCGGCCTGCTCTTCGACCGGACCGTCGGGTACGTCTACGCGGTCGACGGCGTGTCGCTGAGCATCCGCAAGGGCCAGACGTACGGGCTGGTGGGCGAGTCCGGCTGCGGCAAGTCGACCCTCGGCCGTGGCCTGCTGCGGCTCGTCGAGCCCACCGACGGCGAGATCGTGTTCGACGGCACCGACGTACGCGCCCTCGAGGGCGAGGCCATGCGGCGGGCCCGTCGCCGCATGCAGATGATCTTCCAGGACCCGCTGTCCAGCCTCGACCCCCGGCAGTCGGTGGAGTCGCTGCTGGTGGAGGGCCTGAAGGCGCACGGGTTGGCCGGCGACAAGGCCGAGACGAACCGGCGACTGCGCGAGACGCTGGAGGCGGTGGGCCTGCCCGCGTCCGCCCTCAGCAAGTACCCGCACGAGTTCTCCGGCGGTCAGCGCCAGCGCATCGGCATCGCTCGGGCCCTGGTGCTCAACCCGGACCTGATCGTCGCCGACGAGCCGGTCTCCGCACTCGACGTGTCGATCCAGGCGCAGGTGCTCAACCTGCTCGAGGATCTGCAGAACGAGCGCGGCCTGACGTACCTGATCATCGCGCACGACCTGGCGGTGGTCCGGCACATCGCCGACACCGTGGGCGTCATGTACCTCGGCGGTCTGGTCGAGGAGGCGTCCAGCGACGACCTGTACCGCGAGCCGATGCACCCTTACACCCGGGCGCTGATGTCCGCGGTGCCGGTGCCCGACCCGGTCGTCGAGGACCGCCGCGAGCGCATCCTGCTCGCCGGTGACCTGCCCTCGCCCAGCAACCCGCCGGCGGGCTGCCGGTTCCACACCCGGTGCCCGTGGGCGCAGCCGACCCGCTGCGCGAGCGAGCGACCGGAGCTGCGGGACGTGGTCGGCGGGCACCGGGTGGCCTGCCACTTCGCCGAGGACATCGCCGCCGGTCGGATCCGCCCGCACGAGGTCGAGGTGGAGTTGGTCCGCCCGACCGACGGCACCGGCCCGGTCGACCCGCCCGGCGAGCTGATCCCCACCCCGTGACGCGGTCAGGGGCCGTCCGTGACGGACGGCCCCTGACCGGCGTACGGGCTGTCAGCCCTCGGGGCGGTTCAGCAGGGCAACCGCCACGGCGTGCACCGCGTCCAGCCCTGCCGGATCGGGCAGCGCGACCAGCCCGCCGGTCACCACGTACCACTCGTCCGCGTCCTTGTACTGCACCCGCAGCGTGACCTTGCCGTCCGCGTACTCGGTGCGCAGGGTCAGCTCCCCGGTGACGACGCCGACCTCGTCGGTCATCACCCCACCCGGGCCGGGCACGATGTCGGCGGTCCGGCTCTGCGGGGCACTGGCGCCGGTCGAGTCCGCGACCATGCCGGCCCCCGGCACCGCGGCCGGGGTGTCGCCGGTGCCGTCCGCGGTCATCCCGGCCGCGGACGGGGCCGTGTCCGCGGTCGCCTTGGCCTCTGTCGCAGGTTCCTCGCTCATCAGCAGCCCTCCAGCATGTCGGTCAGCGCGGATTTCTCGGCACTGGTCACCGTCAGCTTCCAGTAGTGCTTCACCGTCACCCAGTCCTTGGCGTACTGGCACCAGTACGACCGGTTCGCCGGCTTCCACTGGGACGGATCCTGGTCACCCTTTGCCCGATTGGAGGACGCGGAAACCGCGATGAGCTGCGGACGTGTGGTGTCGTTGGCGAAGTCGCCACGCTTGGCGTTGTCCCACTCGTCGGCGCCGGAGCGCCACGCGTTGGCCAACGGCACCGTGTGGTCGATGTCCACCTGGGAGGGATCGGTCGCGCTGCGGCCGTCGTACACGCTCTCCCAGCGACCCCCGACCACGTTGCAGCCGGAGAGTTTCACGTCCTTGCCGTCGCGTTGCAGGATCGAGTCCCGCACGTCGCAGTTCTTGCCGGTGTCCCGCCAGTGTGGGAAGCGCTCCCGGCTGTAGCCCTTCATCGAGCCAGCGGTGGCGACGGTCAACTGGCCCAACTGTTCGACGGCGTTACCGCCGCCACCCGGCGTCGGCGTGGTCTCCGCCTCCTCGGGTGGGACGCAGCCGGCCATGACGAGCGCCAGCGCCGCGACGAGCGCGGCCATCGACGCACGCGGTCCTGATCTGGTACGCACAGACGACACCTCTCCAGCTTGCGGGCTCCCGGCGCTTGCGCACAGTACCCGGGGACGGTTTCGGCGTTTCGTGGCGTCTCCCACAATGTGCAAGCAAGATTGGTGGGATGACCTCCTCCGTACCGTCGCCCGCACTGCGGATGGGCACCGCCGCCGGCCGGGGAACCCTGCTCGCCGCGGTGCTCGCCTCCGGCATGGTCTTCCTGGACACCACGGTCGTCAACGTGGCGTTGCCGAAACTCGGCCAGGACCTCGGGGCCAACGTCGCCGATCTTCAGTGGACCATCAACGGGTATCTGTTGACGCTCGCGGCGTTCGTGCTGCTCGGCGGGTCGCTCGGGGACCGCTTCGGTCGGCGGCGGGTGTTCCTCATTGGCGTGTTCTGGTTCACCGCCGCGTCGGTGCTGTGCGGGCTCGCCCAGGGCACCGGCACCCTCATCGCGGCCCGGATCGTGCAGGGCGCGGGCGGAGCGCTCCTCACGCCCGGTTCGCTCTCGGTGCTCCAGGCCAGCTTCCACCCCGACGACCGGGGTCGGGCGATCGGCGCGTGGGCCGGACTGTCCGGAGTGTCCACGGCGTTGGGGCCGTTCATCGGCGGCTGGCTGATCGACACCCTCTCGTGGCGGTGGATCTTCTTCCTCAACCTGCCGATCGCCGTCCTGGTCGTGCTGGCCGCGCTGCGTTGGGTGCCGGAGAGTCGCGACGAGAACGCCTCCCGCACCCACGGGCCGGGCCGTACGCGCCGCCGCTTCGACGTGGCCGGGGCGGTGCTCGGCGCACTGGCGCTCGCCGGCGTCACGTACGCCCTGATCGACGCGCCCGCTCGCGGCTTCGCCTCGGCGCCGGTGGTGATCGCCGCGCTGGTCGGTGTGGTGGCCGCGGTGACCTTCGTGCTGCTGGAACGGCGGCGCGGGGACACCGCGATGCTGCCCACCGGGCTGTTCAGCAGCCGGCTCTTCGCCGTCCTGAACGTCTTCACCGTGGTGGTCTACGCCGCGCTCGGCGGGTTCACCTTCTTCTTCGCCGTCTACCTGCAGAACGTCGTCGAGTGGTCGGCGTTCCGGACCGGGATCGCGCTGCTGCCGATGACGGTGCTGCTGCTCGTCGGCTCGGCCCGGGCCGGTGCGATGTCGGCCCGGATCGGTCCCCGGCTGCCACTGGCCGTGGGCCCGGTGATCGCCGCCATCGGCCTGCTGCTGCTGCGCGGCGTCGGCCCCGGCGCGTCCTACTGGACCGACGTGCTGCCCGGGGTGCTGCTCTTCGGCCTCGGACTGACCCTGGTGGTGGCGCCGCTGACCGCGTCGGTGCTCGCGGCCGTGCAGGATCGGTTCTCCGGGGTTGCGAGCGGCTTCAACAACGCCGCGTCCCGGGCCGGTGGTCTGCTCGCCGTGGCCGCGCTGCCGCTGCTGGTGGGCCTGTCCGGTGGCGGCTACGAGCAGAAGGCCGAGCTGACCGACGCGTTCCGGGCGGCGCTGGCCTGGTGCGCGGGGCTACTGCTGGCCGGCGCGGTGCTGGCCCTCGTGCTGGTGCACCGGCCACCCCGGGAGGCCCCACCGTCGCAGCCCTGCCACTCGATGCCCGCCGCCACGCCCCCGCGATGAGCAACGCCCCGATGTAAGGAAGGGCCCCTTGTTAGCGCCTAGGCGCGAACAAGGGGCCCGTGCGTACATCTCAGCGGCGGGCGCGGTGGA